>JADCJJ010000027.1 GCA_020247085.1 Myxococcaceae bacterium | reverse complement strand
TGATGGAGGACCGGGCCCGGGTGGAGCGCACCGGCGAGGTGTCGCTGGCCGGCGGCGTGGCGACCCTCGAGGTGCCCGGCCTGCCGCTGGTGGCCGTCGACCGCTCGCTCGAGGTCACGGTGAACGGCGCGACGCTGCACGAGGCGAAGCTGGTGCGGAGGTGGCGCGAGAAGGCCCGCGGCGGGCTCCCGGCCGACGCCTCGGCGCTGCGCCAGCGGGTGAGCGCCCTCGTCGACGAGCAGTACGAGCGCGAGGCCGACGCCTACCGGGAGCAGACCCGGCTCGAGACGTTGGCGGCGACGCGGCGCGAGCTGCTCGAGTCGATCGCCGCCCGCGTCGGCTACGGCGAGGCCGACGCGACCGGCTGGGCCCGCCAGCTCGACGCGCTGGGGACGCAGGAGCGGCAGACCGAGGCGCAGCTCACCCTCGCGCAGGCGCAGGTCGAGCGGATCAAGCGCGAGCTGACGGCCACCCGGCAGGCCCTCGCCATCGGAGAGCAGCGCGTCGAGGACCTCGAGTGCCTGCTCTCGCTCTCGCTGGAGGGCGCGGGCACGGCCACGGTGCGGGTGAGCTACCTGGTGCCCTGCGCGGTGTGGCGCCCCGCGTACCGGGCCACCCTCGCGGGGGGAGCCGTCACGCTCGAGGCCGACGCCGTCGTGTGGCAGTCGACCGGCGAGGCGTGGACCGACGTCGCGCTGCAGCTGTCGACGGCGCGGCCCACGCTGGGCACCTCGCCGCCGCAGCTCGCCTCGGACTGGCTGCGCCTGCGCCCGAAGACGACCGTCGAGAAGCAGGTCGTCGAGGTGGCGGTGCGCGAAGAGAAGCTCCAGTCGGCCGGCGAGCGGAGCGAAGCGGCGCCAGAGTTCCCCGGCCTCGACGATGGTGGCGAGGCGCGGCTGCTCGACGTGCCGCGGCGGGTGACGGTACCGAGCGACGGCCAGCCCCACCGCATTCCCCTCTTCCAGTTCGAGGCGAAGGCCGAGCTCGAGCTGCTCTGCGCACCCGAGCTGTCACCGCTCGCCTTCACGGTGGCGCGCTTCACGAACGCCGGCGGCATGGTGATGCTCGCCGGGCCTGTCGATCTGCTTCGCAGCTCGGGCTTCGTCGGCCGCTCGCAGGTGGCCTTCACCGCCCCGGGCGAGACGCTGAAGCTGTCGTTCGGCAGCGAGGACGGGCTGCGGGTGACGCGCGAGCTCCTCGAGAAGACCGACGAGAACCGCCTGACGGCGCGGCGGACGACGAAGAAGCGCGTGACGCTCTACGTCTCGAACGCCTCAGCCGAGCCACGCAAGCTCGCCATCGAGGAGCGCGTGCTGGTGAGCGAGGTGAAGGAGGTCGAGGTGCAGGTGCTGACGAGAGACTGCGACCCACCACCGGGTGCGGTGACGAAGGACGGCGTCGCGCGGCTCGAGGTCGCGCTGGGTCCCAACGCGACCAGGACGGTGCGGTTCGCCTGGGAGGTCAGCGCGTCGGGGAAGGTCGCGGGGCTCTGACGCTCACCTCCCCGGCCGGCCCGTCAGGGGGCCTTTGGCTCGTCCTGGGGCCCGCCATCGCCGCTCGGTTGCCCCGCGGGAGCCTGGCGCCTGAGCACGGCCTGCCGGCGCGTCCAGAACCAGGCGACGGCGGCCAACGCCATCACCGTCGAGATGACGAGCGAGCCGTCGAGCTGTGGGTCGGCGCGCTTGCCCGGCGGCGGCAGCGGCTCCCGCCGGACGACGTCGTCGGTGAGCTCTCCGGCCTTCGAGAAGACCATCAGCTCACCGATGGAGTACATGCGGTCGCCCCCTTCGGCGGTGAGCCGCAGGTACCGCGCCTGCGCCTTCAGCGACGTGGTGGTGCGCGTGCGCAGCCCGGCCATCGCGTCCTGCGGCGCGCGCCAGAGGGGCGAGAAGAACGAGCCGTCGACCGACCCCCAGAGGATGAAGTCGTCGTTGTTGTCGCCCTGCAGCAGCGCCGCCTCGATGGGCTTCACCTCACCCAGGTCCCACTCGAGGACGCCATCGGGCTGGAGGATGGCGGCCAGCTGTGAGTCCCACGGAGCTCCCTCGTACTCGGCGCGGCCGTCGCGCACCACGGGCGAGCGCACCACGCCCCGGTCCTGGCGAACCTGAGCGCCCTGGAGCACCCCCGGCGACGCGTTCAACACCAGCCACAGCGAGAGCGCGAGCATCGGCCTGCCCCTTACTGTGGGCTGCCGCGACCGTCGATGGCCTCGTGGGCCGAGGCAATTCGTTTCCGCGAAGTGCCGGACTGGGCGATGGTTGACCGAAGGCCCTCGACGGGGCGCCCATGACGCAGACGCTCGGCAAGTACACCCTCATCCGGAAGCTGGCGACGGGCGGCATGGCCGAGGTGTTCCTCGCGCGGGCCGACGGGCCCATGGGCTTCCAGAAGCGGCTGGTGGTCAAGCGCATCCTCCCGCACCTCGGCGAAGACCCGCGCTTCATCGAGATGTTCCTGTCCGAGGCGCGGCTGGCGGCCGAGCTGAACCACCCGAACGTGGTGCAGATCTTCGACTTCGGGCAGGCCGACGGGCAGTACTTCATCGCGATGGAGTTCATCGACGGGCCGAACCTGCGCGCGCTCAACCGGGCGGCGCGGGAGACCGAGGGGCCGCTGTCGCTGCCGATGTGCGCGCGCATCATCGCGCTCGCCGCCGAGGGCCTGGGCTACGCGCACGACCTGAAGGACCAGCGCGGCGTGGCGGTCAACCTCGTCCACCGCGACATCTCGCCCGACAACGTGCTCGTCTCACGCTCGGGCGCGGTGAAGGTGGTCGACTTCGGCATCGCCAAGGCGAGCACCCAGCAGCACCTGACGCGCGACGGCGTCATCAAGGGCAAGCTCGCCTACATGCCGCCGGAGCAGCTCGCCCGGGAGCCGCTCGACCGGCGCGCCGACCTCTTCGCGCTCGGGGTGGTGCTGTACGAGCTCGTCTGCGGCGAGATGCCGTTCGACGCCACCAGCGAGGTCAGCATCATCCAGGCGATTCTGGGGAGCGAGCCGCTGGTGCGCGCGAGCGCCAAGCGCGCCGACCTGCCGCAGGCGCTCGACGTCATCATCTCGAAGTGCCTCGAGAAGCGCGCCGACGATCGATACGCGACGTGCCACGCGCTGCAGCGGGACCTCGAGCGCTTCATCGCGTCGACCGGCGAGGTGGTGTCGATCACCGACGTCGGGCGGCTCGTCGAGCGGCTCTTCCCGCTCGACCACGAGCCCACGCTCCAGAACGTGCTTCCGCCGAGGGCCGAGGGCCTCGACCGCACCACCGCGTCGTGGTCGAGCGAGCGCGCCGCCGCGCTGGCGACGCCCGAGCCCGCGGGGAGCGGCGTGTCGGCGACGGCGCTCCGGCCGGTCGCCGAGGTGCCCGCCCCGCTGCCGCCCGCTCCGCCACCTCGCAGGCGAGCGCCCCTCGTCGTCGGCGCCGGGCTCGCCGTCATCGCCGTCGCCGTCGGTGCCCTCGTCGCGACGCGGGAGCGCCCGCCAGCCCCACCGCTCGAGACACCGCCCCCGCCGGAGCGGCCCCTCGTGATCGCGGCCATCGACGCGGGCCGCCCCTTCGCGGCGCCCGTTGACGCAGGAGACGAGCGGGTGGCCGAGCCCATCGACGCCGGCCCCCCCGGGGCCATCGATGCCGGCGCGCTCGCGGTCGTCACCGGCGACGCCGATGCCGGGGGCCACCTGCCCGACGATGCGCCAGCCGCGCCGCGCCCGGGCCGCATCGACTTCCGCATCAGGCCCGCCGGCCGCGTCTTCATCGACGGCACCTTCGTCGGCGAGACGCCGCTCGGCCGCGAGGTCCAGGTGCCGGCCGGGACACACCGCCTCAGGCTCGTCGACCCGACGTCGGGCAAGGTGTTCGAGAAGACGCTCGTCGTGCGCCCGGGGCCCCAGACCTTCACCCACAACTTCGCCCTGCAGGAGTGACGATGCGACGACCCATCGGCCTCGTGGTGGTGCTCTGCGGGGCGCTGGCCGCCGCGCAGGCCCCGTCACCCGAGGTGACGAAGTACCTCCAGGCAGCCACCACGCTGTACGAGAACCTCGAGTACACCAAGGCGCTCGCGCAGCTCCGCAAAGCGAGGACGAAGGCGAAGTCTCCCGACGACGAGGCGCGCTGCGCGGTGCTCGAGGGCATCGTCCTCGCCGACATGGGCAAGGACGAGCAGGCGACGGCGGCCTTCACCGAGGCCTTCGGGCTCGACCCCGACCTCAAGCTCCCGGTGGCGGTGGCGCCGAAGATCAACGCGCTCGCCGAGCGGGTCCGCGACCAGGTGAAGAAGACGCTGGCGCCCACGCTCGCGGCCCAACGGGCCGCCGAGGAGAAGCGACAGGCTGACGAGCGGGCGAGGGCAGAGGCGGAGCGAGCCGACGCCGAGCGCAGGAAGGCCGAGGCGCTGGCGACGGCGCAACGCGAAGACGAGGAGCGCCGTCTGGCGCTGCTCCCGCCGCCGGCGGTGGCGAAGGCGGCGGCGCCAGTCCGGGGCTGGGCCTGGCTCCCCGGCGCTGTCGGGTTGGTGGCCGGCGGCGTCGCCACCTTCTGCTTCGCAGAGGCCGGCGGACGTCACGCGGCGCTGCTGCGAGCCGACGCGTCCGTCACGACCACCGAGGCCCAGGCGCTCCGCGACTCCGGCCGGTCGCTGGCGATGCTCGGCAGCGTCTTCACCGGCCTCTCGGTGGCCGGGCTCGGCGCCGCACTCGTCATGTTCCTCGTCGGAGCGCCGCCCGCCCCGACGTCGGTGTCGCTCTTCGCGTCGCCATCGGGCGGGGGCGTGTCGGTGTCGGGCGCCTTCGAATGGCCAGGAGGTGTCCGATGAAGCAAATCATCTTCGTGACGCTCGCCTCGGCGAGCCTCACCGGCTGTTGGGACTTCGACGCCGCTTACGACAGCTACTGTGGCCGCGTCGGCTGCGACGGCGGCGTCGCGGGAGGTGCGTCCGGAGGCTCCGCGGGCGGCTCGGCCGGGGGCGCCTCGGGCGGCTCGGCCGGGGGCGCCTCGGGCGGAACGGCTGGGGGCGCCTCGGGCGGAACGGCTGGGGGTGCCTCGGGCGGAACGGCTGGGGGCGCCTCGGGCGGAACGGCTGGGGGCGCCTCGGGCGGAACGGCCGGGGGCGCCTCGGGCGGAACGGCTGGGGGCGCCTCGGGCGGAACGGCCGGGGGCGCCTCGGGCGGAAGCGCCGGCGACGCGGGCCTGCCGCCATGCACGCAGGACCTCTGTCTCTGGCGGAACACCCAGCGCACCGACGTGCCGATAGGCGCCGGCGTCATGGGGAGCTCGCTCACCGAGGCCGCGGCCATCTTCAAGGTCCGCGGCGCCTCACCTCGGGCCGTGACCCTCCAGCACCAGCAACTCGGCCCCGCGGCCACCACCGGGATCTTCCGGGCCCTGCTCGGCATGGGCGTGGCCTACGGCGACCTGTCGGCTGGCAAGGGGCGGCCCGACGACTTCTTCTTCGTCACGAATGCGAGCCTCACCACCGCCGCCATCCAGCGGGTCCAGAGCGGGGGGCTGCCGGGCATCGTCTACGACGGCACCTGCGGCGTCACGAGCATCGGCGCGCGCTCCTTCGCGATCGTCGGTGACGGCGGCGTGCTGCTGGTGGGCGGCAACGACGAGGGCCTCTGCGAGGTCGAGGTGAACACCAACCAGTCACGAGTGCTCCAGCCTGAGGTGCAGAACGGGCCCGGCAATGACGTGACGGCCATCTACCAGGGCGCCGACGCTGGCCTCTTCTTCACCACCGAAGACGGCTACGTCTTCAAGGCGGGCGTCGGGCGGGTCAGCCCGCAGCTCGACACCTCCTCCTACGGCATGGTGGCCATCGACGGCACGGCAGGCGGTGACATCTGGGCCATCGGGAGGGAGGGCGTCGTGGCCAGGTTGGGTGACGACGGCGGCTTCGAGCCGGTCGCGACCCTCGGTGGCCCGCTCTACGGCGTGAGGGTGACGCCCGAGGGGGTCTACGTCACGGCCTACGGCGCGCTCTTCCTTCGGACCGGCACCACCGACGGGGGTTTCTCCCGCGTCCCGCTCCCGACGGTGGGCTCGGTGAGTCGGCCCTACCACCTCAACGCCGGCCCCGGGTACGTGCACGTCAGCGGTGACTACGGGCTCTTCTCGTCGAACGGGATCCCCGCCGGTGCCTTCTTCATGACCTTCCGTACGAGGTCCCCATGAGCCGCCCGGGGATCATCTGGTTGACCATCGCGTTCCTCGCCGGCTGCGTCACGACGGCGCTGGTAAACGTGCCGCGGGCGCACGCCGACGCGGCCACCGCCGCGCGCTGGGAGCATTGGTGCATCGACGTCGACGGCACGCCGAAGAACGGCGACCTCGAGAAGGCGGGCGCCGAGGGCTTCGAGCTGGTCAGCGTGTCGTTCCGCCCGCCCGTCGTCCAGAGCGGCAACTCCGTCGGCGGCGGGGCGACGTTGCTGTGCTTCAAGCGGCCGCGCTGACGACCGGCGGGCGGCGGGCGGCGCGGGCTCCACCGGCGTCACCGGGGTCCCCCGCGAAGCACTGGCTTCAGTTGGCGTCGCTCGAGGGCACCGGGAAACACGAAGGGCCTGGCCGACGCCCACGTGGGGAGCGGCCAGGCCCTCGAGGCGGACGTCCCGTGGCGAGCGCCTCAGTACTTGCCCTTGGCGCGACGCGCGCGCACGCGGCGGCGCTTGAGCGCGGCCTTCTTCGTCTTGGCGCGGTTCTTCAGCTTCTTCTTCGTGCGGTTCGACTTCACGGCAGGCATGTGGCCCTCCAGGGTGTAGAGACGGACTGGCCTTCTCTCAGAAGTCGGCCCGTTTCCCAAGAACGACGCGCACCAAAGTGGAGGAATCGGTGTAAAGGACGGCCCCGTCGTGAACGACAAGCTCGAAGAGGTGGAGCGCCACTTCGAGCGCCTCACCGCTGAACTCTCCAGCCCCTCGGTGCTCGCCGACAGCGCGAAGCTGCTGAAGCTCACGCGCGAGCGGGCGGGCCTCGAGAAGCTGGTCGACACCTACCGCGTCTACAAGCAGGTGCGCGGCGACGTCACCAACACCCGCGAGCTCGCCACCGCAGCTGAGCCCGAGCTGAAGGCGATGGCGAGAGAAGAGCTCCCCGCGCTCGAGGCGCGACAGGCAGCCCTCGAGGACGAGCTGAAGCTGCTCCTGCTCCCGAAGGACCCCAACGACGAGAAAGACGTCATCATCGAGATCCGCGCCGCCGCTGGCGGTGACGAGGCCGCCCTCTTCGCCGAAGAGGTGCTGCAGATGTACTTGCGCTTCGCTGCGCGCCGGGGGTGGGCAGCCGAGCTCGTCGACTCGAGCCCCGGCAACCAGGGCGGCCTCAAAGAGGCGACGCTCACCCTCGCCGGCCAGCACGTCTACTCGGTGATGAAGTACGAGTCGGGCGTGCACCGCGTGCAGCGCGTGCCGGCCACCGAGGCCCAGGGCCGCATCCACACCAGCACCATCACCGTCGCCGTCATGCCCGAGGCCGAGGAGGCCGACGTGCAGGTGAAGGAGGCGGACATCGAGCTGCAGGTGATGCGCTCGACCGGCGCCGGCGGCCAGAGCGTCAACACCACCGACTCCGCGGTGCGCCTCATTCACAAGCCCACCGGCATCGTCGTGAAGTGCCAGCAGGAGAAGTCACAGCTGAAGAACCGCGCGATGGCGATGAAGATGCTGCGCGCGCGGCTGTACGAGCTCGAGCTCGAGAAGCTCAAGAACGAGCGCGACGCCCTGCGCAAGGGCCAGGTGGGCAGCGGCGACCGCTCCGAGAAGGTGCGCACCTACAACTTCCCGCAAGACCGGCTCACCGACCACCGCATCGGCTACACGCGCCACAACCTGCCCGGGGCGATGGCGGGCGACCTCGACGACGTCTTCACCGCGCTGCGCACGCACTTTCAGGCCGAGCTGCTCAAGCAGCAGGGCGGCGCGCCGTGAGCGAGGCGAGGCCCCCGGAGGCGTGGACGATTCGCCGCGTGCTCGACTGGACGCGCGGGCACTTCGAGAAGCAGGCCATCGACGCGCCGCGCCTCACCGCCGAGCTGCTGCTCGCGCACGTGCTCTCCACCACGCGGGTCAAGCTCTTCATGGACCTCGACCGTCCCCTCACGAAGGACGAGCTGGGCACCTACCGCGGCCTCATTCAGCGCAGGCTCGCGCACGAGCCGACCCAGTACCTGGTGGGCCACAAGGAGTTCTACGGCCGGCGCTTCGCCGTCGACCCGCGCGTGCTCATCCCCCGCTCCGAGACCGAGCTGCTCGTCGAGGCGGCGCTGCAGGTGGTGCCGAAGGGCGCGCCAGCCCGGGTGCTCGACGTCTGCACCGGCTCGGGCTGCGTGGGCGTCTCCATCGCCGCCGAGCGGGAAAGCGCCTCGGTGTGGGCCACCGACGTGAGCGCCGACGCGCTGGCGGTGGCCCGGGCGAACGCCGACGCGCTCGGAGTCTCGGCACGGGTCACCTTCTTCGAGGGGCCTTGGCTCGCGCCGCTGCCCGCCGACGCCCGCTTCGACGTGGTGGTGTCGAACCCGCCGTACGTGCCCAGCGGCGAGCTGCCCACGCTGCAGGCCGAGGTCCGCAAGGAGCCCCCCCTCGCCCTCGACGGAGGCCCCGACGGGCTCGCGGTCATCGGGCCGCTCGTCGCGGCAGCCGCGCCACGGCTCACGCCTGGCGGCTGGCTTGCACTCGAGATCGCCGAGGACCAGGGCGCGCGGGTGAAGGCGCTGCTCGAGGACGCCGGGCTGGCCGACGTCCGCGTCGAGCGGGATCTGGCCCGGCACGAGCGCCTGGTGCTGGGGCGCCGCCCCTGACGGGCTTCGCGGTCGCACGAACGAGAGAGAGCCATGGACGCCATCGTCATCACCGGAAACGGGCCGCTGTCGGGCGAGACGCACGCCTCGGGCGCGAAGAACGCCGCCCTGCCCATCATCGCCTCGGCGCTCCTCGCCCCCGGAGAGAACGTCTTCCGCAACGTGCCCGAGCTCGTCGACGTCAACACCATGTTCAAGGTGCTCGACACCATGGGCTGCGAGTCGGTGCGCGGCGCCGGGCGGAAGAAGAACGTCGTCAGCATCAAGGTGCCGACGTCGGTGACGCCCGAGGCCCCGTACGATCTCGTGCGCACGATGCGCGCGTCGGTGCTGGTGCTGGGGCCGCTGGTGGCGCGCTACGGCCGCGCGCGGGTGTCGATGCCCGGCGGCTGCGCCATCGGCGCGAGGCCCATCGACCAGCACCTCAAGGGTCTCGAGGCGCTGGGAGCCGAGATCGAGCTGAGCGAGGGCTACGTCGAGGCCCGGGCGAAGCGGCTCCGGGGCGGCGTGGTGACGTTCGACATGATCACCGTCACCGGCACCGAGAACGTGCTCATGGCCGCGGTGCTCGCGAAGGGCCGCACGCTCATCGAGAACGCCGCGCGGGAGCCCGAGGTCGAAGAGCTCGCGCGGGTGCTCAACAAGATGGGGGCGCAGATTTCCGGCGCCGGGAGCGACGTCATCACCGTCGACGGCGTCGACGAGCTCTCACCGGTCGACCACGCCATCATTCCCGATCGCATCGAGGCGGGCACGCTGCTGGTGGCCGCGGCCATCACCGGGGGCGACGTGCTGGTGAAGCACGCGGTGCCCGAGCACCTCGAGGTGGTGCTCCAGAAGCTCCGCGCCACCGGCTGCACCATCACCGTCGAGGACGGAGGCATCAGGTGCAAGGGGCCCTCGCGCATTCAGCCGGTGGACCTGAAGACCCAGGAGCACCCCGGCTTCCCCACCGACATGCAGGCGCAGCTGATGGCGCTGCTGGCGACGTCGGGGGGCACGTCGGTCATCACCGAGACCATCTTCGAGAACCGCTTCATGCACGTCGCCGAGCTGCGCCGCATGGGCGCCGACATCACCGTCGACGGGCACACGGCGGTGGTGCGAGGCCGGCCGAAGCTGTCCGGCGCCCCGGTGATGGCCACCGACCTGCGCGCGTCGGCGTCGCTGGTGCTGGCGGGCCTTCACGCCGAAGGCAAGACGAAGGTCAGCCGCGTCTACCACCTCGACCGCGGCTACGAGCGCCTCGAGAAGAAGCTCAAGGCCCTCGGCGCGAACATTCGTCGGGTCCGCGACACCGGCAACCCCTGAAACCGCCGCGACGCCTCAATCGCGGTTGCTTCCGGATCGCGGGCGTCAGTAGCATCGCCTCATCACCCTTCACAGGAGCTGAACGTCACAATGGATTGCCCCGGCTGCGGCGTCGAGATGGTCGACCTACAAGGAGACGATCTCACGCTCCGCAAGTGCGGAGAGTGCGGCGGGCTGTGGGTCGACGTCTCCGACCTCAACCGCATGCTGCTTCACAACAACCTGCCGGGCCTCGAGGCGCTGGGCGGCAAGGTCGACCCCGACGCGATGAGCGGGCAGTGCCCCGATTGCCAGGTCGATCTGCTGCGCGTCGCGGGCGGCGACAAGGCCCACCCCACGACGTACGACACCTGCGAGTCCTGCGGCGGCGTCTTCCTCGAGTCCGAGTTCAAGGACGCGACGACGCTCAAGGACGCCGAGAAGGAGATCGTCGAGTTCTTCCGCGCGTTCTCCGGCAAGGCGAAGAAGAAGGTCGCCGCGGGCGCCTGACCCGGGCGCTGCGACGTCGACCCCGTCGACGCCCGCCGTGTCTGCGGCCGCCAGCGGCGTTCACCCCGCCGTCATCGCGGCCGGGCCGACAGCGCTCAGGGCACGCCATGGGTCCATCGGCTGTCACCTGAGGCTGCGCGGCCGAGCGCCCCCTGCGCCGGCGGGGCGACGGTGTCGTCTTCGCGCAGCCAAGGGCACCTCGCCTTCAGCACGAGAGGCCCGGGCCGCGTCGACGCAGCGGGCCCGCCAGGTGCTCCGCCGCGACAAGTGGTCGCCTGCGAGCGGCTGCTCGCCACCGCCCCACGCGTCGCGGCAGCGGGCCGCCGCACCTCCTGACCCGGCGACGACCCCCGAGGCTCCCTCAAGCAGCAGGCCACTGTCCTTCGGCCCGGTGTCGCGCCCCCCCGCGTCACCCGGTCGCAGCGGGCGGCCACCCACCACCCCGGCCCCCCCGTCCACCACCAGCGGCGTCGCGCCGCCGCGCCACCGGCCCGGCCGACGAGCCCGGGGACTCGCTCACGCAGCAGGCCACGGCCCGCCCCACCCGGCGACACCCCCGCTCCGGTCGAGTCGGCCGGCCGTGGTTCACCTGCCCTGAACGACAGCCCCTCGGGCAGACCTCGACTCGGCGGGAGGCCACCCTCTCGAGCTGGCGACCCGCTCCACGGCCCGGTTGACGCAGCGCATTAAACCTCGCCGCGCACGTCCGTATTCTCCGGTGATGCACCGCGTCGAGCGTCACCGGGGCCTCTACGAGCCCAGCACCGAGAGAGACAGCTGCGGCATGGGGTTCGTCGCCCACATCAAGGGCGTGCGGTCCCGGTCGATCGTCGATCAGGCCCTCGAGGTGCTGCACCGCATGCGGCACCGCGCGGCGACGGGGGCCGACCCGCTGACGGGCGACGGCGCGGGCCTGCTGGCGCAGGTGCCCGAGCGCTTCTTCGCGCGAGAGGGGGCGCGCCTGGGCTTCACCATGCCGCCGCGCGGGGCCTTCGGCGTCGCGCAGGTGTTCCTGCCGGCCGACCCGTTCGCGCGCGGCGAGTGCGAGCGCATGGTGAACGAGGTGGTCGAACAAGAGGGCCAGCGCGTCATCGGCTGGCGCGACGTGCCGGTCGACCCATCGGTGCTCGGGCCCGTCGCCCGCGGCGTCCTGCCGACGATGCGTCAGTGCTTCATCGCCCGGCGCCGCACGGTGCCCAGCGCCTTCGAGCGAAAGCTGTTCATCATCCGCAAGCTGGCCGAGAACCGGGTGCGCGCCAGCGGCGTCGACGGCGACGGCCGCTTCCACGTCGCGAGCTGCTCGTCCGAGACCATCGTCTACAAGGGCCTCTTGCTCCCGGCGACGCTGCCGCGGTTCTACACCGATCTGCGCGACCCCCTCTTCGAGAGCGCCATCGCGGTGGTGCACTCGCGCTTCTCGACCAACACCTTCCCCACGTGGGACCTGGCGCAGCCGTTCCGCTTCATCGCGCACAACGGCGAGATCAACACCGTACAGGGCAACCGCAACTCGATGCAGGCCCGCCGCACGCTCCTGCAGTCGGCGAAGTTCGGCGGCGGCCTCGAGCGCCTCGAGCCCATCATCGTGCCGGGCAAGAGCGACTCGGCGCAGTTCGACAACATGCTCGAGCTGCTGGTGCTGGGCGGCCGCTCGCTGCCGAACGCGATGATGCTGATGATCCCCGAGGCCTGGCAGCACAACCCGCAGATGGACGACGCGCGGCGGGCCTTCTACCAGTACTCGAGCTCGCTCATGGAGCCGTGGGACGGGCCGGCGGCCATCGCCTTCACCGACGGGCGGCTGGTGGGCGCGACGCTCGACCGCAACGGCCTGCGGCCCGCGCGCTACGTCATCACCGACGACGACCGGGTGATCCTCGCGAGCGAGGCGGGCGTCATCGACCTGCCCCCGGCCCAGGTGCGCCGCAGGGGCCGGCTCCAACCCGGCAAGATGTTCCTCGTCGACACCGATGAGGGGCGCATCGTCGAGGACGACGAGGTGAAGAAGGACATCACCGGCCGCTGGCCCTACCGCCGGTGGCTCGAGCGCAACGTCTTCACCTGGGACGACGTACCGCCGGCCCCGGCGCCGGCGCCGCTCTTTGGCGAGGAGCTGGCCCGCCAACAGCGCGCCTTCGGGTGGACCGACGAGGACCTGCGCCTCGTCGTCGGCCCCATGGCCGAGAGCGGCAAGGAGCCGCTGGGCTCGATGGGCACCGACACGCCCCTCGCGGTGCTCTCGACGCGCGCCCCATCGCTCTTCGACTACTTCCACCAGCTCTTCGCCCAGGTGACGAACCCACCCATCGACCCCATCCGCGAGGCGCTGGTGATGTCGCTGGGCGTCGGCCTGGGCCCCGACGGGAACACCTTCGAAGAGACGCCGGAGCAGTGCGCGAAGCTCACCCTGCCCGGCCCGGTGCTCACCAACGCCCAGCTCGCGCGCATCACCGCGCTGGCCGGCAAGGGCGACTTCGACCCGAAGGTCGTCGACATGACGTACGTGCCGGGGGCTCCCGGCGCCCTCGAGCGGGCGCTCGAGGACCTGGTGCAGGCCTCGGTGCGCGCCGTCGACGAGGGGCACGACATTCTCGTGCTGTCCGACCGCGCGGTCGATGCCCGGCGCGCCCCCATCCCCGCGCTGCTGGCGACGTCGGCGGTGCACAAGACGCTGGTGCGCGCGGGCATTCGCCGCCACACCTCGCTCGTCATCGAGACCGGCGAGGTGCGCGAGGTGCACCACGTGGCGGTGCTCATCGGGTACGGCGCCGCGGCGGTGAACCCGTGGCTCTGCTTCGACACCGTGCGCGCGCTGGCCGCCCGGGGCGAGCTCGCCGGAGACGCCGAGGCCCACGACGCCAACCTGGTGCACGCCTTCGACGAGGGGCTGCTCAAGATCATGTCGAAGATGGGCATCTCGACGGTGCAGTCGTACCGCGGGGCGCAGATCTTCGAGTGCGTGGGCCTGTCCGAGGCGCTCGTCGAACGGCACTTCTCGGGCACGCCCTCGCGGCTGGGCGGCGTCGGCCTCGACGATCTCGACCGCGAGGTGGTGGAGCGGCACGACCGGGGCTACGGGCCGGCGGCGTCGGCCGATGACGTCGTGGTGCCCTTCACCGGCGGCGCGTACCAGTGGCGGCGCCGCGGCGAGCTGCACAAGTGGAACCCCTCGACCATCGCCGCGCTCCAGCACGCGGCGCGCTCGAATGACCCCGAGGTGTTCGAGCGCTACGAGCGCCTGGCCGACGACGAGGCCGAGTCGCTGGTGACGCTGCGGGGCCTCCTCGACTTCGACACCTCGGCGCCGCCGGTGCCGCTCGCCGAGGTCGAGCCCGCCACGGCCCTCGCGCGCCGCTTCGTCACCGGGGCGATGAGCTTCGGGTCGATCTCGGCCGAGGCACACGAGACGCTGGCCATCGCGATGAACCGCATCGGTGGGCGCTCCAACTCGGGCGAGGGCGGCGAGGAGCCCCGCCGCTTCCAGCGCGACGCCAACGGCGACTGGCGGCGCAGCGCCATCAAGCAGGTGGCGAGCGCGCGCTTCGGCGTCACCACCGAGTACCTCGTCAACGCCGATGAGCTGCAGATCAAGGTGGCCCAGGGCGCCAAGCCCGGCGAGGGCGGGCAGCTGCCCGGCCACAAGGTCGACGAGCGCATCG
>JADCJJ010000269.1 GCA_020247085.1 Myxococcaceae bacterium | reverse complement strand
TTCGAACGGCTTGGAGTCGTTCTCCAAGCCTCCCACAGTCGACGTGAGGCGAAATTGCCCCGACGTCACCGGCCCCACCTCGGAGCCGATTCCCAACTGAGGAGCAACCATCGCTCCCCGCCCTTCCGACGACACTGCAGGCCCTCGACTACCCTGCCGACTTCTCGACCTGCATGAAGTCGAGCTCGACAGGGGTCGAGCGGCCGAAAATACTGACGAGCACCTTGACGCGACCCTTCTCGGGGTTGACCTCCTCCACGGTACCGTTGAAGTTAGCGAACGGTCCGTCGATGACGCGCACCGTATCGCCTTCGTCGAAGTGAACCTTTGGCTTGGGCCGCATCACCCCCTCGCTCATCGCGGTGGTGATGCGCTGCACCTCTGACTCACGCAGGGGCGGTGGGTCATCTTGCCCCTGTGCCCCCAGGAAGCCGGTCACCTTGGGCGTGTTCTTCACCAGTGACTTGGTGATGGGCGTCATCTCCATCTGCACGAGAATGTAGCCCGGCATCGTCTTGCGCTTCGTCTGACGCTTCTGCCCGTCGCGCATCTCGACGACCTGCTCGACCGGGATGAAGATCTGCCCAAAGGACTCCTGCAGCTCGCGCTGCTTGATGAGGTCCTCGAGCGACTTCTTCACCTTGTTCTCGAAGCCCGAGTACGTGTGCACCACGTACCACTTCTTGTCGGCGCTCATCACAGCTTCTCCCAGAACCACGGCAGCCAGTCGACCATCAGCCGAAGGCTCAGCGCGTCGATCGCTGAGAGCACCACCGCCGCCACCAGCGACGCCACCACCACAGCGAAGGTCGACACCCGCGTCTCTTCCCACGAGGGCCAGGTCACGCGCTTGAGTTCGGTCGCCACCTCGAGCGCGAGCCCATGAATACGGGGGTTCACCCAGCTGTAGATGCCCGCGCCCAAGGCCAGCGCGAAGCCGAGCAGGAAGGGCGGTGTCGACAGCGGAATGCCGCTGACGAGCGCACCCTGCCCGATGCCAACCTCGACGAAGACTCGCCCAAGCACGTTCGCAAGGAAAAAGGCCAGCACCAGACCCAGCAACAGATACGAGATGACCACGAACCGCTTCGGGTCGACCTCTGCGCGGTTCGCTTGTTCCGACGCTTCAGACGCCATGCGCACCTTCCGACGACTCGTGCTACCGCCGTCTCCAGGAAAGACCTCAGGCCGATCGACACGACGCCGATCGGCCCGGAGCGAGAGTTGGCAGGCCAGGAGGGATTCGAACCCCCAACACGCGGTTTTGGAGACCGCTGCTCTACCGTTGGAGCTACTGGCCTACGAAAAGTGTCTTAGCCGACCTTGCCCTCTTTGTGGGCCGTGTGCTTGCGGCACCGCGCGCAGAACTTGCTCAGCTCGAGCTTGTCCTGCTGCTTCCGGCGGTTCTTGGTCGTGGTGTAGTTGCGCTCTTTGCACACCGTGCACTCGAGCGAGATCAGACTGCGGTTGCCCTTGGGCATGACACGAAACTCCTGCAGAAGACGGATGCCGAGACGACAGAAGGGAAGGCCCTCTGACAGAGCCTTCCCTTCATGTCAAGCGGTGTGCGCTCATAGCGCACCCGCCGAGAAACAGCTGAGAGCTTAGGCGATCACTTCAGCGACGACGCCGGAGCCGACCGTGCGGCCACCCTCGCGGATGGCAAAGCGGAGCTCCTTCTCCATCGCGACGGGGGTGATCAGCTCCACCTCGATGGCGATGTTGTCACCGGGCATCACCATCTCGACGTTGTCGGGCAGCTTGACCGAACCCGTGACGTCCGTGGTGCGGAAGTAGAACTGGGGCCGGTAGCCCTTGAAGAACGGCGTGTGACGGCCGCCCTCTTCCTTCGTGAGCACGTACACCTGCGCCTTGAACTTGGTGTGCGGGTTCACCGAGCCTGGCTTGGCGAGCACCTGGCCGCGCTCGATCTCTTCGCGCTTGAGGCCACGAACGAGCGCGCCGATGTTGTCGCCGGCGCGGCCCTCGTCGAGCAGCTTCTTGAACATCTCGACGCCAGTCACGGTGGTCTTCGCCGTGGGGCGCAGCCCCACGACCTCGACCTCGTCGCCCACCTTCACGATGCCACGCTCGACGCGGCCGGTCGCGACGGTGCCGCGGCCTTCGATCGAGAACACGTCTTCGACCGGCATCAGGAACGGCTTGTCGGTCGCGCGCTGCGGCGTCGGGATGTAGCTATCGACGGCCTCCATCAGCTTGAGGATGGACTTCTCGCCGATGTCCGACTGGTCACCCTCGAGCGCCTTCAACGCCGAGCCGGGGATGATCGGCGTCGTGTCGCCGGGGAAGTCGTACTTCTTCAGCAGGTCGCGCACCTCGACCTCGACGAGCTCGCGGAGCTCAGGGTCGTCGAGCATGTCGACCTTGTTGAGGAAGACCACGATGTACGGAACACCGACCTGGCGCGCCAGGAGGATGTGCTCGCGCGTCTGCGGCATCGGGCCGTCGGCCGCCGACACGACGAGGATCGCGCCGTCCATCTGCGCGGCGCCGGTGATCATGTTCTTCACGTAGTCGGCGTGACCGGGGCAATCGACGTGCGCGTAGTGGCGGTTGGTCGTCTGATACTCGACGTGCGCCGTCGAGATCGTGATCCCGCGCGCGCGCTCCTCAGGCGCCTTGTCGATCTGATCGTACGCCAGGAACGTGGCGCCACCGGTCTTCGCGAGCACCTTGGTGATGGCCGCGGTGAGCGTCGTCTTCCCGTGGTCGACGTGCCCGATGGTGCCGATGTTGACGTGCGGCTTGTTTCTCTCGAACTTCTCCTTCGACATGGTGCCTTCCTTGTGTGTTTGAACCCGATCGGGCCTGCGACTGGTGACGATGCTGCGAAATGGAGCCCAGAACCGGGATTGAACCGGTGACCTCATCCTTACCAAGGATGTGCTCTACCAACTGAGCTATCTGGGCACTGCCTTCCCTGCGTGCGACGACGTCGTGCTGCGTGTTGCTCCTGCCTCGATGCCGAAACGACCGGCAGTCTTGCGGTCCCTCTGAAGAGCGGGGAACGGGATTCGAACCCGCGACATTCAGCTTGGAAGGCTGACGCTCTACCAGCTGAGCTATCCCCGCAGTGAAAAACCGGTTCAGAAACGAGAGCTGGTGTGGAGGGGGGTGGATTCGAACCACCGAAGGTCTGGGACCGACAGATTTACAGTCTGTTGCCGTTGGCCACTTGGCTACCCCTCCGCTCGAAGGGTGCTGCTATTCACTTGTCTTGCCCCTCTGGCCGGCGGCGGGATTCGAACCCGCGACCTACTGATTACAAATCAGGTGCTCTACCAGCTGAGCTACACCGGCAAGGCTCCAGAGCTTCTCCCGAAAAAGCCTGCAGCCCCGGTCAAGAAGCCGGCGCTCCTTATTCATGTGGGAATGGCCAAGTCAAGCGTGGAAGACGAGAGGCCGGTGGTTCAACTGACCGCGCCCCCTGTCGCCCGGCGCCGCGCGACTTCGGCAAGGAGGACTCCCGCCGACACCGAGGCGTTCAACGACGCGACCTGCCCCACCATGGGGATCCGCACGCGGAAGTCGCAGTGCTCCAACAGGCCCTTGCGCACCCCGCCACCCTCGGCGCCGATGACGACGGCGAGCGGCCCATCGAGGCGGGCGCTCCACAGCGGCTGGTCTCCACCGGGGTCGGCCGCGACCGACCAGTACCCCTTCTCCTTCAAGGCCTCGAGCGCCCGCGCGAGGTTGGTGACGCGGGCGATCTTCGTGTGCGCCGTGGCACCGGCGGCGGCCTTGGCCACCACCCCGGTGACGGCAGCCGCCCGGTCCTTCGCGATGATGACCCCGTCGGCGCCGAAGGCGTGGGCCGAGCGCACGATGGCCCCCAGGTTCATCGGGTCTTGAATGCCATCGAGCACCACCACCAGGCCGGCGCGCCCGTGGCCGGCTGGCGCAGCGAGCACGTCGTCGAGCGTCGCGTAATCGAACTGGCGGACCTCGGCGACCACGCCCTGATGGGCGCCGCGCGGCGCCATCGCGTCCAGTCGCTCGCGCTCCAGTGAGTCGACGCGAATGCCGTGCTCCCGCGCGCGGCTGAAGATCTCGCCAGCGACCGACTCCTTGAGCCCCTGTTGCTGCAGGCTGATGCGATCGATCTGCCTGGGGCGCGCACGCAGCAACTCCAGCACGGGGTTCACACCGAAGACGTATCGGTCGTCGCCGAACCCGCGGGGGCCCTCGTTGGCGCCGCGCAGCTGGGTCTCGGTCACGAACTTCGGTGCTGGCGACCCGCGCCGCTCGAACCCGCCCCCGCCCTGTCGCGTCGGCGGCCGCGCGCTCCGGCGAGGCTCGTCACCGCCGCGGCGGGGGCGCTCGAAACCGCTCGAGTCCGCGCGGGCCTCGGCCCGCGGCCCCCGGCCACGCGCGTCACCCTCGCGTGAGGGGCGCTCCCGCCCGGGCCTTCGATCCTCTCGCCGAAACGGCCGGCTCCCCTTCGCACCGAACCGCTTCCCGCCGCCGCGCCCTGCGCCGAAGCGGCTCAACGGACGACCACCGGGAACGACAGCGCCCGCGTCTGCCTGGCGCACACCTTGTCGGTGCAGATGAAGAACGTCAGCTTCGCCTCGACCGACGTCGCCTTTGCACCGGCTGCTGGCGCGGTGAAGCCGACCTCGAAGCGAGGGTCGGGATACTCGGCCGAGCCGGGAGCCTTCTTCACCACCGAGTCGGCGAGCGTCAGCCGCTCCTTCTCGAGCTTCGCGTCCTTGCTCGACAGCTCGATGCGCAGCGGCGCCTCGTCGGACACGTGGGCCCCGTTCTTCGCCGCGATGGAGATGACGACGCGACCCTTCTCGCCGGCCTTCACCTCGGCGCTCGAGCCCTCGGTCTTCACCTCGTACAGCGCCGCCACGTCGGGCTCGACGGCCTGCGCGACGAGCGCCCACAGCGGCACCACCAGCAGCAACATTCTCATGGGGCTCCTTCTTTCACGTTCCGCGACGGCGTTGAACTGTCTGCTCGGCCACCAGCCGCTCGCCGTGCGCGATGATGGCATCGGCGACGTCGACCGGCTCGAACTCGAGCAGGTTCGGCGCCGCGTGAACGGCGGTCACCAGCGCCCGCCGGCCGCGCCGGACGTCGACCGCGCACACCTCGAGCCCACAGCTCTTCGCGGCGCGCTGTGCGAGCGACACCACCGCCTCGTCGGCCCGGGTCGGCTCGATTCGCTCCGGCTGCCCCAGGTTGCGCCCGGCGCGCCCCGGGCGCATCACGCGCGCCACCGCCGCGACCACCTTCGCTCCGACGACGAGCAGCCGCACCTCCTGCTGCCCAGGCCTGACGGACTCCTGCATCATCACGTCGTGACCCAGGCCGAGCACCGCCTCGACCGCCGACTCCAGCGTCTGCATCGACTCGCACAGCATCACCCGCGGCGCCTCGGAGACCTCGACGAGCTTCACCAGCACCGGCAGGCCACCGACCCGCGGCACCAGCCCCTTGAGCGCGCGGGCGTCACGGGCGAGCACCGTGCGCGGCACCGGCACGCCGTCGGTCGTCATGCGCAAGAGGCACCGCATCGGGTGCCGGCTCACCGCGATGGCCCGCTCCCCGTTGAGCACCACCGCGCCCTGGGCGGCGAACTGCTCCACCATCGGCAGCGCGAACGGCGCCGCCGGGGGCCCGAAGCGAGGAACCACCAGATCGGGCGTCTTCAGCCGCTTCCAGGCGCGCACCAGGCGCGCTCGCCCGGGACCGAGCTGCAGCTGCAGCGTCGCCGGGTCGATCACCCGCACCTGGTGCCCCCGGGCCCGCGCCGCCTCGACGAGCCTCCGCGTCGAGGGGACCCTGCCCGTGCGTGAGAGGACGACGACTCGCATGCGCGACGGTCTGACACGGCTCTGCCCAGGCCCCAAGCCGCGATTTCGGGCCTCGAGGACCGCGACGGCGCGCTCCGCGCTGTTCGCGCCCCGCCCCGCCTCCGGTCGCCAGTCTCGGCACACGCTTCAGCCACTCCGTCACGCCGACACGTTCGCCAGGCGGTGACGGCGGACAGCGTCGCTGCGCCTCAACACACCCCGCGGGATCCCCTTGAGCGCGGCTCGCCGCTGAGCGACGCTGGCCCGCGCCCGTGGTTCTCTCCGAGGTCCTCCGATGAAGCGACTCGTTTGCCTGCCCCTCCTCGCCTTCGCCGCTGCGTGCCAGACGTACGACTTCGAACCGGTGAACCCGATCGCGGTCACCCAGACGACGCAGTCGCGCAAGATCGCCGCCCGCAAGCTCAAGCCCAACCTGATGATCCTCGTCGACAAGTCCGCGTCGATGAACAGCGTCATCGTGCCGGGCTGCACCGGCGGGGGCTGCGCGACGCGCGTCAGCGAGCTCAAGGCCGCGATGGGGCAGTTCTTGTCGACGTCGTCGACGGTGGCGCGCATGGGTCTCGCGTTCTTCCCCAAGGAAGACACCACGTTCAGCCCCGTGGGCTGCCGGCCCACCAGCGAGATCGACGTCGAGTTCCCGGCGCCCGCCACGAATGACGCCGACCCGATGCCGCTCGTGATGAACGCCACGCGCGTCGCGTCGCGCATCCAGGCGCTCGGTGGCGCCGTTCAGGTGACGGGCGGAACACCGACGAGCGGGTCGCTCACCTTCCTCGGCGGGTACGCGGGGCTGCTCGACGAGGCGGACAACCGCGACGACTTCGTCCTGCTGCTCACCGACGGCTTGCCGAACTGCAACCCGTCGAACACCCTTGGCTGCAACACCATGCCGCCCCCTCCGGCGAACCTCTGCACCCTGAACCCCGTTCCCAACCCGACGAACCTCAACAATTGCTCCCAGCAGTATTGCCGCGCCGGGTACCTCGACAAAGACGGCGTCGTCACCGCGGTGAAGCAGCTCAAGTCGCGCAACGTGCGCACCATCGTCGTCGGGTTCGGTGCCGACTTCGCGACCCCTGAGGCTCTCGACGTGCTCAACAGCATGGCGGCGGAAGGCGGCTTCGCGCGCCGCTGCCCGAAGGGTACCAATGCCGAATGCGGAGACCCCACCGGCCAGGCCAACCGATGCATCAACGAGGTGTGCCAGAAACAATTCTATGCCGCTCGAAACGCGACCGACCTGGGCCAGGCGCTTGCCGACATTCAGAACCTGATCGGCAGCGAAGACCCCTGCCTCTTCA
>JADCJJ010000268.1 GCA_020247085.1 Myxococcaceae bacterium | reverse complement strand
GTGGAACGGCCGGTGGTGGAACGGCCGGTGGTGGAACGGCCGGTGGTGGAACGGCCGGTGGTGGAACGGCCGGTGGTGGAACGTCCGGTGGTGGAACGTCCGGTGGTGGAACGGCCGGTGGTGGCTCAGCCGGTTGCGTGCCCGCGTGCGCCACTGGACAGCGGTGCGTGAACGCGCAGTGCATCTGCGATTCGACGTCGTGCCCGTCGGGCTGTTGCTCGGCCGCCAGGAACTGCATCGCGCCCGCGTTCGGCTCCTGCAACACGATGGGGCGTGCGTGCATCGCCTGCAGCAACTCCGCGAACGCCTGTGTCGGAGGCTCCTGCCTGTGTGGTGGGCAGCCGCCATGCGCGAGTGGGCAGCGGTGCCTCTCGGGCGCCTGCGTCTGCGATGCCACGTCGTGTCCGAGCGGCTGCTGCGCCGCGGGCGTGTGTGTCTCGCGGACGACCGCCCAGTGCGGCGCGGCTGGCACCACGTGCAGCGCGTGCGGGTCATCGGCCGATGCCTGCGACGCGACCGGTTCGTGCCGTTGCGGCACGGGGCCCGCCTGCTCGTCGGGGGCGACCTGCACCTCGGGCGCGTGCGCGCCTCCTGTCACGGTGATGTGGACCCAGCGCAGCCTGGTCACCCCGCCGGCGACGAACGCCGCCGCGGCCACCTGGGACTCGAGCCGCCAGGTGCTGGTCTTCTTCGGAGGGCGCAGCCCAGCCGGCACCGCCATCAACACGACCTGGGAACTCTCGGCCGTTGGCTGGGCGCAGCGAACGCCGCCGACGCTGCCCGCGGCCCGCTACGGTCACGACCTCGCGTACGACCCGGTCCGCCAGCGCGTCATCCTCTTCGGCGGGTTCCAGTCGTCCTCGCTGCCGCGGCTGGGTGACACCTGGGAGTGGAACGGAACGAACTGGACGCAGGTCAGCCCCTCCGTGAGCCCCGCGCCCCGCTCCGGGCACCGCATGACGTGGGACCCGGTCCGCCAGCACGTCGTCCTCTTTGGTGGCCGCTCCGACTCGGCAGGCGGCGCCATCTACTTCGCGGACACCTGGGCCTACGTCAGCGGCGCTTGGACCCAGCTCGCGTCTGTCGGTCCGTCGGCCCGCGAAGGTGGCAGCGTCGCGTGGGACCCGGGGCTCTCCGGCGGCCGGGTCGTCGCCTTCGGCGGACTCGGCAGCGCCGGCGCCCGGAACGACACCTGGGCGTGGGACGGCACGAGCTGGACCGTGGTCGCGACGGGCACCGCTCCCACGGCGCGCGTCTTCTTCGACGTCGCCTTCCACCCGGGGCTCGGCAAGCTCGTGCTCTTTGGCGGAGCGACCGGCGGCGGCGCGGGCGCGACCCTCAACGCAGAGACGTGGGTCTTCGACCGCACCACCTGGACGCTCCTGGGCTCCGCCTCGGGGCCGTCACCTCGCTCCGGCGTCGTCGTCGAGTGGGACCCGCTGCGGCAGAAGCTGATGCAGTTCGGCGGGTGGAACGGCACGACGAGCTTCGACGAGCACTGGGAACTGTAACGCCACCGCGTCGGGCACGTCGGCGGCGGTCGTCGGGGCCCGGCTCTTTCACAGCAGCGGCGTGAAGTGCGCCCGCAGCTCGCCGAGGTTCAACGAGCGGTCGCTCGCTGCCGCGCGCATCGCCGCGAGCAGCACCTGCCCGGGGTGCTCCCGCTGCGGCGCCACCAGGTGCTGGCCCAGCCGCAGCCCCAGCGCCTTCCCGCCCAGCACCACGGCCACCATGTTCTCGGTGCTGTGCGGCGTCGCGCTGCCGCCCGTCGGGTCGCGGCCGAAGCCGCCCTCCGTCACCAGCACGATGGCCGTGCGGTCGAGCAGCGGCACGCCCGCCTCGGTCATGCCTTTCAGCTGCTGCGCCAGCCGCGCGACGAACCCGACGTGCCACGCGTAGAGGTACGCCATCATCGCCGCGTCTCCGGGTGAGTGCCCCAGCTCGTGAGTGTCCTTCGCGCGCAGGGCGTTCGTTCGCCACCGGTTGTCGGGCTCGTCCACGCCGAAGATCTGCGAGGCCGACAGGAATGACTGCGGGTACGTCAGCATCAGCGAGGCGCTGCGGTGCAGGTCGCACTGGAAGGCGAGGGCCAGCAGGTCGACGAAGAGGTTGCCCCGCTCGGTCTCGAAGCTGTACCCGACGCGGCGGCACAGGTCGTTCTCGTCGCCGCTCTCGCCGTCGGCGTCAGGGTGGGCGCAGCGGGCGCCGGTGCGAACGTCGATGCCCTCCACCACCGTCGCCAGCGCGGCGTCGTCGGTGGGGAAGCCGGCGAGCGGGCCGCACGTGCCCGACAGGGGCTGCGCCAGGCGTTGCTCGAACTGCCGAAGGGACGTGAAGTACGCGTCGATGCGCTGGCGGTCGGCCGCTCCGAGGCGGCGCTCGAGCCGGCCGGCGCCGTCCTTCACCGCGTCGAGCACGCTGCGCCCCCGCGCCACCTCGAGCGCGCGACGCCTGCGCTCGTCCTCTGAGGCGGACAGGGCCGAGGTGAAGTCCTGGTAGGCCCGTGAGGGCGAGAAGCGGGGCACGCGGCGCTGCCCGGGGCCGTCGAAGCTGATGGAGGCGTTGCTGATGGAGCCCTTGTAGAAGTCGTACTGCACCCGGTACGCGAGCGGCGCGACCCCCGGTGAGAGCCGCTGCGCCATCACGCTGTCGGCGGTGCGCCCGGAGATGGAGAAGCCGTCGGTGTTGGTGCTGCTCACGCCGGCGAGGAGCGGCTGCATCATCGAGCCGTGAAAGTCGTTCACCCGCCGGGCCGGCAGGCCCGCGAACTCGGGGCTCGCCCACGGAATGAGGAGCCCCGAGACGAGCGCCGCGTCGGCCGTCAGGCCAAGGCGGTGAATCGGGCGCAGGCCCAGTGTGTCGCAGAAGCTCGCCGCCCCGGGCGGCGGCAGCACCAGGCCCGCTGGCGACCGGGTGTGCGTCGACAGCCCGCCGAAGGCGAGCACGAAGCGGGCGGGCGCGGCCGGCTGCGCCCGCGCCGTCGAGGGCCGCATGGCCTCGAGCCACGGAAGGGCCAGCGCCGCGCCGAGGCCTCCGCGCAGGAAGGTGCGGCGGGCGAGGGGCTTCATGGCGTCTCCTTCGCGGCGATGCGACGGGTGAGGAAGGCCGGTGACGACACCGTGTCGAGGAGCGCGGGGCGCAGCCGGCCTCCGCTCTGCCGCAGCGCCTGCACGAAGGCCTGCACGTGGCGCTCGTCGACGTCGCTGGTCTCGGCCTTGCCTGCCCGGAAGCGGAAGAACTGGCGCGCGAGACAGTCGGTCACCTCGGGGGCGCCGGCCAGCAACCGCCCGAGAGGCCCCGGGCCCGCGAAGGGCGTGGTGCCGCTCCCCAACGTCACGCTGCCTTCGCGGGGGAGCGGGCAGTTGGGCTTGTCGGCCTCGGTGGACTGCACCGCGCCCTGGCCGTTGTAGCGCAACAGCCCGAACCCGATGGGGTCGATGAGCTGATGGCACGAGGCGCAGCCGGGGTTGTCGACGTGGGCGCGCAGGCGCTCCGAGCGACACTCGCCGAGCGCCGGGTCGTTCACCGCGTCGACGTCGACGGAGACGTCGGCGGGGGTGTGCAGGGGCTGGCACAGCAGCCGCTCGCGAACGAAGAGGCCCCGGGAGGTCGCGCTCCCCGGGCCCGACGTCGCCAGCACGCTGCCGTGCGAGAGAAGTCCGCCGCGGTCGGGCGACGGGTAGGTGACCCACCCCGGCCCCGTGGCCGGCGCCGGCAGCCCGTAGATGCCTGCCAGGCGGGTGTCGAGCCAGGTCCTCTGGCTGGTCAGCAGCTCGACCCAGGGTGCGTCGCGGTCGAAGACGACGTCGTCGATGAGCGCACGCGTCTCGGCCCGCATGCTGCGCGCCAGGTCGGCCGTCACCACCTCGTCGAGCCGCGAGAAGCCGAGCCACTGTGCGTGAAAGGCGAACACCTGCGTGCGCGCCCGCGGGTCCGAGAGCATCCGCTCGGCGTGATGGCGCACCTGCGCAGGGGTGTGCAGGGTGCCCGAGACCGCCGCGTCGAGGAGCGCGTCGTCGGGCAGCTCCCCCCACAGCAGCAGCGCCAGGCGCGTCGCCACCGCGGTGTCCGACAGCACCAGCACCGTCGGGTCGTGCGGCGAGGGCGCTCCGTCTTCGACGAGAGAGAGGAACTCGGGGTGCTGCAGGAGCACGCGCACGAGGAAGTGCGCCGCCGGGAACGGCCCGGCCACCTCGCCCGGTGGAGCGCCTGCCTGCGGCCGGGCCCAGGCGAGCGCCGTCGACAGCAGGCGCTCCCGCTCCTCGGGCTCGAGCGGGCGCCGCAGCGAGAGCCGGCCGGCCCTGTCGAGGAAGGCGCCCAGGCACGCGGCCTCGCGCCCCGCCGAGGGCGCACAGCCCAGCACCCGCTCCAGCCGCTGCGGGGACGACGTCACCCGTGCTGCCACCGCCCGCGCCAGCTCGTCGGCGGTGACGAGCGAATCGAGCGACGTCGCCTGCCAGGCGAACCCGGTGTCGAAGAAGAACGTCTTCGGAGCGCCCTCGGCCAGCGTCCGCACGTCGAAGCCGGGCAGCTCGGTCTCGACCTCGACACCGGTGAGCCGCGTGATGGCCCGCAGCAGCTCCCGCCGCGACAGCCGGCGCACCCCCGACTCGAGCGGCGGCAGGGCCTCCTCGCGCGCGCGCGGGTCCGCCAGCGCTCGCCGGGAGCCCGCCCGTGAGCTCCCCGCTGCAGCACGTCAGGACCAGCAGCACCCAGAGCCGTCGCATGCCCGTCGTCAATCAAGGGCCGTGCCGGACGGTCCAGACGATGGACTTCAACGACTTCGGGTGAGCGGTCGGTGCACTGGCGGAGTCAGGTGAGAAGTCGAAGAGACAGCCCGGCGCTCCAGGTCGACGCGCCAGGGGCGGCGCTGTCAAGCCGGTGGGGAGAAGTCTGAAGGCGCGAGAGAGCGAGTGGCCGCCTCTGGGAGGCGTCGCGTGGGCGCCTCGCGGGGCACGCCCAGGCCCGGTGGCGCGCGCGGCCGTGCCGTCACGGTACCGCGCACTGGTTGTCGGTGATGCACCGCGTGGGCGGCAGGCAGTTCACCAGCCCGCAGTTGGTGGACACGCAAGAGACGCCAGGTGTCATGGGGCACGCTCCGGCGCAGAACACCAGCCCCATGCCCGGGCTGCTCCCGGCGGAGCAGGTGCACCCTGCCGAGAGCGGCCGTGCGCCGCACGTGCCCGTCCCCGTCGTCGCACCCCCGTCCAGGGTGGTGAGGCTGCACATGCCCGGCGCCGTCGTCACCACACACAGGCCCGTGGAGGAGGCCGCGCACCGTCCGTCGCTGGTGAGCGCGAAGCCCGCGGCGCAGGTGCAGGTGCCGGCCTGGCATTGGCCGGCCAGCGCCGACATCGCCGGGTCCGCGTTGCACGTCTCATCCTGTCCCACGGTGCAGGGTGTCGGCGTGCGCGCGGCGGCGCAGCGGCCGGTGGCGGGGCTCCGCGAGAAGCCCGGGTTGCACACGCACTGGCCCAACACGCACGTGCCAGCGAGGCCACCGATGCCCCCGTCGACGGGGCCGTCGTTGCACGACATGGCCACGCGGTCGGTGCAGACGCTGCCGGGGGGCTGGCAGCGCCCGGCTGGCGACGGCTCGAAGCCCTGGGCGCAGAAGCACCGCCCGCCCGCGCACTCGCCCGCGAAGCTGCTCATGACGAGGACCTCGTTGCAGGCCTGGTCGAGCCCCGTGCCAGTACAGAGGGGCGCACCCCCGTCGAGCGGCGACGGCCGGCAGCGCCCTGTCGCCGGGTTCAGCTCGGCCCCGGCTCCGCAGAGGCACTGGCCCGCTGGTGTGCACCGCCCCATCGCCACCGTCACGCCCGGGGTGTCGTTGCAGCTCGATGGCTGGCCGGCCGCGCAGACGGGCGGCGGCAGGCAGGCCGACACGGTACAGCTCGTCGCGTCAGCAAACCGGGGCGGGCACTGGCCCCCCACCCGCGGCGCCTGCACCGCGCTCGAGCAGGTGTCCGCGAAGCCGCACAGCGCGTAGCAGCCGGGGGTGCCACCGTCCGACGGGGTGGCGCCCCGGCCGGAGAGCGGCACGGACAGCATCGGCTGAGACGACAGGTCGGTCGAGGCCACCAGCGTCGCGAGCTGCGTGCCCGTGGCCATTGGTTGGAACTGCACCGTAACCTTCGCGCTCCCCGGCACGATGGGGCCGGTGCCTCCGTCCCGCTGGCCCGCCGGCACCGCCAGCCGCGTCACGTCGCCCGGGGCCGCCGCCACCACGCGGAAGACGCTCGACGCGGCGCCGCCTGCCTGCGCCGTGAGGCCCGAGAGCTGCACTGACCGCAGGTTCGGGTTGAAGAACGTCACCTCGAGCGTCGCCGCCTGGCCCGGCGGGACACTGCCGAAGTCGAGCGACACCGGCTGCCACGACAGCGCCTGGCCGCCGCAGACCGTCTGCGGGTCGCTGTGCTCGACCTCGACCCACGTCGTCCCTTCGCAGCGCACCGTCCTGCCGCCGCACTCGAGGGGCTGGTACCCATACCGGCAGGTGAGGCCCACGGCGGTGCAGGGCTGGCCCGGCTGCTGCGGCGACTGGGGGCACACGCCCTGCGGGCGGCACCGGCCCGTGGGGCCCAGCTCGAAGCCCGACAGGCACGCGCAGCCCGACGGTGTGCACGCGCCCGCGAGGGCCGACATCGCCCCCAGCTCGTTGCAGGTCTCATCGCGGCCCACGGTGCAGGGCAGGGCGCCGCCGTCGTGCCCGGCGTCGTTCGAGCCGACGTCGACGGGCTGCAGACAGGCGCTCGCGAGGAGCAGGGTGGCGGCGAGGCGGAGGGGCAAGGACACGGCAGGACTCCTTCAGGAGCGTGGTTCTCTGGCATGAGTGGCCGGGCCCTGGGCGTTCCGTTGACGGCTCGCGTCACGGGCTGAACCCAGGTTGATTCCAGCGGGTGGCGCCTCTGTCATGGAGAGGCGATGCGAAGCCCCCTCGTCTTGCTGCTCGGGTCGCTGCTTGGTTGTGCCACCACCGTCCCCGAGGCCGTCCGCCGGGTGAGCCCGCCGAAGCGGTTGGCGCTGGCCTCGAAGACGCCCCGGCGGCTGCTGACCGTCGACGGCATCACGCTGGCGCTGCACGACTCGGCGCCGGGCTCGTCGGCGCCGGTGGTGCTGTGCCTGCACGCCATCGGGCATGGCGGCAGCGACTACGACGGTGTCGTCGAGGCCCTCTCGCCCGACTGGCGCGTCATCACGCTCGACTGGCCGGGGCACGGCGCGTCCGACGCCGACGCGCAGCCGGCGAGCGCCGTGCGCTACGAGGCGCTCCTCGACGGCGTCATCGCGCAGCTGTCGGTGCAGAAGCTGGTCCTCGTGGGCAACTCCATCGGCGGCGCCGCGGCCATCGCGTGGGCGGCGAAGCACCCGGAGCGGGTGCGGGGGCTGGTGCTGTGCAACCCGGGCGGGCTCGACCCGGGCGGCCTCATCGCGGGCCTCTTCATCGACCACCTCGTCGGCCGGTTCCGCGCTGGCGCCGCCGGAGACGCGTCGTTCCCCGCGTGGTTCGAGCGGTACTACGCCGACGTGCTGGTGACGAAGGCGGCCGAGGCGCAGCGCGCGCGCATCGTCGCGGCCGGGTGGGAGTCGGCCCCGGTACTCGAGCAGGCCTGGCGGAGCTTCGCGAGGCCCGAGGCCGACCTGCGGCGGCAGGCCGCGACGCTCGCCATGCCGGTCCTCGTCGCCTGGGCCAGGCAGGACGGCCTCATTCAGTGGAGCCGCAACGAGGCGGCGGTGCGGCAGATGCCGACGGCGCAGGTGGTGTTCTTCGAGGGCGGGCACGCGGCGTTCCTCGAGCAGCCCGAAGCGTTCCTTGGAGCGGTTCGGCCGTTCCTCGCCGGACTTCCGTGACGAGGGACGGCGGTCGCCGGCCGTCTGGGCCTCGATGGTGGGCGTCGTTGGGCCCCGCTCGTGCCGAGCTGCGGTCGCCGGAAGGGCCCGGTGCGCCTTCGCCCGGTCGCTCGTTCGAGCCCGGGCGAGCCCTCGCCTTCCCTTGTGGGCGATGGGGTCGAAGAGCGACAGCCAGGCGGTCCGCTCGCGCAGAGCGCGTCGCCACTTCTTCACGCGGTCGTGTCGGGCGGTTGAGGGTGAGAGAACCTCACAGACCCCGTCCGACGCGATGGTCAGAAACGGCGTATCGGCAGCGGGGTCGACTGGCCTGCGCTCGCGACGCCAGCCCGCGACCTCGGGAACGAGCACGTCGTCGGGGAGGCGAAGCTCGGGCTCGTCGAGAATGAGCCAATCACCAGGCCCGCCTCTGTCGAGCCGGAATGAACCAATGAGTTCGAGGCCCAGCTCAGAAGTCACCCGCCCATGGCCGAAGGCGGGGCGCGGCCACGCCCACGGCTCGGCATCGCCGAGCTGACCGACCCAGCCTTCGGTGACGGTCTTCAGGGCTTCCTTCGTGCCTGATGCGAGGTGCGCGCGGCCCGGCTGTGGACCTCGCGCGAGATGGGCCTCTTGATGCAGCAGGGCGAGCAGCAGGGGCGAGCTGAACGAGCTGGCGAACGAACGAGCGTCACTCAGGGCTCGCCACCGTGGTGAAGAAGGGCGTTGGGAGCACCGCCGGGTGGATTGACTGGCGGCGCTGCTCCTGGGTCAGCGGAGGCCTGGCTGCGTTCGTGCAAGACTTCCGCAGCGTGTCGCCTCTGCTCGATGTCATGCCACTCGTGGTGGCGCTGCTCGTTTCCTTCTTTGGCTTGCTGCTCGCAGGGCACGCCTTCGCGTCACGCGCAGACCCGGGGATGTCGACTTTCGCGTGGGCGCCGCTCGGCGTCGCGGCGATGACGGTGGCGGCACTCCTCCGCGAGCTGGGGCTCATTCCGGGAATCATCACGGGAGGTCTCTCGGGCGTCGGCGCCACCGCGAGCTTCGTGGGCTTCGCGCTCGAGGCGTGGCGAGACTCGAGACATCGGAATCGTCGACGCTCGCTGTTCATCGTCGTCGGCGGGTTGACGGCGTTCGTCGCGGTCGCCGTCTCTGTGCTGAGGAACGCCTCACTCCCGGCGTGGAGGCTGCCGTTGAGAGCGCTCGCCTTCGGCCCCGTGCTCTTCGTCGTCGTGAGCCATGCCTCGATGCGCCGCCTCGGCTCGGACGAGGAGCGACGGTTCTCGAGCCGCATGGTGCTCGCGGTCTCGGTGGCCATCGTGGCTGCTGCCCTGGCCTCGCTCCCGACGCTGGTGCTCAACCCGTCGGCCGTGTCCGAATCCATCGGGTGGGTCGCCGTCGCGGCGCTGGCCGCCAGCTGGGTGCAGGTCTTGGAGGGTCGCGTCACGGTGAAGCTCTTCGCGACTCGTGCGCTCACCTGGCTGGTGCTGTTCCTCGGCCTCGTGGCGGTGGCTGCCGGTGCGGCACGCCAACTCGACGTGGGGTTCGACCTCCCTCGCGTGCTCACCGGCGTCTTCGCGACGCTGCTGGTCGGAATCGCCTTCGTCGTCGCCAGTGAGGCCCTGTCGCGGCGGGTCGACGCGCTCTTTGCGCCCCAGCGCTCGGCGCTGGAATTCGAGCTCGGTCGCGCCCGCGACACCATGCGCTCGATGGAGTCGAAGTGGAGCCACCTCGAACGGCTCGCCCTCGCCGGAGAGTTCGCGGCGATGGTGGCCCATGAGATCAAGAACCCGCTCGCGGCCGTGCGCGGCTGGGCCGAGACGCTCGGCGACCTTCGCGGGAACCTCCCGGCAGATGATCAAGCCCGCCTCGACAAGGCCCTTGGCATCATCCGAGCCGAGTCCGATCGAATCGACGGCCGGGTTCAGTCGCTGCTGCAGGTCGCGCGTCCGGGGCCAGCGCCGCTCCCCGTCGTGTTTCGCGTCAACCGGGTCGCCAGTGAGGCGGTCGCGCTGGTCGAGGGGCAGTCGAGGCACGTGTCGCTGACGCTGCTCGACGCGGACGCGACCGTGCGCGGCAGCCCCGACGGCCTGCGCACGGCATTGGTCAACCTGTTGAGGAACGCCGTCGACGCCAACCCGGAGGGGCGCGTGGAGGTGACCATCGAGCGCTGCGGGGCTGGCTTCGAGATCGCCGTCGTCGATGAGGGGCCGGGCCTGTCACCGGAGCAGCTCGCGCAGCCTGTCGTGGCCTTCCGTTCGACCAAGGCCGGCGGCACGGGGCTGGGGCTCGTCATCGCGCAGGCCGGTGTCCATGCGTGTCGTGGCACCCTCTCGTTTTCGGTCGCGACGCCGCGAGGAACGCGTGCGTGCATCGCGTTGCCGGGTGACACTCTCGATCAGGAGGCCTGACCCATGGCCGAGGTGCTGCTGGTCGAAGACGAGAAGAACCTGTCGGCGCTCTTCGAAGACCTGCTGAAGCGGCGCGGGCACTCTGTCATCGTCTGTGCCACCCTCGCTTCGGCCAAAGCGCACCTCGCGACCCGGCTCCCGGACGTGCTGCTAACCGACGTGAAGCTGCCTGATGGCGAGGGCCTCGAGCTGCTCCGTCGTGATGTGCCGGCCGTGGTGATGACGGCCTTCGGGACGCTGGAGCGAGCCGTTCAGGCCTTGCGGGCGGGCGCGGTCGACTTCCTGGTGAAGCCCTTCGACAACGTCCGGTTGCTTGCGGCCGTCGAGCAGGCGCTCGCGACAGGAGAGCAGCTCGAACAGCTCGAGCTGAGTCACGGCTCAGTGGACGGAGCTGCCGTACGTGCGCTCATCGGGGCGGAAGGCGGGTTGGCCGATCTGCTCTCCACGCTCCCTCGCATCGCCTCGACGGACGCGACGGTGTTGATCTCAGGAGAGTCCGGCACCGGCAAGGAGCTGCTCGCCAGGGCCCTCCATCAGTCGTCGCCGCGCCGTGATGGGCCCTTCGTCGCGGTGAACTGCGCGGCGTTGCCCTCGTCGCTGCTCGAGAGCGAGCTCTTCGGCTTCGAGCGCGGCGCGTTCACGGGCGCGCACGCGAGGAAGCTCGGGCTCATCGAGAGCGCGAACGGCGGGACGCTCTTCCTCGACGAGATCGGTGACATGGCGCTCGAGGCGCAGGCCCGGCTGCTGCGCGTACTGCAGGAGCGTGAGGTCGTGCGCGTCGGAGGCCGAGAGCCCGTGAAGGTCGACGTGCGCGTCGTCGCGGCGTCGCATCGCGACCTTTCGGCGATGGTCAAGAGCGGAGGCTTCCGGCAGGACCTGCTCTATCGACTCTCGGTCGTGCCGATGCACCTGCCGCCGCTGCGCGATCGTCGCGTCGATCTGCCGGCTCTCGTCGAGCACTTCACGAAGAAGCACGCGCGCACGCATCGGCTGGCGGAGGTGAGCCCGACCGTCGAGGCGCTGCGGTGGATGCAGACGCACGAGTGGCCGGGCAACGTGCGAGAGCTCGAGAACTGGGTGGAGCGTGCGGTGATTCTCCAGCGCTTCGAGGTCCCTCGCCCTCAGTCGAAGCAGGTCGCGACGCCGTTGGAGCTCCCGCCGGTCGCTCGTTCGTCGGAGGCGCCTTCGGTCCGCTCGCTCCGCGAGGTCGTCGCC
>JADCJJ010000267.1 GCA_020247085.1 Myxococcaceae bacterium | reverse complement strand
TGGAAGATCGAGTGCCGGGAGGGACAGCAGGTGAATTCGGGTGACACGCTCGTCATCCTCGAGTCGATGAAGATGGAGATGCCCGTCGAGGCCACCGAGGGCGGGGTGGTCACCGAGATCCGCGTGACCGAGGCGCAGGCGGTCAACGAAGGCGACGTGCTCGTCATCCTCGGCTGATGGGCGGCGCCGTTCACGTCGAGGACGCGGGCGGTGGCGTTCGCCTGGTGACGTTGTCGAACCCCGGGCGCAAGAACGCCCTCGACGGCGGCATGCTCGACGCGCTCGCGAGGGCCTTCGACCCGGCGCCCGGAGTGCGCGCGTTCCTGGTGACCGGCGCCGGCGAAGGCGTCTTCAGCGCCGGGTGGGACTTGAACACCCTCTCGCGGCCGTCACCCGGAGAGCGGCTCCCTGACGCGCTCCTCTCAGTGGTGCTCGACCGCATGGCCGCGCACCCCGCGCCGTGCGTCGCCGCCATCGACGGGCCGGCCTTCGGCGCCGCCTGCGAGCTGGCCATCGCCTGTGACCTTCGCGTCGGCAGCCCCGGCGCCGTCTTCTCGATGCCGCCCGCGCGCCTGGGCGTCGTGTACTCGCTCGAGGGCCTCGGCCGCTTCCGCGCCCGCCTCGGAGACGCCACCACCCGCTCCCTCTTCCTCTCGGGCCGCCGCGTCGGGGCCGCCGAGGCGCTGCGCCGCCAGCTGCTCGACGACGTCGTCGAGCGGCCGCGCGACGTCGCACTGGCATGGTGTCGTGAGCTGGCCGCGAACGCCCCCCTGGCGATGCAGGGCCTCAAGCACGGCCTCGAGCTGCTCTCGCGCGGCGCCGTGAGCGTCGAGGAGCGCGCCGCGTACGAGGCCTTGCGACGACGCTCGTTCGAGAGCGAAGACGCAGACGAGGGCCGCCGCGCCATTCTTGAGAAGCGGGCGCCGACCTTCCAGGGGCGCTGACTTAAACGTCGGTGAACAGCTCGCTCATGCGAACGCGCAGGGCGCTCGCGATGCGGTAGAGCGAGGCGATCGAGGCCGAGCTTTCGGCGCGCTCGATCTGTGACAGCAGTGACACCGACAGGCCCGTGCGCCGCGCGAGCTGCTTGAGCGTCAGGTTCTGCCGCGTGCGCCCCTCGCGAATGAAGCGGCCGATGGCGCGGTGCAGCTCGGCCTCGGGGTCGCGCGTGATGCCCTTCTTGTCGAGCACCCGCTTCACCGTCGCGACGAAGACCTCGGGGTCGACGGGCTTACGCACGTAGTCGCTCGCCGCGTGCTTGAGGCTCACCACCGCCGACTCCACGGTGGGGAAGCCGGTGGCGATGATGATGGCGATGTCGTCGTCGAAGGTGCGGATCTGCTCGAGCACCTCAGTGCCGGTCATCTTCGGCATCATCACGTCGAGGATGACGAGGTGGAAGTCGTGGTCCTTCAGCGTCTGCAGCACGCGCGTCGGGTCGGCGAGCGTCGTGACGCCGTACCCCTGCCGAAGCAGCAGCGCCTCGAAGAGCGTGGCGTTGTCGGGCTCGTCGTCGACGACGAGGATCTTGATCTGCGGCGATCCGCGCACGGGTTCCCTCAGTTCGCTACTTGCCGGCGAGGATCTCTTCCACGCGCTTGCGCTGCCGGTGATCGGGCGGCGCCACCTCGAGGAAGCGCTTGTAGTTCTGTTCGGCCAGCTGCAGGTCCTTGTCGTTCGAGTCCCGCGCCCCTCGGCGGGCATAGGCCGACGCCAGCACCACGATGCAGTCCGCGTGCTTCTTGTCGAGCGACAGGCACTCGGTCAACGAGTCGATGGCCTTGCCGTACTCCTGCTTCTTGTTGGCGGCGCGGGCCTGCTCCAGCAGCGCCTGGGTCCGCTCCGCGGTATCTGCGGCGGGCTCGGGCGCAGGGGCAGGCGGCGCCTGCTTCGCCACCTTCGCCGACGTCAGCGCCGCCTGCACCTGCCGGCGGTGCTCGGCCTCGAGCGCGCCCAGGCGGCCCTGCTGGTACTGCGTGTTCCTCGCGGCGTCGAGCGCGCGCCCGGCCTCGTCGGTGCGGCCCGCCTTGAGCGCCGCGGCCGCCTCATCGAGCGCCTTCGCGACCTGCTTCTCGGCCGGAATGGCGTTGAGCACGGGCCTGCCCGCGGGACAGGGAGAGTCGGCCACCTTGCACTGCCGCAGCGCGGCCTCGGCCCCGCCGAAGTCGGCCTTGCCCAGCAACGCGATGGCCTGGCTCACCAGCCGGTCGTTCTCAGCCGCCGTGTCGGCGACAGGCACCGGCACCGGCGCCAGGCCCGGTCGCTCGGCGGGCGGGGTCGCGCCAGGCACCTTCACTGGCTCGATGCCGTTCGGCGCCGTGGCAGTGGGCTTCGGCGGGTCGCTCGGCGTCACCGGCGTCATCGAGCGGTAGAAGGCATACCCGCCACCGCCCGCCACGATGACGAGCACCGCCACCGCGACGGCGATCAACGGGCCCCGCGACGCCCCCTCGGCGGGGGACTCGGTGGTGATGTTGCTCGTGACGCCCTCGAGGCTGACCGACTCCCCGGGGCCGACGAACTTGAGCTTCACGTGCCCAAGCTCGAGCACGTCGCCCGTCCGCAGCGTCACCTGCGCGTACGACTCTCCATTCACCATCAGCCCGTTCGCGGACTGCATGTCGATGACCTTCCACTCGCCGGAGTCTTCCCGCACCACCTTGCAGTGTGTGCGCGACAGCGAGCGATGGTCGATGGCGATGTCGTTGTCGTCGGTGCGGCCGATGCGAAGCTCGGTCTTCGTGCAGGGAAACTCCCGGCCCGCGAAGTCGGTGTTGAGCACCACCAGGCGCGGCGCCTCGCTCGGGTCGAGGGCGGCCGAGGAGCGCTGCGGCCTCCCCGCCTGCACCTGGTTGATGCGAATGACGGCCGTCGACTGGTTGCGGGGCACCTCGTCGGTCGCCGCGTCAGGCACGTCGTCGCTGTCCTGGGGCTTGGTCACGATGGGCAACGCGGGCAGGGTCGCCCCCATGTCGGGGAGCTTCATCGTCGCGGCCATCGACGGGGGCGCTGGCGCCGCCCGTGGAACGTCGAGCGGGACCGTCGCTGGCGCCGGGCGTGCCTCTTCTTCGCGCTGAATCGCCAGATCGTAGTCACCGATTTGAATCAGGTCGCCGTCCTGCACGGGCACCTGGCCGGTGATGCGGTCACCGTTCACCCGGATGCCGTTGTAGCTGCCGAGGTCTTCGATGAGGACGTTGGCCTGTTGCCGCAGCAGCCGCGCGTGTCGACGGGACACGTTTCGCTCGGTGAGGCGAATCGTGTTCCCCTCCTGGCGACCGATGGTGATCTCGTCCCGTACGAAAGGAACGACGGTCTTCCGGCCCTCGTCGTCTTCGATGATCAGCTTCAACACGCGGGGAAACGTTCTAGCACCACTGGAGCGCCGGCTGCATCAACCCTCTGAGTTCACGCGACCGGCGCCAGAACAGGCCGCCGCGCCACCCGGGTGGCCGTGGGGGGGGGCGGGCCAGCCGGCGCGGGCCTGGAGTGGTAGGCTGTTGACGGGTTTTGGCGATGGCGGCTCCGGTCATCTTGCGCACGGAGGTCGGCGACGAAGCGCTCGACCTGGCGGAGTTCGAGGCGCGCGTGGGCCGCGGTGAGGTGTCGCCGCAGAGCCTGGTGCGCCTGCCGGCGGTGACGGGCGACCGCTTCGTGCGGGCCTGTGAGCTCGAGCTGTGGCAGCGGCTCCAGGACGGGCGACGGGCCTACTTCACCCGGGCCTTCTCGCTGGCGCGCTTCCCGTTCTTCACCTCGGCCCTCATCCTCGTGAACCTGGCGGCCTTCCTCGTGACGGCGCGAGGCGGCACGCTCGAGCTCGACGACATGGTGCGCACCGGGGGAAAGGTCGGGCCGTTGGTGTTCGACCTGGGCGAGGTGTGGCGCCTGTTCACCGCGAACCTGCTGCACCGCGATGGGCTGCACCTGGGCCTCAACATGTTCGTGCTCTTCAACGTCGGCGGAATGATGGAGAACACGTACCGCACACTCGACTACCTCTGGCTGCTCGTCTTCTCGGGGCTGGCGACGATGACGGCGTCGCTGTTGCTCAACGAGTCCGTCACCATCGGCGCCTCGGGCATGGTGTTCGGCTGCCTCGGGGGCGTCGTCGCCTTCGGCCTGAAGTACCGCAGCCAGCTGTCGGCCTTTCACCGCAGCGTGATGGGAGACGCGGCGATTCCGACCGCCCTGGGGCTGCTCCTCATCGGGCTCACCTCGCAGGGCGTCGACAACTGGGCCCACGGCGGCGGGCTGGTGGCGGGCCTGGCGACGGGCTCTTTCCTGCGGCCGAGGCTGCTCGCCGAGGGGCGGCGCTGGTGGTGGGAGCCGGCGCTGCGCGCGCTGCCGTCGGTCGGGCTGGTGCTGCTGCTGGCGTTCGGCCAGGCGCTCTTCGCTGACGCGCTGCCGACGATGCGGCTCGAGCGCGACGACGTGTATGGCTTCTCGATTCCGGTGCCGATGACGTGGGGGCGTGGGGCGACGCCGCTGGGGCGGGTCGCCTGGTACAACGGGCTGCCAGGGCTGGGGCGGGCCAGCTTCGCCGCCGAGGCGGTCGAGATGCCCGAGGGCGCCGACGCGCCGGGCGCAGCGCAGCGCTTCGTCGATGAGCGTCTGTCGGCGCGCGCCCTGGGGCCGGACGTGACGCGGGTGCGCGTCGAGGCGCCCGAGCCCGCGCGCGTCGGCGATCGCGACGGCGTACGGGTGCGGGCCGTCGTCGACGAGACGTCGGGCCCGACGCGGCTGGCGGCGTACTTCGTGCCCCGCGGGGGCAACGTCTACCAGCTCGTCTTCCAGTGGCCCGCCGACTTTCCCCGCTACGCCCACGTCGTCGACCAGATGCTGTCGGGCGTGCGCTTCGAAGAGGGCCAGGCGCTGCGGCGCGCGCGCGCCGAGGCGCTCTTCTTCCCCAACTCGGGGCCGGTGCTGGCCCGCCTGGGCCTCTCACTCCTCGAGCACGGCGACGCGCCGCCGGCGGCCGAGGCGCTGGCGACGGCGGTGAAGGTGGACCCGTCGAACGGGCCGGCGCGCGTGGCGCTGTCGAGGGCCTGGCTGGCGGCGGGCGACGCCGAGCGGGCCTGCGCCGCGGCGCGTGACGCCGTCGTCTACGCGCCCGACGACGTCGAGGCGCTTGAGGCCGAGGCCCGGTGCGAGCTGGCCCAGGGCCACCCGCGCCGGGCGCTCCTCAGGCTGCAGGCCGCCCGGGCGCTCGAGCCAAAGAACGCGCACCTCGAGGCCGCCGAGCGCCGCCTGAAAGAGACGCTGCCCGAGTACTTCCCGTCGGAGCCCGCGCCGGGCCCGTCGAGGCGCCCGTGACGAAGCGCGAGCGCCACCGCCCGCCGTGACGCACCGGAGGGGCGCCCGGCAGCGGACCGCTGCGGGCCAACAGGCGCAGGCCGCTCTCCGGGCCTCGACGGGTGGCTCCGCGCGTCGCGACAGCCGCGGGGGTTCCGCGCTAGGACTCGAGACATGCGCCGCTTCGCCCTGGGGGCCCTCGCCGTCGTCGTCGCCTCGGCGGCCTGGGCCGACGAGACCGCCGCCGACATCTCGAAGAAGTCGCGTGAGAAGGGCGCGCTCAACCTGGTGGGCCTCACCGCTGAGATCAAGCTCGTCACCACCGCGTCGGACGGCCGGGTGAAGGAGCAGCAGCTCACCAGCTCGAGCCGCACCATCGATGGCCGCTCCCATGCGCTGGCGCGGTTCTCGGCGCCGGCCGGCGTCGCGGGCGTCGCGGTGTTGACGGTCGAGGGGGTGGGCGGCGCCGGCGACGACGTCTCGCTCTACCTCCCGAAGCTCAAGCGCGTGCGCAAGGTGGCGAAGACCGACCGCGCCAAGGCCTTCATGGACACCGACTTCGCCTACGCCGACATCGCCTCGAACGGCGCCCGCGACGGCACGCTCCAGCGCCTGCCCGACGAGAAGGCCGAGGGCCGCGACTGCTTCGTGCTGAAGGGGCAGGGTGACGAGGCGTCGGGCTACGGCCAGGTGACGCTCTACGTCGACAAGCAGACCTCCGTGCCGATGCGGGTCGAGTACGCCGACCTGGCCGGCAAGCCCTTCAAGCGCTACCGCACGCTCAAGCTCAAGGCCTTCAAGGCGCGCGTCATCGCCGCCGAGGCCGTCATGGAGAACCTGCAGACGGGCTCGAAGACGCAGATGACGGTACAGAAGCTCGAGGACTCATCGCTCGGCGACGAGGCCTTCACCGAGCAGGCGCTCGAGCGGGGGTGACGGGCGGCGTGGCGCCAGGCGCTTCCGGCGGCTCGACGAAGTCGGCCACCTCGGTCGCCAGCCGCGCCCGGTCGAGATCCCGTGGCAACAAATGGAACCCGCGCTGGAGCACCAGCAGGCGCGAGCCCTCGACCTCGCGGTGGAGGGCCTCGACGCTTTCGAAGTCGACGACATGGTCGTGCACCGCTGCGGCGATGAGCGCCGGGCACCGCACCTTCCGCGCCGCGCCCCGCGCCAGGCGCTGCAGCTCGAACAGCTCGAGCAGCCGCGCCAGCGGATAGCGGGGCAGCAGCGGCGCCTGCGCCCGCGCCTCGTCGTCCTCGAGGTCGACGGACGCCTTCTGGACCCAGCCCGACGCCAGCCCGCTCGGCAGCCGTGGCGCGAGGGCCTCGAGCAGGCGCCCGGCCCGCTGCTTCACCCGCATCACCGGGGCCATCAGCACCAGCTTCGACACGCGCGGCCCGCGGCGCTCGGCCAGGAGCAGCGCCAGCAGGGCGCCCATCGACAGCCCCGCCACGCACACCCGGGGGAAGGCCGAGAGGCCGTCGAGCGCCTCGTCGGCGGCGCGGAGCCAGTCGTGCCGCGTCACCCAGCACATCGCCTCGGGCGTCGTCCCGTGGCCCGGCAGCCGCGGGGCCCGCACGAAGAAGCCGCGGTCCGCGAGGGACTCGGCCAGCGGGCGGACCTCCCAGGGGCTGCCGGTGAAGCCGTGCAGCAGCAGCACCGCGGTCCCGGCGTCAGCGGGGCCGAGGTCGAAGGCGGCGGTGCGCGCGGGGTCGAGCGGGAACGTCACGGGGAGCCGCCTCATGCTGACAGCGCCCTGGCCCGACGCAAGGCCCGCGGGCCGGGGGCGATGCCCGTTCACTCGCCCTCGGGCCCGGAGTACACCGCCAGCCCATGAGCGATTCGCCCAAGCCTCCCGAGATTCAGCTCCAGATTCAGCTCGACGACGACGTGGCCAACGGCCGCTACGTCAACATGGCGCTCGTCAACCACACCGAGACCGAGTTCACCCTCGACTTCATCTACGTGCAGCCGCAGCAGCCGCGCGCCAAGGTGCTGTCGCGCATCATCACCAACCCCAAGCACATGAAGCGCCTGCTGCTGGCCATTCAGGAGAACCTGGCGAAGTACGAGCAGAAGTTCGGGCCCGTCGAGCTCGTCGACCCCGGCGCGCCCGTCCACTGACGGTGGCACCCAGGGAGCGCCGGCGCGGCCTTCGGTCCCCGGCGCCGCGCCCGATGCTCCGGTCTACCGTCAGTCTGCTTGTCGCGCTTCTCGCCGCGCCGGCGTCGGCCGCCGATGGCGCGTGCGAGACGGGCGTGCGGCTGTTCCCGACGCCTGGCGCCACCGTGCCCACCAACGTGCAGCTCGTGCTCGAGGGCCTCGCCGGGGACGCGTCGCGGGTGGCAGGGCTGGTCGGCACCGGCGAGCTGGCCCTCTTCGGGGGCGGTGACGCAGTGCCCGTCACCGTCGAGACGGCCTGGGTCTCGGCCATGAGCCGGGCCGCGGTGCGCCTGCGGCCGACGCGGCCGTTGTCACCCAACACCCAGTACTCGCTGGGCCTCGGCCGGGCGCTGGAGCGCGTGAGGCTGCTCAACGACACCTACGGCGACAACACCCCGCGCTGGCGCACGGGCCTGGCCGCCGACACCGCGCCGCCCACCTTCTCGGCCCGGCCAGCCGTCTCCGAGGGGCTCTACCAGCGCACCGCCAACGGGCTCACCCGCACCTTGAAGCTGCGGACACAGGTCGTCGACGTCGGCGCGACGTACCTCGTCGTCACGATGTCGCGCACCCGTGGCCCGGCGATGAAGCAGCAGTACGTCGTGCCCGTCGTGGGCCAGATGGCCACCCTCGGGCACGACCCCTGCTCTGGCAGCTTCGGTTTCGAAGATGGGCGGAGCTACGCCCTGAAGGTCGAGCTCGTCGACGCCGCCGGTAACCATGCCCGCGCGTCGGTGACGCTCGAGGTGTCCGCGCCGAAGCCCGCCGCGGGCCCGGGCGACCCTTCGCCGCGCTGAGCGTGCAGGCGAGGGAGCAGCTGTCTGCTCGAGTGCGCGCCACGGCGCGAGGTGGCGCCAGCGAGGAAACGTCAGGCCTCCTGACCCGGCGGTCCGGCGGCGGGAGGGCGGGCGTCGAGCGTCGGTGGCTGGCAGCGCCCTCGCAGAAGGGGGCGGCCAAGAGGTGTTGCCTGACGCCGCTGCTGGTGGTGCTGGGCTCCTCCGGTGTCGGCACGTGCTCACCGACGCCCGAGGAACTCGCCCGCTTCGAGTGGACCGCCGACGTGAAGACGTCACCACCGTCGCCAACGGCCGGCCGGCGCCTCAGCCTCACGCTCGAGTCGGCCAGCCGCTCGAAGGTGCCCGTCGCAGCGGACGTCTTCCTGCGTGCGCGCCGCGCCGACGGTACCTCGCTGCACCAGCCGGGTGAGGCGCGGGCTCCGCTTCGCGCCCGATGAGGTGTGGAGCCTCACCCGGGGCTTCCTCCGGGGCTCCTTCGAGCGCGGCGCCGCGGTGCCGTCGGCCGAGCGGTGTGAGGCGGGCACCCCGCGCCCGCAGTGGAGGGGCCCCGGGCGACGCTCGTCTTCTCGTGAGGCCCACCGGGCGGTGTCGGAATGCCGTTGAGGAGGGGGGCGTTGACGCTGGCGCGCAGCCCCCGTGCGCTTGCTCCGCGCGGTGCCCTCGTCGCGGAGGCGTCGCCCCCCGCGTGCCACCGCTCACGGCACCCTCGGGGGACGCGCTGTGCCCGGCCAGCGCCCGGGGCGTCGCCTGGCGCTCGCCCCGCCGCGCGGCCGACGGGGCATCGCTCGGGCGAACAGGCCAGCAGGCCCTCGCGCGGCAGCCCGCCCAGCACCGACCGCCGCCTCGCGCAGCGCGCCCCTCTTCCTGCTGCGTGAGGAAGCGCTCCTCGAGGGAGTCCTGCGATCAGCCGGGGCGCTGCACCCCGGCGTCGGCCACGTGTTGCGGGGGCGCGCCAGCCTCGAGGACCGTCGCGCATGCCGGCCGCACGAGCCCAGCGCGTGGCCTCGTTCCGCCGCCGCAGGTGGGCGCGCCCGCCTGCGCTCGCCGACGCCTCCCGCCGGCCTCATGGCGCCGCGGACAGCCGGGCGAGCCAGGTTGGCCAGTGGGTGCGCACGTGCGTCGCGGGCCCGGTGCCGAGCGTCCGGGCGGTGCGCAGGCCGCGCCGCAGCTCCTCGGCGAGGGCCGCGCGCCCCAGCGGAGCGGCCCCCGGGTCGACGAGCGACACCTCGGCGCACAGCTCGAGCAGCGCCACCGAGACCTCGTCGAGCGGTGTGCCGGAACGGGCGCGCCAGTCGTCGGCGAGCGCGAGGCCCCGGGCGAGCGACGCGCGGGCCTCTCGCCACCGCCCGGTCCGCGCCTCGGTCCACGCCTGCTGGTGCGCCAGGCGGGCGAGCTCACGCAGGTGCTCGTCCCTCGGAGCCACCCGGTGTCGCGCCTCGATGAGGCCCCGGCGCTCGCCCAGGGCGGTGAGCCGCGCCGGCAGCGCGCCGAGGGCCCTCGCCGCCACGGCGTCGAGCCCCGAGACCAGGGCGCGCAGGTCGTCTTGCGTCAGGTGTGTGGGCCCCTGCGCCGCGAGTGCCGCGGCGTCGTGAAGCGGCTGCGCGCCCGACAGCGAGGCCCGTGCCTCGTCGAGCCGGACCCTCGCCCGGGCCGGCTCACCCGCCGCCAGGTGCGCCGCCGCGAGCGCCAGGCGCGGCTTCACCCGGGCCGCGGCGCTGGCCGGCACCAACGGGAGCAGCCGCTCGCCGTACCCGATGGCCTCTTCTGGCCTGCCCGCTGCCAGGTGCGTCACCATGGCCCGCTCCAGCGCCAGGGGCAGGAACGGCGCGAGGGCCGGCGTCGACGACACGAAGGCGAGGCCCTGCTTGGCCTCGGCTGAGGCCACCTCGAGCGACCCGGCGTGCAGCAGGCTGCGCGCGTACGCGAGGTGGAACGCGGCCTGCTCGGCGGGCCGCACGAAGGGTAGGCGGCCGCGCTCCTCGAGGTGCTTCACCGCGATGCGGTGGTTGCCCAGGGCCGCCTGCAGCAGCCCCAGTTCGAGGAGCAGGCTGGCCCGCCGCCGGTACACGTCGGGCGCCAGGTCGAGCGCGAGGTGGTAGCGCCCGTGCGCCTCGAGCGCCTCGGCGCGCTCGCCGGCGTGGTGGAAAGCCTCGTGCGCCAGGAAGCCAAGCAGGTGGTGGTACTCGGGGCTCCGGGTCAGCACCTCGGCCCCGGCCTGCAAGGCCGCCCGGGCGCGGCCCAGCGCGCGCGTGAAGGCCTCACCGTCGAGCCCGGGCAGCGCCCGCCCCAGCGCCACCGCCTCGGCATAGCCCTCGAGTGCAGCGTCGCGGCCCAGGGCGCGCGCGAGGGCCGCGGTGACGTCGGCTGCCCCCGCCCCCTCTCGAGCCGACGCCTCGACGAAGCCTGAGACGGCCTCGAGCGAGCGCGTCCGCCGGGCGATGGTGAGGAAGAGCGCCGCCGCCTCGGCGTGGCGCTCCTGCTGCAAGAACCAGTACGCCCGCTCGAGGTTCACTTCGGCGAAGAGGGCCTCGGCGTACTTCCGCTCGGCGTGCGCGGCCGGCACCTCGTCGAGCCAGCGCCGAGCGAAGACGTCGAGCACCGCCTGCAGGTCGTCGTGCGCCGCCCGCTCGACGATGGTCATCGCCACCATGCGACCCTGCTCGAACGACGTCGCCCGGGCCCACGCCGCCTCGAGCGCCGCGGCCTGCGTCGCCTGCGCCGCCTCGTCGAGGGCCCGCTCGACGTCGAGCAGCAGGCGCGCCCCGCTGGCGTCCTGGCTCCAGCTCGACGCGACGGCCACCGCCTCGAGGCGCGCCGCGCGGCCCCGCCCGGCGGTGACCGCGTCGACGAAGCGCCGCGCGTGCACGAGGCGCTCCCGCTCGCTCAACGCGGGGTGCTTCGAGACGCGCAGGTTGGCCTTCGCCCAGGCGTCTCGGTCTCCGGCCTCGCGCAGCATTCGTTCCGCCAGGCGCCCCCACAGCAGCACCACGTCGGGGTCCTCCTCGGCCTCGACGTCGAGGCTGGTGAAGAGGGCGAGCGCGGCGGCCTTCTGGCCGAGCACCCGCAAGACCTCAGCGCGCACCAGCCGCGCCAGCCGCCGCACCGTCGGCCGGGCGTGGCGCTCCCACGCCTCGAGGCGGCGAGCCCGCGCGCGCTCCGAGGTGATGAAGTCGTCGGAGAGCTTGCCGAACGACAGCCGCGCCTCGTCGCGCCGGTGCTGGACGAGTTCGGTGGCCACCTGCGCCCACGTCGCCTCGTCGCTGTCGACGCCCGCGTCCTGTCGCATGAGGCCCAGGTCGAACTCGGCCGAGTCGTAGGCGCCCAACTCGAGCGACGCCATGGCGAGCCGGCGCTCGAGCGCGACGCGGCGGTCCGGCTCGCGCTCGCGCTCCAGGCGCCGCTCCTGCAACAGCCGGTGCTCGTGCCGGTGGCGAGCCGCCGCCGCCTCGTCGTCGAGGCGCGCCGCGTCGAAGCTGGCGGGCACCTGACCCTCGAGGGGCAGGCTCACCACCTGGAGCGACCCCCGCCGGCTGCAGGTCGCCACCAACTGCGTCGTGGCGGGCATGGGGTACTGGCAGTTGCTGCGCAGGCTCGTCAGCACCTCGACCTCGTCTCCCTGCGCCGGCACGAGGCGGGTGCCGTCGAAGGGTACGCGGGCGAGCACGCCGTTGTCGTTGCCGTCGGTGACGCCGTCGGCATTCGAGTCGTCGGGGAACTGGGTGAAGTACAGGAACCGCCCGTCTGGGGCGAACGCCGGGTGCGCCGAGGCGCCGGACAGGCGTGGCGAGAAGACGAGCCGGCGCCCGTCGTCGAGCGAGACGAGCACCAGGCCCGGGGTGGCGCGCAGGAGCGCCGGCGCGCCGCCGTCGAGGGCCGGCGCCAGCTCGACGAGCGCCAGCCACCGCCCGTCAGCCGACGCGACGGGGTGGGCGAAGGCGCCGTCGAGCAGCACCGTGGCCTCGGCGGCGCGGGTCGCCCCGCGTGGCAGGCGCACGAGCTGGTGCGCGCCGCCCAGCTCGAGCCGGCGTACCACGCCGACGTCGGCCCCCCCGGGGAACCAGAAGGCGTGCAGCGCCGCGCCGTCGACGGGCAGGCAGCGCCGCCGGCCCGAGGCGAGCTCGAAGAGGCACGCGTCACCGAAGGCATCGTCCCGGTACGACAGGTAGAGCAGCGCGCTCCCGTCGGGAGACAGGCGCGGCTGGCTCACGTCGCCCTGCTCGTCGAACAGCAGCTCGGGGGCGCCCGCGCCGACGGCCTGGGCGAAGACCTCGACGGTGCCGTTGACGTTGCTGGCGAAGACGAGGCGCCGGCCGTCGGGGTGCAGCTGGCCGAAGAACTGGTCCGAGCTGCCCGAGGTGAGCGGCTGCAGCGGCGTCAGCCCCGAGGGGCGCGCCACCGCCTGGCCGGCCGCCGACGCCGAGGCGCACAGCAGGGCAACCCCGAGGCAGCCCCTCAGCACCGCTTCACCTCCCAGGCGCCCGAGGCCGCCTGCACCTGCGCGCCGCACACCACGCCCTCGAGGTGCTCGCGGCGCCAGGCGCGCGCGACGTCGTCGAGGGTGCCCGGCGCTCCCTTTCGCGCCAGGAAGTCCCACAGCTGGCGGCGCGCGCGGTTCACCCGGTGCACCGACGCGGTGGTGTGCTGGGCCGTGTGGCGGCCGCTGCAGGTGGCGGGCGTCTCTTCGAGCAGCCCGGTCGTCGCCTCGCCGAGGCAGCGTCGCACCAGCAGCTCGTCGATGAGCTCGAGTTCGCTCACCAGCACCGCATGCACGCGCGTCACCTGGGTCAGCGTGTCGTCGCCGAGGTCGACGCCGGCCGCCTCGAGCTGACCGCGCGAGAAGTCCGCCGAGGTGGGCACCAGGGCCTGCTCGCGCAGCTCCTGGTCGAGGGCCTCGAGCTCGCCCGAGACCTGCTCCTCGAGCATCGTCTGGCGGTCGACCATGACGACGTCGGGGGGTTTGATGCAGCCGGACAGCGCGAGCGCGAGGGAGAGGCAGAAGGTCTTCATGGGGGGCCCTTGGGCGACAGTCGGGGGACGAGGTAGCGGGTGACGAAGGGGCCGAGCGCGATGCCGCGCATGACGCCGAGGTCGAACAGGGCGGCGAGGCCGCCCAATTCGACGTCGACCGCCAGCAGCCCGTCGTGGAAGTCGAGGCGGAGCTGCCGGGGGTAGCCCCACTCGAGCGCCGTGCGCAGCCGGTTGAGCGCGGCCACCTGCTGGTAGGGGTCGAGCACGTCGAGCAGGTCGACGACGTGCTCGCGGCTGGTGCGCACCACCTGCACGCGGCCGTCGACCTCGAACCGGTCGAGCGACAGCGACAGCGCAGCGTTGGCGTCGAGCGGCACCGCCGCGCCGGCCCGCGCGAGCCCGGTGATGGCGCCGCGGAAGGTGAGCACGCGGTTGCCCGGCTGGTAGTCGAAGAAGACCTGGCCCGAGAGCTGCGCTTCGCCGCGCCGGGCCTTCAGCTTGTTGAGCGAGAAGCGGTTCCGCCGCACCTCGAGGCTCGCCACCACGGGCGCCAGCTCGACGTCGCCCACCCGCAGCCTCGCCGCCGTGAGGAGCGCGTCCGAGGCGAGGAACGGCTGCACGTCCTGGTAGCGGGCGCGGGCGAAGGCGCGCTCGTCGCCCCCGGGCACCAGCACCAGGCCGTCGACGGGGTCGAGGGCGAGGGCCTCTTCGAGGGTGGCGGCGCCCGACGCCTCGTGCACCTCGAGGCCCGCGGCGGGGAAGACGGCCGTCGCCCGGTCGAGCTCGAGGCGCCCACGGACGCGAAAGAGCTGCCGGTCGGCCGAGTCGACGAGGAACGGCATGGTGACGACGCCGCTGCCGCGGAACGCCGACGGGTCGCCATCGAGCCGCCCGAGGTCCTGGCGCAGCGCGCCGTCCAGCACGAAGCGCTGGCCGCCGGTGACGAAGACGGCCTCGTCCTCGCCGCTCGAGGTCCCGACGTCGGCCAGGCGCAGCCGCTTCGTCAGCGTGAGGCGGGTGCCCCCCTCGGGGCTCTCGAGCAGGAAGCGGTCGATGCTGAAGGCCGACAGGCGGTCGAGCCGGGCCTGCGCGTCGAGCGTCACGGCCCCGGGCTCCCACGGGCGCCAGAGGTTCTGGGTCAGCGCGTCGATGGCGCCGGTGAGGTGGAGGCGCAGGCGAGCCTGCGTCGGCAGGTCGTCGGAGTCGGCGACGAGCCGCAGGTGGGGGCCCAGGACCGTCGCGTGATGCCTGCCGAGGTCGACGTCGACCTTCGGCGCCTCGATGCTCGACTCGACGTGCACGGCGCCGTGGTGGACGCCGGCGTCGAGGACGAAGTCGAGCCGCGGCACCCGCACCGTCTCACCCTCGGTGTGGTGGACCACGTCGGTCAGCGAGAGCGACACGTGCTGGCCGCTGTCGACGTGGGCCTTCCAGTCGGGGTCGACGGAGAGGGTCTCGTCAAGGAGGCCGGTCGTCGAGCCGTCGGCCTCGAGGTGGGCGCCGAGGGCCGAGAGGTCGAGCTCGGGGTCGTCGCCGCGCCAGGCGCGCACCAGGGGCGTGAGGCGGCCGAGGTTCCCGGCGTCGAGCGACAGCCGATGGCCGACGACGCCGCTCCGCTGGCGCGCGAGGTCGAGGCGCACCGAGAGGGCCTCGGCTTCGGCCACCGCGGCGCGCGCCATCAGCTCGAGCCTGCCGCGCGGGGCGTCTCGCGAGCCGTCGAGGGCGACGGTGAGCGGGCCGGCGAGCGTCTCGGCGCCGACGCGCGGGGCCTCGACCGTGGCGGTGCCCGAGAGGTGCTGGGCGCCGCCGCCCGCGCGATAGCCGAGGCGCACGTCGATGGCCGCGGCGCCGAGCGCGCGCTTCGCCACCTCGCCGGAGGGCTGCTCGAGCCGCAGGTGCGCGTCACCGGCGCTGACGCCCGCGCCGTGGTCGAGCCGCACGTCGAGCGTCAGTGGGCCCTTCGACGGCTCCACAGAGACGCCGTCGGGCAGGTGCGGCGCCACCAGGGGCAGCAGCGTGGCGGGCGTCGGCGCCCGCGCGCGGCCCGTGACGCCGAGGCGCCCGCCTTTGGTCCGGGTGACGCTCGCGTGCAGCTCGACGCCGAGCAGCTGGCCGTCGACCTGCGCCTGCCCGGCCGCGGCGCTCAGGTTCGATGCGGTGAACGCCAGCGCGGCGCCGGCGAGGGTGAGCCGCTGCGTGCCCCGCGCGAGCCCGAGGGGCGCGCTGGTGATGGTGCCGGTGAGCGTCTCGAGCGCCTCCCGGGCGAGGGCTCCCGTGGCGCTCAGCTCGGCCCGGGGGAGGGTGACGCTGCCTTCGTCCAGCGCGGCCCGCAGCGCCGTGCCCTGCGCTCTGACTCGGAAGTCGGCCGACGGCGGCGCCGCCGGCGCGCCCTCGAGGGAGAAGCGGGGCACGTCGACGGCCAGCCGGCCCGCTTCGAGCGAGACGGGCGGCGCGTCGAGGCCCGTCACGGGCAGCTCGAGGTGAAGGGCGCCGCCCGTCGCGCTGGCGAGCTCGACCCGGCCGCCCAGGCCCGCCGACGAGAGCCGCACGCCCGGCGCCGAGAAGCCCGACAGCTCGCCCTCGACCGCCGCCGAGAGCGGAAAGGGCCCCTCGGGCGAGACGTCGTCGCTGCGGGCCCGGAGCGCGAGCGAGCGCACGCCGTGGCGGCGGTCGCCGTCGTCGAGCTGGAGCCCGTCGAGCCGCAACGCCAGCGAGACCGCCCCACGGCGGTCGGTGAGCGCGGCGCTGGCGTCGAGGCCCAGCGCGAGGGCGCCGAGGCGGCGGCCGTCGCGCGCCGCCTCGAGGTGCTCAGCCGTCAGGGTGACCTCGGCCCGCCGAACCGACGGCCACACTCGCACCGTGCCCGCGGCCGCGGCCAGCGCCCCGGCGGCGTGGGTGAGCCCGCGCACCTGCAGGGCTCCCTCGAGCGCGGGCGTGGCCGAGCCATCGGGCCGGGCTCCGAGGTCGAGGCGCCCCTCGGTGAGCGTCAGCGTGGGCTCGAAGGTCTTCGCCAGCGGCAGCAGCGCCGCCAGGTCAGCCGACACCTCGGCCGCCTCGACGACGGGCAGCGCCTCGCCGTCGCGCAGCGAGAGCGCCGCCGTCGAGCGGGCCGCGGCGCCCAGGAGCGCGGCGCGCTCGAGGCGCACGACGGCGCAGCGCGACGCCGGCTCGACCCGCGCGGTCGCCTCGAGGTCCAGCAGGGGGCCCTCGCGCAGGGGCAGCCCTTCGAAGCCCTCGATGAGCGTCGCGTGCACGTGAAGGCGTACGGCGTCGCCGTCGAGCGAGGCGCGCGCGGCGGCATCGAGGCCGAGGCGGCGCGCGGAGCCCTCGCGGCGCCACGAGGCCGAGCCGCCCGTCAGTGCGAGGAACCCGGCCGGCGCGACGCCCCGGCCGACGTGAAGGGCGCCCTCGAGGCCGAGGCCGGCAACGGACCCGGTGGGGTGGTGCACGGCCAGCCGCCGAACGGTCACCGCGTCGAGGTGCAGCGGCGGCAGCGCCGCGAGCGGCTCGAGCAGGCCCGACCACCTCGGTGGGAGCGCTGCCGGCGTGCCAGTTGCGGGCGCGTCCGGCGCGAGGCGAACGACGACGTCGTCGAGGGTGAGGGTGCGCAGGTGGGTGATGCCCTGCCGGGCGGCCCCCCAGTCCCAGTCGAGCGCCAGCCGGGCCGCGCTGGCCGAGCTTTCGCCGGCGGCGACCTCGAGGCCGGTGAGCTCGACGCGGGCCTTGCGCACCGACAGCGTCAGGCGCTCCCAGTCGAGCTCGACGCCCTGCCGGCGGAGGGCGGCCGAGACGAGCGTGCGCCCCAGCGGGCTTTCGACGAGCCACGGCGTCGACAGCGCGAGGAGCGCCGGGCCCAGGAGCAGCCCGCCGAGCGTGAGGCGCCCCCAGCGACGTCGTCGCGGCGGGGCAGTCGGCGGCGGCGGCGGCTCCACGGGCATCGGCGAACCAGCGGTGCTCTCACCCTTATGGATGAGCCCGGGCGGCAGCCAGCCGCAATCGCCCGCCTCCGTCGTGAGACGGTGAGGCCAGGGAGCCCCGCCCCGGGGGCTGGTTGCGAGGCGCGCGGCCGGCGACTCGCGACGGGGCGTCGCTCAGGTAAAAAGGCCCAGCAGGTCCTCGCGCGTGAGCCCGCCGGCGGCCTGGCCGTCACCGAGCGCAGCCTCGAACAGCGCGCGCTTCTTCTCCTGTAGCGTGAGGATGCGCTCCTCGACGGTGCCCTGCGACACCAGCCGGTAGACGAACACCGGCTTGTCCTGGCCGATGCGGTGCGCGCGGTCGGCGGCCTGGGCCTCGACGGCCGGGTTCCACCACGGGTCGACGAGGAAGACGTGGTCGGCGGCGGTGAGCGTCAGCCCGGTGCCCCCGGCCTTGAGCGAGATGAGCATCACCGGGGGGCCGTCGTCGGCCTGGAACGCGGCCGCCACGCCGCCGCGGTCGACCGTCGAGCCGTCGAGGCGGGTGAAGGCGATGCCGGCGGTGGCGAACTCGGGCTCGATGAGGTCGAGCAGGCTCGTCCACTGCGAGAACACCAGGGCCTTGTGGCCGTCGGCGACGGCCGTCGAGAGCGCCTCGACGAGGGCCTGCACCTTCGACGACGTCCTGGCCTGCTGCCCGGGGACGAGCGCCGGGTGGCAGGCTGCCTGGCGCAGCCGCAGGAGGGCCTCGAGCGCCGCGAGCACGCTGCCGCCCTGGCCCAGCAGGCGCACCACCTCGTCCTTCGTAGCGGCGTAGATGGCGTCGTAGGTGGCCCGCTCTCGCTCGTCGAGTGTCACCGTGCGGATGACCTCGGTGCGCGCCGGCAGGTCGGGCGCCACGTCACGCTTGAGCCGCCGCAGCACGAAGGGCCGCAGGCGCTGGCGCAGGGCCTGCGCGGCGTCGCGCCGGCCGTCGGCGATGGGCCGCGCCACCTGCTCGTCGAAGTCCCGCCGGCCGCCCAGCAGGCCCTGGTTGGTGAAGTGCATCACGCTCCACAGCTCGTCGAGGCGGTTCTCGACCGGCGTGCCCGACAGCGCCAGCTTGAAGGGCGCATCGAGCGAGAAGACGGCCTTCGCGGCCTGGCTCTCGGGGTTCTTGATGGCCTGCGCCTCGTCGAGCACCACCGCGCGCCAGGGCCTGCCCGAGAGGGCCGGCTGGTCGAGCCGTGCGATGGCGTATGTCGTCACCGTCACGTCCGCCGCGTCGAGCGCCCGCCCCGGCCCGTGGTAGGCGTTCACCGTCAGCGCGGGGCGGAAGCGCCGCAGCTCGGCGAGCCAGGTGGGCAGCACGCTCGTCGGGCAGATGACGAGCGAGCCCGGCCCCAGCACGCAGGCAGCCTGCAGCGTCTTGCCCAGGCCCATGTCGTCGGCGAGCACGCCGCCCAGGTTCGCGCGCTGCAGGAACTGGAGCCAGGCGACGCCCTGCCGCTGGTAGGGGCGCAGCGTCGCGGTGAGGTCGGCCGGCAGCGCCGGCTCGGGCAGCGCCTCGAAGCCCTCGGCGAGCGGCCGCAGCGCCTCGAGGCCGAAGGGCGCGGGCTGGTCGAGCGAATCGCACAGCTCGGCGAGCCTGGGCAGCACGTGGGCCGACAGCGCTCCAGAGGCCTGCTTCGCGGCGAGCAGCGCGGCGACGCGGGCGCCCTGCGACTCCAGGAAGGCGGTGGGCAGCGGCGCCCACCCGCCGCCCTCGATGGGCACCAGCCCGAAGCCCTCGTCCCACGCGCGCAGCACCGACACGGCGTCGACGGACCGGGGCGTGTCGCCCGAGCCGCCAGAGAGCTCGAACTCGAGCGAGAAGCCCACGCGGCCGCCGTCGAGCGGCGTGACGGTGAGGCGGGGCGTGAGGGTGAGGTCCGACGACAGCGCGCGGGCGCCCTCGCCCGACAGGCCGCCTCGCCACCGCCGCAGCGCGTCGGCGAAGCGCACTGCCTCGGGGCCGCTCACGGTGGTGCGCCGCCCGGGCACGAGGCTCTGCGTGTCGCGCAGGTGGTGGGTCAGCCGCTGCTCCTGCGCCTCGTCGCGGAGCGGCACCGGCCCGCGCAGGTGCACCATGCGGCCCGCGTCGATGCGGACACAGGGCGGGGCGCCGTAGACGAGGAGCGGCAGCACCGACAGCCCCTGCTCGAGCTGGTTCACCTCGAGCACGATGCGCGGCTCGAGCGACCGGTCGATGCGCGGCAGCCGGGCGCTGCGGACCTCGACCGGGAAGCGGCGCGCCAGGTCGGGCAGCACCTGCGCCGACAGCTCTCCGGCCCGCGAGGCGTCGAAGGTGCGCAGCTGCGGCAGCTTCTCGAGCCACGCGCCGGTGAAGCCCGTCTCGGCGAGGCGGTACAGCGTGTCGCCCGCGGCGACGAGGCCTGCCGCCAGCACCTCGGTGACGCGCGGGTCCTTCTCGATGGCGACGACGATGGCGGCGCCCTCGTCGCGCACCGTCACCTTCGGCAACAGCGGCTCGTCGGCGATGGCCACCGGGCGGCCGTCGAGCAGCACCGCGCGGCTCGGCGCCAGCGCCGTCATCAGCGCCTCGACGCGCTCGGGCGGGAGCGCAAGGCGCGTCTTCTTCTCGAGCAGCCGGTCGGCGGCGAGGTCGTGCTGCTCGACCTTCAGCCGCCGGGCGACGGCCGGGTCCGCCAGCGCCTGGGCGAGCGACTCGAGGGGCCCCTCGGCGCCGTCGGGCGTCACGAGCGCCCGCTGCACCTGCACGCCGGCCTCGACGCGCACCACCCGGTAGACGACGCGGGCGTAGCGGGCCTCGACGGCGGTCAGGGCCTTGCCCGTCTCGGCGGCCTCCTTCAGCGTCAGCGCGGCGGCGACGGCGTGCTCGCAGGGGTCGACGGGCGCCGGGCAGTTGCACTCCCACGAGGCGTCGGCCGGCGTGAGCACCACCGTCCACGGCACCGGGCGCCCGGTCGCCTTCACGCGCAGCACCACCTCGCGCCCGTCGGACGACTCGTGGGTGACGGCGCTCGCGCGGGCGAGCTTCACGCCGCTCGACCAGGGCGCGGGCTTCGCCGCTTCGCGCATCACCTCGACGAGGGCCTTCACGTCAGTCACGGCGGCTCAGGTCTCCGGGGGGCCGGGGGGGGGGAACGACGGGCGGGCCCACGCGCCCCTCTTCGAGAGCGTCGATAGCGCGCTTTCGTTCACGCTACGGGGCCAAACGAGCCCCCGCCGGGCGATTGGGCAGCCCAGTCGCCTCGAGGTGCCCGACTGTGCTTGAACCGGCGTTCGTCTGGCCGGGTCGACCATCTCCTTCCCATGCTCCTTCGCGCCCTCACCGTCCTCGTCCTCGCCGCCGCTTGCGGGCGCACCGAGTTGCTCGAGGCGCCGCCGGTGCCGACGCCCACCGACTCGCAGCGAGACGTCACCGTGCCGCCCGACGGCTGCCGGGTCACCGCGACCGACGTGTACCAGCTGACGCCCTTCCGGCGGCAGCCCATCGACGTGCTGTTCGTCATCGACGACTCCTGCAGCATGGAGGACGACCAGGCCGAGCTGGCGAACAACTTCGACGCCTTCTTCGGCGCCTTCCGCGCCAACCAGGTCGACTTCCGCGTCGCCGCCGTCACCAGCGACATGGAGGATGACAAGCGCTCGGGCCGGTTCGTCGGGCCCATCATCACCGACCAGACGCCGTCCGCCGCCGAGGCCTTCCGGCGGCTCGTGAACGTCGGCTCCGAAGGCAGCGCCATCGAGCGGGCCCTCGGCGCGGCGCGCGCCGCCTTGACCGAGCCGCTCCTCGGCACGACGAACCGGGGCTTCCTGCGGCCCGAGGCCGACCTCGCCCTCGTCTTCCTCGGCGACGAGGACGACCAGTCGAACTTCCCCGTGTCCGAGTTCGTGGCCTTCGCGCGCGGGCTCAAGCCGGGCGGCCAGCGCGTCTCGGCGACGTCCATCGTCGGGCTCGACGGCTGCCTCTTCCCCGGCCTCGTGCGCGGGTGGCGGCTGGCGGTCGCGGCGACCAGCTTCGAGCAGGACGGAAACCTCGCGCTGTGCACCACCGACTACGTCAACATCCTCCGCACGACGGCCGGGCGCCTGGTCAACCAGCGCTGCATCGTCGGGCTCAAGCGCCCCATCGACCGGACGCGGCGCGTGCGGGTCACCGTCAATGGCCAGCCCAGCGGCTTCCGCAGCACCCCACCCGACACGACGTACCCCAACGGCAGCATCGAACTCGAGGTGTGCCCGAGCGCCGGAGGCACCGTGAACCTCGGCTACGACGAGTGCTGGCGCTGACGCGAAGGGCCGGCGCTCACTCGAGGAGCTTCTGCATCGACGCTTCCGAGCGCTGAATGCCCACGGTCGCGAGCACCTTGCGGGCCGCCGGGTTCTTCGCCAGCACAGCGTCGACGGCCTCACGCGGGAAGGCCACCACCTCGAGGTCGGTCAGCGCCGTCACCGTCGCCTGGCGCCTGGCGCCCGACAGCATCGCCTGCTCTCCGAAGAACTGGCCCGCCGTGAGCCGGCCGACCTCCTTCTCTTCACCGAGGTCGTCCACCGTCACGCGCGCCTCGCCCTTCGACAGCACGTAGAGCACGTCGCCGTCGTCGCCCTCCCGGCACAGCACGTGGCCCGCCGGGAAGTGCTGGCGACCTGCCCTCGAGAGCAGCTCCTTGCGGCCAGAGCCTTCGAGCGCCTCGAAGAGCTTCGAGGCCTTTGCCAGGGAGGCGAGGTCGAGGTCGGTCATGGTGAGGAAAGCCTAATCCTGCGCCGCCACTTCGCCAGGCGTTGCACGTCGTACACCCGGGCCGGCACCGGGCCGTGCCGCCGAGGGCCGCGGTGGTTAGACTCCGGGCGCGCATGAGCGAGCAGCTGACGGACGCAGACGCGGAGGGCGCCGCCTTCTTCGAGCGCCTCAAGGTGCGCCTGCGCACGGTGCCGTCGAAGGTGATGGAGGCCCACGGGCTGACGCTGAAGGACGCCGCGGTGCTCGCCCCGCTCTTCTGGCGCGGGGGGGAGCCGTGGGCCTACTTGACGATGCGGCCGCTGACGCTGCGGGAGCACCCAGGGCAGATTGCCTTCCCGGGGGGCGCCCGCGACGCCGGTGACGTCACGCCGCTCCACACGGCGCTGCGCGAGACGAAGGAGGAGCTCGGGCTCTCGCCGGAGCACGTCTCGGTGCTTGGCATGCTGGGGGCGATGCCGACGGTGACGGCCTACTGGGTGACGCCCTTCGTCGGCGTCGTGCCGGCCGACACGCCGCTGACGCCCAGCGAGCGGGAGATCGCTGAGGTGCTCGAGGCGCCCCTCTGGCGGCTGCGCCGGGAGAGGCGGCGCGTCTTCGAGGCCGACCGCGACGCCTACGTCTGGGGAGACGGCCGCCACGTCGTCTGGGGCGCGACGTTCCGCATGCTCGACCAGCTCGTCGAGCACGTCGCCGCCATCGGTCGCTGAGCGGCGCCGGCCTGACGTGCGCGGGCGCGCGAGGTGAAGCAGACTTCGACGCGCGGCGGGCGCCCCCGGGCGTCGCACCGCAGAGGACCTGCCATGTGGAACCCTGACGCCTTCGCTCGCACGCTCGACTTCGTCACCACCGCCCACGGGGCGCAGCAGGTGCCGGGCTCGGCGTTTCCCTACGTGACGCACCTGGTGAAGGTCGCCGCCGAGGTGCAGCGGGCCTGGGTCGAGACGCGCGACTTCGACGCGGAGCTCTCGGTGACGTGCGCGCTGCTCCACGACTCGATGGAGGACGCCGGTGTCACCCGGGAGGCGCTGGCGGCGCGGTTCGGCAGGCGTGTCGCCGACGGGGTCGAGGCCCTCACCAAGGACGCGCGGCTCGACAAGGCGCATCGCATGGCCGACTCGCTGCGGCGGCTGAGGGCGCAGCCCGTCGAGGTGCAGCTGGTGAAGCTCGCCGACCGGGTGACGAACCTCGAGGCCCCGCCGGCCGCCTGGTCGCGTGAGAAGCGCCTCGCGTACCGGGACGAGGCGCGCCACATCGGCGAGGTCCTGGGTGCCGCCAACGCGTGGCTGGCCCGCCGGCTCGAGGCGCGCCGCGAGGCCTACCTCGCGTATTGCGCGTGACGCCGTCGGTCGGCTTGGGCGCCGGGGTGACGGCTGGCCGCCGTCGCCCGCGAGGCCTCCTGCGGAGCCCTGGGCCACGGGGCCTGTGCTCCGACGGCCGTCGCGGCCGCACCCCGGGCGGGGCCGTCCACGCGCCCCTCTTGCCCCGCGGGTGACTGCTGTAAGAGCGGGGTGGAGCCCCTCCCGGCAGGCGTGGGTGGGCGAGCAGGGAGGGCCGGAGACCGGCGGGATGACCCCGCGCGGCGCCGGCGGACACCGATGGCGCGAGCGACGGCGAAGCAGCAGCGGGCAGCCACGACGAAGGACGCACGGGTGTTCCCCGTCATCATGGCCGGCGGGAGCGGCACCCGCTTCTGGCCGCTGTCCCGGGTGGCGAGGCCCAAGCAGTTCCTGCCCCTGGCCACCGGGCGGCCGCTCATCGTCGAGACGCTGGCGCGGCTGAAGGGGGTGGCGCCGCCGCGGCAGACGTTCGTCGTCTGCGGGGCGCTCCACGCGCCGCTGGTGCGCAAGGCGCTGCCCGCGGTGCCGAAGCCGAACGTGCTCGTCGAGCCGCAGGCGCGCAACACCGCCCCGGCCATCGCGCTCGCCACCGCTGCCGTCGCGCACCTCGACCCGCGCGGCGTGCTGGTCGTCCTGCCGTCGGACCAGCACGTCGCCGACGTCGCCGCCTTCCAGGCCTCGGTGGCCGAGGCGGTCGAGCTCGCCCGGGCGGGCCACATCGTCACCCTCGGCATTCACCCGACGCGGCCCGAGACGGGCTACGGCTACATCCAGGTGGGGGAGCCGCTCTCGGGCACCGCGCGGCGCGTGAGCCGCTTCGCCGAGAAGCCCGACCGGCCGACGGCGGAGCAGTACCTCGTCTCGGGCGAGTACCTGTGGAACGCAGGCCTCTTCGTCTTCCGCGCCGACGTCATGCTCGAGGCCTTCAAGCACCACATGCCCGCGCTGGCGGCCGCGCTCGAGCCCATACGCGCCGCCTGGGGTACCCGCCGGGCCGAAAGGGCGCTGGCGCGCCACTTCCCCGACATGCCAGCCACCAGCATCGACTACGGCATCGCCGAGAAGGCCTCGAACATCGCCGTGGTGCCGAGCCGCTGCGGCTGGAGCGACGTCGGCAGCTTCAACGCCCTGCCCGAGGTGCGGCCCACCGACGAGTCCGGCAACGTCGCCGTGGGGAAAGATGTCTTCCTCATCGACGCCGCCGGCTGCGTGGTGGTGGCGAAGGACAGGCCCATCGCCGTCGTCGGCATGAAGGACGTGGTGGTGGTGGACGCCGGAGACGCGATGCTGGTGCTGCCGAAGGAGCGGTCGCAGGACGTGCGCAAGGTCGTCGAGGCGCTGAAGGCGAAGAAGCGGCTGTCGCTCCTCTGACGGCGCGCCGCGCGCGGGTGTAGGGGGGGCGCTGCCGGTGCCCTGATTCAGGCGAGGTGGGAAGCCGGGCCCCTCGAGGCACCCGCGCCGCTCGCCAGGCGCCTGGCCCTACGAGCGGGCCTTGGCCATTCGCGCGAGGCGGCGCGAGGCGCCCTGCGCTACGGGGCCGGCATGGCCGCTCGCGACCGCCGCCTCTCCACGCGCCAGCTGCTGGCGCAGGTGCCCCGCGCGCTTGCGCTCGTCTGGGAGGCCGACCGGCGCAGCGCCCTCGCGCAGGCGGCGCTCACCGTGGTGCAGGCGGCGCTCCCGGCGGCGCTGGCGTGGGTGGGTAAGCTCATCATCGACGCGGTGGTCGACGCGGCCCGCGAGCCCTCGGACGACGCCCGCGCGGCCGTGATGCGCCTGGTGTCCGTCGAACTCGGCCTCGCCGTCGTCACCCTGCTGGTGGGTCGCCTATCGTCCCTCTCGCGCGAGTTGCTGCGCATGCGACTGGGCAACCTGCTCAACGAGCGGCTGCTCGAGAAGTCATTGACGCTCGAGCTGCGGCACTTCGAGGACTCCGAGACGTACGACGTGATGCAGAACGCGCGGCGCGAGTCGGCGTCGCGGCCGCTCTCGCTCGCCATGGCCGTCATCGGCATCGCAAGGAACCTGCTGACGCTGTCGACGTTCGCGGTGCTGCTGTGGCGCGTCAGTTGGTGGACGACGCTGGTGCTGCTGGTGGCGGCGCTCCCGGCCTTCTTCGCCGAGACGAAGCTGTCGGGCGAGGCCTTCAGGCTGTACTCGTGGCGCGCCCCCGAGGGCCGCCGGCTCAACTACCTCGAGTGGCTCCTCACCCGCGACTCGACGGTGAAGGAGGTGAAGCTCTTCGGCCTGGGCCCCCTCATCCTCGGGCGCTACCGCGCGCTGTTCTCGAAGTTCCTCGCCGAGGACCAGCGCCTCGCGGTGAAGCGCCTCGTGCTGGGCACCCTGCTGGGGGCGCTGTCGCTGGCGGCCTTCTACGTCTGCTACCTCGTCGTCGCCGGGCGCGCGGCGACGGGCCAGCTCTCGGTGGGAGACCTGACGCTCTCGCTCGTCGTCTTCCGCCAGGGGCAGGGGGCCTTCGAGGCCGTCTTGAGCAGCGTCGCGGGCCTGTACGAAGACGCGCTCTTCCTGTCGAACCTGGAGGCCTTCCTCCAGCTGCCCACCTCAGCCGAGCGCGCCCGCGTCAGCCCGCCGAGGGCGTTGCCGAAGGGCCCACATCGGCTCGAGCTCGAGCACGTCAGCTTCCGCTACCCGGGCAAGGCCGGCTTCGCGCTCCACGACGTGTCGCTCACCCTCGAGCCCGGCGAGCGGCTGGCCCTCGTCGGAGAGAACGGCGCCGGCAAGTCGACGCTCATCAAGCTGCTGCTGCGGCTGTACGAGCCGACCGAGGGCGTCATTCGCTACGGGGGCGTCGACCTGCGCGACCTCGACGTGGCGGACTTGCGGGCGCGCGTCGGCGCCGTCTTCCAGGACTTCGTGCGCTACCAGTTCACCGCGGCCGAGAACGTGGGGCTGGGCGAGCCGCAGCGCATCGAAGACCGGCCGGCCATCGAGGCCGCTGCCGAGGCCGGTGGGGCGAAGGCCGACATCGAGGCGCTGCCGCAGCGCTATGACACCACCCTGGGTGGCTGGTTCGAGAAGGGGCAGGAGCTGTCGGGAGGGCAGTGGCAGAAGCTGGCCGTCTCGCGCGCCTTCATGCGCGCCGACGCCGAGGTGCTGGTGCTCGACGAGCCCACCGCCGCCATCGACGCCGAGGCCGAGGTGGCCCTCTTCGAGCGCTTCCAGCAGCTGGCGCGGCAGCGCACGGCCATCATCATCAGCCACCGCTTCTCGACGGTGCGCATGGCCGACCGCATCGCGGTGCTCGAGCAGGGGCGCCTCACCGAGCTCGGCACCCACGAGGCCCTCGTCGCGCACGGCGGCCGCTACGCGCACCTGTTCGCCCTGCAGGCCCGCGGGTACCGGTGACCGGGGCCGGCCCGTCGCGTGCAACCCCGGGGGCCGGCGAGCGACGAAGACGGTCAGCGGCCGGCGCAGGAAGACCAGCGCCCGGAGTCTGGCGAACGGCGCGCGAGGCAGAGGCCGGCGAGCGACGAGGACGCCCGGAGTCTGGCGTTCGACGAGCGACGCCGGAGCCCTGAGAGAGGGACGGATGAAGCCCGGGCTTGGCGTGCGTCGAGCAGCGCCGGGTGGTGCTCGGGCGGCCCGCCTCAGCGGGTCAGCAGCTGGCGCCCCATCTCGCGGAGCTGGCTCTTGAGCGAGCCGTCGTAGGTACGGCTGCCGACGGTGGCGACGACGCCGCCGAGAATCGACGGGTCGACCTTCGGCTCGAGGACCACCGTGCGCTGCGTCAGCGCCTCGAGCTGCGCCTTGATGGCCACCAGCTGTGCCTCGCCCAGTACCGTCGCTGAGGTGATGCTGCCGCGAACGCGGCCCATGCGCACGTCGACCAGGTCGCGGAACTGCAGCGCCAGGGAGGGGAGCGAGGCGAAGCGGTTTCGGTCGGTCAGCAGCCGCAGGGTGTTGGCGAGGGTGAGCGCAATGCCCGGCGCGGCCTTGATGAGCCCCTCGGTCATCGCCATGCGCTGGGCGCGGCTCAGCGCCGGGTTCGACAGCGCGGCCAGCACGTCGGGGGCCGAGTGGAGGTAGCGCACGAGCTCATCGAGCTGCGCGAGCACCTGGTCGGCCGAGTCTTGCGAGGCTGCGAGGAGCGCGCGGGCGTAGCGGCGGGCGACGGAGACGTTCTGCATGGCGGAGAGCGCCTAGCACACGACCCGGTGGCGGCAAGGCCCCAGTCGGCTCCACGCGCCGCAGGCCCCGGGCCACGGTCTGGAGTGAGAGGCGGGGAGACGGTGCGCCCTCGTCGGGTGCCGATGGCGAGGGTGCCTCGTCGGCGACGGCCAGGGGCGCGGGGTGGCGGTGGCCTCGAGGGGAGAATGTGCCGCCGCTGCGCGCCCCGCGCGATAGAGTGCGAAGCCCGCATGGAACCCGTCATCGGCATCGACCTCGGCACCACCTACAGCGCCGTGGCCACGCTCGATTCCGGCAGGCCCTTCGTCATCCCCTCTCGCGCCGGGGCCCGGCTGACGCCCTCGGTCGTCGGCTTCACGCCCCGTGGCGAGCGCGTGGTGGGAGCGCGCGCGCAGATTCTCGGTGACGAGATGCCCGACCGCGTCGCGCCGGCCACCAAGCGCTTCATCGGCAAGCGCTGGAGCGCCGAGCTCGAGCGCGCCGCGAAGCTCGTGGTGCCGTACCCGACGCTGCAGGGGCCCCAGGGCGAGGTGCGCATCAAGGTGGCTGGCCGGGTGATGCCGGTGACGCAGGTGTCGGCGATGCTCCTGGGCGAGCTGAAGCTCGACGCCGAGGCACACTTCGGCCGCCCGGTGTCGAAGTGCGTCATCACCGTGCCGGCGAACTTCGACGAGGGCCAGCGCCAGGCCACCCGTGAGGCCGCGCGCATCGCCGGCCTCGAGGTGCTGCGCCTGCTCAACGAGCCGACGGCCGCGGCGATGGCCTACGGGCTCGTCAACTCGTTCGAGGGCCGGGCGCTGGTGTTCGACCTCGGCGGCGGCACCTTCGACGTCTCGGTGCTCGAGATGGATGGCGGCGTGTACGAGGTGCGCGCGACCGGCGGCGACCCGCAGCTCGGCGGTGACGACTTCGACGCCCGCATCGTGCAGTGGCTGGTGGCGCAGGTGCCCGACGCCTTCCGGGACGCGGTGACAAAGGACCGGGTGTCGATGCAGCGGCTGCGCTACGCGGCCGAGCGGGCCAAGCGCACGCTATCGGACCAGAGCGAGGCCCTGCTCTCCATCGGAGAGCTCGGCGACCACGCGAGCCCCGAGCCGCGCTACTGCCAGCTCGACACGGCGCTGGCGCGCTCCTTCTACGAGACGCTGTCCGAGCCGCTCACCACGCGGTGCCTCGACGTGTGCCGCCAGGTGCTCGAGGCGGCGAAGCTCTCGCCGCGCGACGTCGAGGCGGTGATGCTCGTCGGCGGCATGACGCGCATGCCGCTGGTGCGCGAGCTGGTGAGCCGCTTCTTCGGGCGGCCGCCGCTGTCGGGCGTCAACCCCGACGAGGCGGTGGCGCTGGGCGCGGCGGTGCACGCCGCCGAGCTCGCCTCGCGCCAGGGCCGCACCCTGCTCATCGACGTCGCCAGCCACACGCTGTCGGTGGGCGTGCTCGGCGGCACGGTGCGCCGCCTCATCGGGCGGAACTCGCCGGTACCGGCGACGGCGAAGGAGGCGTTCCTGCCGGGCCGCGCGGGCCAGCGGCAGGCGCGCATTCCCGTCTTCCAGGGCGAGAGCGAGTTCGCCGACGAGTGCACCAAGCTGGGCGAGGTCGTCTTGAGCGAGCTCAACGTCGGCAACCGCGCCGACGTGCCCATCGAGGTCACCTTCGAGCTGTCGAACGAGGGCACCTTGTCGGTGCGCGCCGTCGACACCACCACCGGCATGGCCGAGGCGCTCCGCATCGAGGCCCGCACCACGCTGTCGGCCACCGAGGTCGACGCGCTGCAGGCCGAGCAGGCTGCTTACTCGAAGGACCAGGCCGAGAAGGACAAGGCCCTCGCCCTGCAGACGTTCCCCCGGGTGCTCGACAAGGCCGAGCGGCTGGTGCGGCTCCTCGAGAAGAGCGCCGAAGAGGAGCCCAGCGAAGAGGCCGACGCCGCCGTCGGCGAGGTGAAGGCGCTGCTCGCCCAGGGCCGGGTGGCCGTGCGCCTCGGAGACACGGCGCAGATGGCCGAGGTCACCCGGCTGCTCGAGCGCCTCGTCGACGAAGCCTGACGGCGAAGGCCCGCTACTGCACGAACGCCGGCTCGTCGTGCGCCGCCGTCTCGAGGGCACGCTTGAGGCGCTGCTTCACCCGGACCTCGATCTGCCGCAGCCGCTCCCGCGACAGCTGGAAGCGGTCTCCGAGGTCGGCGAGGGTGACGTCGTCTTCGTCGGCCATCAGGCGGTACCGGAGCACGGTGCGCTCACGCTCGTCGAGGGCCTTCCACAGCCGCTGCACCACCTGGTGCACGAGCTCGTCGCGCTCCGAGGCGCCGAGGGCCTCTTCGGGCGTCGCATCGCCCGTCGGGAGCAGGTCGAGGGCCGTCGTCTCGCCGTCCTCGTTCACCCTGACGTCGAGCGACAGGTCAGACGACGCGAGCCGCGCCGAGTGCTGGCGGATCACCTCTTCGCCCACGCCGAACTGCTTCGCCAGCAGCGCGTCGATGCCCTCGTGCCCGGGCCCGAGCAGGGCCTCGGCCTTCGCGCGGGCCGAGCGGAGCTTGAAGAAGAACTTGGCGCCCAGGGCCCCGGTGGCCACGGTGACGATGCTGTTCGAGCGCATCGCGTAGGCGAGCATGTGCGCGCGGATCCAGTACGTCGCGTACGTCTTGAAGCGCACGCCGCGCAGGTCGAACTTCTCGACCGCCCGCAGGAGCCCGACGTTGCCCTCGGCCACCAGTTCGTCCTTCGCAACGCCGTAGCCGCGCAGGCGGTTGGCCAGGTGCACCACCAGCGGCAGGTGCGCCTCGACGAGCGCCTCGGCGGCCTTGCGGTCCTTCTGCTCGAGCCACCGCTTCGCCAGGGACCGCTCCTGCTCCTCGGTCAGCTGGGGCTGCCGGCTGATGCGCGCGCACTGCCGCTCGAAGTAGCTCGTCTCGCTCGTTCCCATGGACGCCTCGTTCGATGAAGAGGAAGGGTGGTGAGCGATGTGTAGTGTTTGTGGAATGTGAGGAAAATTTGATAATACGGCGTCGTTAAAGAGATTTAATGAAGCAATCCGGTTCAGCGTCGCCCGTTCAGCCGCGCGCCCTTCGGGCTTCGGGCCTCGCGCTGGCGCTCGAGCGAGCGGGCGACGAGGCGGGCGACACGGTCGGTGACGGTGTCGATGACGAAGCGCAGGTCGCCGCTGCCGTCTTCGACGAAGAGCTCGTCGCCGTCTTCGAGCTTGACGGTGACGTGGCACCGCTTGTCGGGCCCGCCCTTCGGGCCGTTGACGTCTTCGACGGTGAGCCGCACGGCGCGAATGCGGTTCGAGAACCGCGAGAGGGCCAGGTGCAGGCGCTGGTCGGCGTGGGCCTTGAGCTCTGACGTCAGCGGGACGTTGCGGGCGCGAATCTCGACGTTCACGCCGAGCCAGCTAGAGACCCGTTCTCACCCGGGCCACTTGAAAATCCCAAGTCCGCTGTGACGTCGCCTCAAGGGTTGCAGGCGTCGCACCGGCCGGCGGGCGCGGCGGTGGCTCCGACGGGCAGGCGTACGGCGTGACCGCACCGGCGGCAGGCGCGGAGGACGTCACGGGGCAGGCGCGTCGGCGCGCCGCAGGCCTCGCACGGCAGGCCGGGGGCGGGCTCGCCACCGGTGAAGCCGGGCCAGGCGCACGAGGGACAGGTGGCCGCGAGGCCCGCGAGGCAGCGCTCCATGGCCCGGCGAATCGACGCCTGCCGGAGCGGGTTCAGGTGCGCGCGCATGTCGGTCTCGAGGGCGACAGGCCCCGCGCGGAGCCCCTCGCCGACGAGCCGCTCGAGCGTCGCGGCGTCGCCGACGCCCTTGTGCGCCCCGACGATGAGCGCGTGCGCAGGGAACCCGGCCCGGGCGGCGAAGGCGAGGGCGGCCTCGAGCGAGTCGACGGTCGCCGCGGCGAAGTTGGTGTCGGCCGTCAGGTCGTCGCCGCGCAGCTCGAGCCCGGTGTCGCGGTCGGCGAGCAGCACCAGCTCATGGCCACCGGCGACCCACGGCAGCTCGGGGTGCGGGCCGAACGAGCCCTCGCTCGCCAGGGCGAAGCGCGCCGTGGGGGCATGCGCGAACGCCCAGGCGAGCTTGGTGCGTGCGGCGTCGAGCGCCGTGCCCTGCCGGGGCCGCTCCCGCGTGAAGGTGCCGAGCTGGTCGGTGTCGACGTCGCCGACGTGGCGCAGGGCCAGCCCCAGCGGCGCGAGCAGGCCCTCGACGAGCCGCTCCTTGCCGTGCTTCGTCGCCAACGCCACGGTGGCGCCGCTGGCCCGGGGGAACGTCATGGGCCCGGTTGTGTCGCCCGGCGCGGCCGATGTCCACCGCGGGGCTGCTCGAACGCTCAGGGGTGCGCGAAGTGGTGACTGCCACGCGCGCCGGGTTTATGGACCCGCCCGGTGCGAGCTCTGGCGGCCAGCGCGGCGGTGCTGCTGTTGTCGGCGGGGGCGCGCGCCGAGCGGCCCTTCCCCTTCACGTGGACGTCGGGCACCGAGGCGAAGGGCGCCGCGAGCCCGCAGCTGTGGCTGACGCTGCGCTCGGGCCGGCCGACGCCGTTCGACCAGCTCGAGGTGCGCGGGTGGGTCGGCCTCGGCGTGGCTCGGAACGTCGACGTGCACCTGGGCGTCGACACCGATGTCACCCTGCGCCGCCGGGAAGAGAAGCAGCTCGACGGGCGGCTCTCGGCGCTGGCGCGCTTCAGGCTCCTCGAGGCAGACCAGCTCGTCGGGCTGGCTCTGCTGGCGCGCGTCGCCGTCGGCGTCGCATCGACGCAGCTCGAGGGTCGGCTGGTGCTCGACCGGGTGTTCGGCGACGTGCTCCTCGCCGTGAACTCCGCGTTCGAGCGGACCATCTTCTGGGACCGGCGTGACGCCATCGAGACTCGCCTCGAGCACGCCTTCGCCCTGCGGCTCGCCGTGTCGGCCGAGGTGACGGCCGGCCTCGAGCTGCGGGCCCGCCAGGCGCTCCGCGCGAGCGAGTACCAGGGGACGGCCGTCTACGTCGGGCCGACGCTGTCGGTGCGGGTCGCCGGCGTCTGGCTCAGCCTGGGCGCGGTCGCGCAGGTGGCCTCGCACAAGGCCGATGGCGACCGGGGCAACGGCCAGCCCATCATCTTCCGCGACGACGAGCGCTTCGGCCTTCGCCTGGTGGTGGCCGCGCCCACGATGACGCGCTGAGCGCGACGCTTCGGGGGCCGCGACGCGACCTCGACACCGCGCCGCTGGGAGCTTCCCCCATCGCCCCGCCCGGAGCGCCAGCCTCTCCACGAGGGCTGGAGCCTGCCTCCGGCCGAAGCGCTCCCCTGTTCAACGCGCTGAGGGAGATCCGCCGCGCTCCGACGACCGCGGCGTCGTGAACGGGGAAGGCGATGGCCTCGAGCCGACCCGTCGTCCGGAGCGCCCGTGCCCTCCACGGAGCCGCGGCAGGCCGCCGGTGGTTGGGCGACCTCGGCGTCGTGAATGGGGAAGGCGACGGCCTCGAGCCGCCCTGCCGTCCGGAGCGCCCGTGCCCTCCACCGGTTCGCGGCAGGCCGCCGGAGGTGGAGCGACCGCGGCGCCGTGAATGGGGAGGCGACGGCTTCAGCCGCCCCGCCGTCCGGAGCGCCTGTCCCCTCCAAAGGAGCCGCGCCGGGCTGTCAGGCGCGCCGCGACGCTGCGAGCCGACGTCAGGGGTGCCGGCGCCGCGAAGCGGCTCGCTGCCCGGTCTCGAGGAAGCGCCGCGCGGCTTTGGCGGCGGCGTACCGGGAGTGAGCCTGGGGCCCCTCGGCCGGCCGCCCGCCTCGGGCGCTTCAGCCGCCCGTGGCCTCAGCCCGGCGCAGCAGCTTGAGCGCGTCGACGGCGACGACGGGCGCCGCGCCCGCCGCCAGCGCGCCGGCGAGCCGTCCGAGCGGCTCGTCTGCGAAGCCGAAGAGCCGCTGCAGCACCGGCACCAGCGTCACGCCGGCCAGCACGCAGAGCGTCGCCAGGAGCAGCACCGGGAGTGCGCGGTTCACCCGCCTGAGCCCCGTCCACAGCGGCCCGCGCACCCGCGACGAGAGGAGGATGGCGAGGTTCCCCGAGACGAGCGCGACGAAGGCCAGGGTGCGCTGGGCCTCGAGGGGCAGCGCCGCCCGCCGCGCGAAGACGACGACGGCGAGGCAGCCGGCGAGGGCCGCCGCGCCGAGCCCGACGCTGAGGAGCGTGGTGCTCAGGGTGAAGAGCCTCGCGCCGGGGCCCCGCGGCGGGCGGCGCATGACGTCGGGCTCTGCCGGTTCGGCCTCGAAGACGATGGAGCAGGCCGGGTCGATGATGAGCTCGAGGAAGACGACGTGCAGCGGCCCCAGCACCGCGCCCCAGCCCAGCAGCGCCGGCACCAGCGACAGCCCGGCGAGCGGCAGGTGTACCGCGAGGATGTAGCCCACCGACTTGCGCAGGTTGTCGAAGATGCGGCGGCCCAGCGCTACCGCGGTGACGATGGAGCCGAAGGCGTCGTCGACCAGCACCAGCGACGCGGCCTCGCGCGCGACGTCGGTGCCCCGCTGCCCCATCGCCACGCCGATGTCGGCAGCCTTGAGCGCCGGCGCGTCGTTGACGCCGTCGCCCGTCATCGCCACCACCCGGCCCTCGGCCTTGAGCGCCTGCACGATGCGCAGCTTGTGGGCGGGCACCGCCCGGGCGACGACCGACGCCGTCCGCAGGCGCCCGCGCAGCGCCTCGTCCGACAGGGCCTCGAGCTCGGGGCCCGTCAGTGCGTCATCGGTCGGGAGCCCCGCCTTGCGCGCGATGGCTCGTGCCGTCTCGAGGTGGTCGCCGGTGATGACGAGCACCTGCAGCCGCGCCTCGCGGCAGGTGGCGATGGCGGCGGCGACGTCGGGCCGTAGCGGGTCCTCGAGGCCCACCAGCCCAACCAGCACGAAGTCGACCTCGTGCGGGTGCGCCGGCGCCGAGGCGACGGGCCCGGCGCTGCGGGCCACGGCGAGCACCCGAAGGCCCTCTGTCGCCAGGCGCCGCACCTCGTCGCGCCAGACGGCCGTCGTCTCTGCAGACAGGTGGCACAGGTCGAAGATGGCCTCGGGCGCGCCCTTGGTGGCCACCACCAGGCGCGCCGCGTCGTCGCCGCGCCAGAGGTGCGTCACCGCCAGGAGGCCCGGCGAGAGGGGGAACTCGTGCGCCTGCGCCCAGTCCGGGTGCAGGTGCTCGGTGCGCGTGAGGGCGTGGCCGCCGAGCGCGTGGAAGGCCTTCTCCATCGGGTCGAACGGGTCTCGAGGCGAGGCGAGGATGCCGTACTCGACGAGGCCGTGCACCGCCTCGGGCAGGGCCCGCATGTCGTCTGTCAGCTCGACCGGCGCCCCGGGCCGCAGCTCGGCCACCACCCGCGGGTGCGCGCCCTGGCGGGGGAGCGGCACGGCGCCCTCGGCCGGCACCAGGTGCCGCAGCGTCATGCGGTTCTGCGTGAGGGTGCCCGTCTTGTCGGTGCACAGCACCTCGGCGGCGCCGAGCGTCTCGACGGCCGTCACCTGGCGGGTCAGCACCTCGACGCGCGACAGCCGCCAGGCGCCGATGGCGAGGAATACCGTCAGCACGACTGGGAACTCCTCGGGGAGGAGCGCCATCGCCAGCGCGATGCCCGAGAGCGCCGACTCGAGCCAGGGGGTGCCCGACAGGCCGCGGATGACGACGAGCGACACCGACAGCCCCGCGCCGAGCAGGGCCATGCGGCGCACCACGCCGTCGACCTCGCGCTGGAGCGGGCTGCGGCCGCGCTCGAGCGTGGCCAGCGAGGCCCCGATGCGGCCCAACTCGGAGCGCGCGCCGGTGGCGACCACCTCGGCCAGCCCGCGCCCCGACGTCACCAGCGTGCCCGCGAAGAGCGACGCCGTGCCACCGCCGCCGGGCGCCGAGGGAGTGGTGGCCGCGAGGTCTGGCTGCTTGTCGACGCTCACCGACTCGCCGGTGAGCAGCGACTCGTCGACGGTGAGGGTGCTGCCCTCGCGCAGGAGCGCGTCCGCCGGCACCCGGTCGCCCTCGGCCAGGCGCACGAGGTCGCCGCGCACCACGTGCAGCCCCGCGATGCTCTTGACGGCGCCGTCGCGCACCACCGTCGCCCGCGGCGCCGAGAGGTCCTTGAGCGCCTCGAGGGCCCGCTCGGTGCGGCCCTGCTGCACCACCGTGATGGTGATGACGAGGAGGACGAAGCCCAGCAACGTCAGCCCTTCGCGCACGTCGCCCAGCACCAGGTAGAGGCCGGCGGCGCCGAGCAGGAGCAGGAACATCGGCTCCTTCACCACCCCCAGCACGAGGGCCAGCGCCGTGCGCCGCTCGGACTTCGACAGCGCGTTGGGCCCGTCGGCCGCCAGCCGGCGCGCCGCCTCGGCCGACGTCAACCCGACCCAGGGCGTACCGCTTGCGGTCACCACGCCCGGGGGCGCAGAAGCTGCGGGGGCGCCGTCGGTGGGGGCCGTCATGGCGAGGGACCTGGTGCTTTCGTGTTGCAAGCGGCTGACCAGCGTCGCCGCGGCGTCACTTCACGACGACGCCGTCGGCGTCGAGCACCGTCACCGGGCCGAAGCCGAGCGCGCGCACGCCGGCCTCGATTTTCGCCCGGTCGCCGACGACGACCCACACGAGGCTCTCGGGCCGCAGCACCTTGCGCGCGGCCGCGTCGTAGTCCTCGCGTCCGAGCGCGCGCACCTTCGAGGCCCACGTCTGGAAGAAGTCGTCGGGCAGCCCGTAGGTGACGACCTGGCCCAGCGCGCCCTGCACCGCGCCGCTCGTCTCCCAGGCGCCGGGGAGCTTCAGCACGCGGTCGGCCTGAATGCGCTCGAACTCCTCGGCGGTGGTCGGGCGCTTGCCGACGAGGTCGAGCAGTTCCTTGCGAATCTCGGCGAGCGACTCCCTCGTCTTGTCGGTCTGCACGGGGGCCGAGACGCTGAAGAGGCGCTGGCCGCGGGCGTCGCCGAGCGAGGCGCGCACGCCGTAGCTCCAGTGCTTGTCCTCGCGCAGGTTCATGTTGAGGCGTGAGTTGAAGTCGCCGCCGAGCACCGTGTTCATGCCGAGAATGGCGGCCTCGTCGGGGTTGTTGGTGGGCGGCGCCACGTGCCCGACGAGGATGACGCTCTGCTGGCTGCCGGGGCGGTCGACGAGCCAGACGGTGGAGGCGTCGGCGGGCTTCACCTGGGGCACGCTCGCGCGGGGCGCCGCGCCGGGGCTCCAGCCGGCGAAGGCCCGCTCGAGCCTGGGGAGCAGCCGCTCCAGCGAGATGTCGCCCACCACGCCCAGCGTCGCGCTGCCCGGCTTGAGGCGCGCCTTCGCGAAGGCCACCACGTCGTCGCGGGTGAGCCGCTCGACCGACGCCTCGGTGCCGGACGGGGGCAGGGCGTACGGGTGCCCCTCGCCGAAGACGAGCCGGGGCGCGAGCCGCCAGGCGATGCCGGTGGGCGAGTTCTTCTCCTGCTTGATGGCGGCGAGGCGCTGGTTCTTCAGGCGCTGGAAGTCGGCGGCGGGGAGGGAGGGACGCAGCACCACGTCTGCGAGGAGCGCCAGCGACGGGTCGAGGTTCGCCTCGAAGGCCGTCATGGAGACGACGGCCGTGTCCTGGTTGGCCCCGGTGGACAGCGTCGAGCCGAGCCGCTGGAGCGCCTCGGACAGGGCGATGGCGTCACGGCCAGCGGCGCCCTCGTCGAGAAGGTCCATCGCGAGGCTGGCGAGGCCGGCGGTCTGGGGCGTGTCGGTCGCGGTGCCGCCCTCGAAGCGAAGGCGCAGGTCGAGCGCCGGCGCGCCCTTGCGCTTGGCGAGCACCACGGAGAGGCCGTTCGACAGCGTCGCCCGCTCGAGCGCGGGGAACGTCACCTCGGGCGCGGGCCCCAGCGGCGGCAGCTTCGAGCGGTCGACGCCCTCTTTGGCGTTCGAGAAGGTGCCGAAGGGGCGCACCACGAGGTCGAGCCGGGGCGCGCCGAGCCACGCCTTCGCCGCGGCCTGCACCTGTTTCGGGGTGGCGGTCTCGAGCAGGCGCAGCGACTCCTTCCAGGCGTCGGGGCGGCCCAGGTACACTTGGCTCTCGGCCAGCACGTCGCTCTTGCCGCCGAAGCCGCCGATGCGCTCGAGCCCGCGGATGAACCCGGCCACCCACTGCGTGCTCAGCCGCGCGAGCTCGTCGTCGGTGGGCCCCGCCTCGAGGAAGCGCGCGAGCTCTTCGTCGAGCGCCCGCTCGACCTTCTCGAGCGCGACGCCGGGCTTCACCGTCGCGGTGATGATGGCCTGGCCCGCCAGCTCACCGTCCCAGATGCCGGCCGAGACGTCGGTGGCCAGCTGGTCCTTGTAGACGAGGCGCTTGAACAGCCGGCTCGTCTTGCCCTGCGCCAGCACCGCGGTGGCGATGTTGAGCAGGTCGTTGTCGGGGCTCGAGAGGGCGGGTGTCACCCAGAAGCGGTAGAGCCGCGTCTGCGGCACACGGTCCTCGAGCTCCTTGCGAACGTTGGCCGACAGCTTCTCGGCCCAGGGGCCCTTGCGCGGCACCGGCGGCCCCGCGGGGATGTGCCCGAAGTACGTCTTCACCTTCTCGAGCACGGCCTTCGCGTCGACGTCGCCGGCGACGACGAGGGTGGCGTTCGAAGGGCCGTACCAGGTCTTGAACCACTCCTGCACGTCCTTGAGCGAGGCGGCGTCGAGGTCCTCCATGCTGCCGAGCACGGTGCCACGCGGGTACGCGTACGGGTGGTGCGGCGGGAAGAGCACCTTGTTGGCCTCGTTGAAGACCTGGCCATAGGGCTGGTTCTCGCTCTGGCGCTTCTCGTTCTGCACCACGCCGCGCTGCTCGTCGAGGCGGGCCTGGTCGACGACGCCGAGCAGGTGGCCCATGCGGTCTGACTCGAGGAACAGCACGCGGTCGAGCCCGCTCACCGGCACGTTCTGGAAGTAGTTGGTGCGGTCGCGGTTGGTGGTGCCGTTCAGGTCGGTGGCGCCCATCGCGCCGAGGGCCTTGAAGTAGTCGGTGTTGAAGTGCTCCGAGCCGTTGAACATCAGGTGCTCGAAGAGGTGGGCGAAGCCGCTCTTGCCGGGCACCTCGTCCTTCGCGCCGACGTGGTACCAGACGTTGACGGCGACGATGGGCGCCTTCTTGTCCTCGTGGACGACGAGCGTCAGGCCGTTGTCGAGGACGAACTTCTGGAAGGGCACGTCGACGGTCGAGGCGAGCGACGCCGGCTTCGCCGGAGCCTTTGAGGGGGTCTGGGCCAATACCAGGGCCGTGAGCATGAGCGCGAGCATGGGCCGGGGCATAGCGCCGCTCGGGGGCCGGTGCCGCTGCTTCGTGACGAGGCGCCATCACCGCCTGGAGGACCCGGCCTCGCGTTGGTGGCGGAGGGCGAGAACGTCGACGCGGCCCCGGTGCCCTCGGGCGAGCGCGAGGTGCCCCGTTGCTCGGAAGAACATGACGAGTTCGCGCAGCGCCCCTTCGCCGTCGTCACCGGACGCCCGATGAGCGGGTCGCGGGCGGGAGCGTTCACCGCGTCGACGGTGGCTGGCGCTGCTCCGGTCGGGTCGTTCGCGCTGTTCTGGAGGAAGAAGTCAGTGAGACGGTCGAACTCGACGAGCGCACGCGGCGAACGGGCGACCGTCACGTTCGAACTCGACGGACCGGCGCTGGGCGGCGACGAGCGTGTCCCTGCCCCTTCACGCGCAGCCAATCGTGCACGTCGTCTGCGGCGACGACCTCGCCGCCCTCATCCATCGCTTCCGCCGCCCCCTCCGCCGCTTCGAAGAAGGCGTGACGGGCCTCGTCTCGTTCGAGCCGCTACGCCACGGCGTCGACCATCCACGCGTGTGGGTGTTGCCCCGTTCTCCGAGCCAGCGTCGTCTGGCTTTTCTTCAGGGTCGTTGGAAGCGTGAGGGGCGTGACGGTCGTCGTCAAGCCAGTCACCCTGGAGGATGACCGACGCAAGGGCGAGGGGTGGGGCCGTCAGGGCGCCCCGCACGCCGCCTGCACCTGGTCGGCGAAGGCCCCCGCGCCGAGGGCCAGCAGCTCGGGGATGAGCGCCCGCGCGTCGTCGCACCGCTTCGCCTTCGCCGCCGTGAGGGCGAGCTGCTGCAGCGCGGCGACGAGGTTGTTGGTGAGCGGCGCGCTGCCGGGCACGTCGAGCAGCCCGTGGCGCGCCTGCGTCACCAGCGCCGTCCACTGGCCGGCCTGTGCGAGGTTCGCGGTGCGGTTGACCCAGCACGGCTCGAGCACCGCGCGCCACCGCGCCGGGGGCGTTCCCCGGCCGAGCACCGCGCGTGCCTCGTCGCAGGCGCCCGCGTTGGAGTGGCCTACGGCGATGTTGAACTCGCTCGCCTCGAGGTTCTTGCGCGCCACCTCGTTCCCCGGGTCGAGGGCGAGCGCCCGCCGGAACCCCTCGGAGGCGGCGCCGAAGGCCCTCCGGTCGAAGGCGTCGGCGCCGGCGGCGGCAAAGCAGAAGACGACGGCGTCGTGAGCGCGCCAGGGCCGCTCGGTGAGCCCGGCCACGAGGCGCTCGAGCTCGAGGCCCAGCGCGGCGGCGTCGTCACAGGCCCGCGCGGCGACGAGCCCCTCGAAGCGGGTGGACTCGACCTCGTAGAGCGCGAAGCGGGCGCCCGGGTCCGTCGGCGCGAGCGCGAGCGCCTGCCGGGCCGCCGCCAGCGCGAGGGTGGGTTCCCCGGCCTTGCGCTTCGCCGTCGACAGTGCGCCGAGGCAGGCCACCCGCTCCGGGAGGGCGCCGCTCGCGCAGGCGTCGAGGCCGCCCAGCGCGCCCCCGAGCTGGCCCCGCGCCTCGCCCAGCAGCGGCAGGGCCTCGGCGACGCCGGCGCCCTTCGCTGCCTCGGCGTGGCGCAGCGCCTCGGCCCAGTCGCTCCGCTTCGCCGCGCGCTGCGCCAGCGTGTAGTGGTGGACGCCGATGTTGCGGCGAATGACGGCCCGGTGCTCGCCGGCGGCGTCGGCGATGCGCTCGAGCAGGTGGAGCGCCTCGTCGTGGCGGCCAGCCTGCGCGAGCGCGTGGGCGGTGTCGTTGAAGAGCGCCGCGCGCCACGAGGCGAAGCGCTCTCTCGACTTGCCGGCGGCGAGCTGCGTCGCCCGGTCGATGAGGCCGTCGGCGTCGGGCGAGCGACCCTGCCGCATGAGGAAGGCCGCGCGGTTCGCGTACAGGCCGGCGACGAGCGACAGCACCGGCACCTCTTCGGTGTCGAGCAGCTCCTTCTCGACGCGGGCGAGGTCTTCGCCGGGCCGGGCGATGCGCGACAGGTGCTCGGCCGACAGCATCTGCTTGCGCGCCATGCCGAAGCCCGAGCGCACCGTCGTCTGCACGTCGAAGGCCCGGCCCTGCACCTCGACCTGCACCAGCGCGTGGCGCACCGACAGCACCGCGCGCGTCGCCTCGACCAGCCCCTCGGCCGCGATGACGTAGGCTACCGACGACGACAGGCAGTTGAACTCGCCGGTGCGCCAGAGGTCGGGCAGGGTGGTCGCCTCGAGCCGATACTGCCGGAAGGCGCCGTCGTGGAGCGCCTCGAGCAGCCGGGCTGCCCGGGCCCGCGGGTCGGCGAGGCCCTTCGCCGCCGCGCGCGCCGGTGAGAGCACCCGCTCGAGCGCCTGCCGGGCCGCGGGCAGCTCGGCGTCAGGCACGCCGCTGGCGATGAGCGAGGCCTCGGTGAAGTCCATCGTGTCGAGCGCCCCATCCTTCGCGTCGGCGAGGAGCGCCGCCTCGCGCGGCGACGGCGGGGCGAGCGCGACGGCGAGCGTCGTCAGCAGGGCAAGCATACGCGCAGTATCGCCGACCGCCGGGCCGGGGTGGCCTCGAGGTGCGCGGGTGGCCCGCTCGGCCGGGTGGGCGTCGGGCGCGGCAGGCCCACGACGAGGCCTCGCGTCACCGGGCGACGGGGGCCCCGGAGGACCCCGGGCGAGCGCTGCTCAGGTTGCGCCAGTGGCGCCGTAAGTCGTCAAAGTCATTGAGGTAAATGGCTCTCCCGGGTGCGTGAAAAGCCACCGGTTCCGGGCGTCGAAGTGCTACATGTCGAGGGCTTCTGCTCCCAGCCTTTGGATGGTTCATGGAATCGACTCCGCAGCCCGCTCCCGCCACTGCCCCCGCTGAGTACAACGCCGCCAGCATCACCGTGCTCGAGGGCCTCGAGGCCGTGCGCAAGCGGCCCGGTATGTACATCGGCGACACGTTCTTCCGGGGCCTGCACCACCTCGTCTACGAGGTCGTCGACAACTCGGTCGACGAGGCGTTGGCGGGCTTCGCGAGCCGGGTCGACGTCTTCATCCACGTCGACAACTCCATCACCGTCGTCGACGACGGCCGCGGCATTCCCGTCGGCCCGCACCCCAGCGTGCCCGGCATGGACACGCTCGACGTGGTGATGACGAAGCTGCACGCCGGCGGCAAGTTCGAGAACAGCGCCTACAAGGTATCGGGCGGGCTCCATGGCGTCGGCGTGTCGTGCGTCAACGCGCTGTCCGAGCTGCTCAAGGTCGAGGTGCAGCGCAACGGCAAGGTCTACAACCAGACGTACGCGCGCGGCGTACCGCAGGGGCAGGTGAGAGAGGTTGGCGTCACCGACAAGCGTGGCACCCGCGTCACCTTCAAGCCCGACGCCACCATCTTCGAGGTGAGCGAGTACGACTTCGACACGCTGTCGGGCCGCCTGCGCGAGCTCGCCTTCCTCAACGCCGGCCTGCACATCACCATCACCGACGAGCGGAGCGGCAAGAACCACGACTTCAAGTTCGAGGGCGGCATCACCTCGTTCGTCGAGTTCATGAACAAGGGCAAGCAGGCCTTCAACGAGAAGGTCATCTTCTTCAAGACCGAGAAGGACCTGGTCTCGCTCGAGATCGCCCTGCAGTGGAACGATGGCTACGACGAGCGCATCTTCACCTTCGCCAACAACATCAACACGCCCGAGGGCGGCAGCCACCTGTCGGGCTTCAAGGCCGCGCTCACCCGCACCATCAACGCCTACGCCGAGCGCAACCAGCTGTGGAAGGAGCTCAAGGGTGAGCTGCCGACCGGCGAAGACGCGCGCGAGGGCCTCGCCGCCGTCATCTCGGTGAAGCTGCCCAACCCGCAGTTCGAGGGGCAGACGAAGCAGAAGCTGGGCAACTCCGAGATCAAGGGCCTGGTCGAGCAGATGGTGAACGAGCAGCTCGCGCAGTGGCTCGACGAGAACCCGAACACCGCGAAGAAGGTGGTGGGGAAGATCGGCGACGCCGCCCGGGCCCGCATCGCCGCGCGCAAGGCCCGTGAGACCGTGCGCAAGGGCGCGTTCTCGGGCGGGGGCCTCCCCGGCAAGCTGTCGGACTGTCGCTCGAAGAAGCCCGAGCTGTCGGAGCTCTTCATCGTCGAGGGTGACTCCGCAGGCGGCTCGGCCAAGCAGGGCCGCGACTCCGAGTTCCAGGCCATTCTCCCGCTGCGCGGGAAGATCCTGAACGTCGAGAAGGCGCGCATCGACAAGATGCTCACCAGCCAGGAGATCGTCACCCTCATCACCGCGCTCGGCACCGGCGTGCGCGCGGGCAACGACGACGAGGGCTACAAGCCCGACGACGTCCGGTACCACCGCATCATCCTGATGACCGACGCCGACGTCGACGGCTCGCACATTCGCACGCTGCTCCTGACGTTCTTCTTCCGCCAGATGCCGGAGCTGCTCGAGCGCGGGTACATCTACATCGCGCAGCCGCCGCTCTACAAAGTCACGCGCAACAAGAAGGACATCTACCTGAAGGACGACGACGCGCGCTCCGACTTCCTCCTCGACATCGCTGCCGAGCGCGCGTCGCTCGAGCTCCAGTCGGGGGAGCTGACCGGCGAGGCGCTCAAGAGGCTGCTGAAGAAGGTGACGCTGTACAACAAGCGCCTCGAGAAGATGGCGCTGCGCAAGGACAAGCGCGTCGTCGACGCCATCGTCCAGGCCGCCGCCTTCACGCCCGAGATCCTCAAGGACACCGAGAAGACGGTGCCCGACGAAGACGGCGACCTCGTCAGCCGCTCGCAGGCCGAGTTCGACAAGGTGTCGGGCTACCTCGAGGCGCGGTACCCCGACATCCTCGACCGCATGCGCGTCGAGATGAAGGACGACCCGCAGCACAGCTCGAAGAAGTTCGTCATCAAGAGCGAGGTCAACGGCGCGTTTCGCGAGACGGTGCTCGACACCGACTTCCTGAACGGGCCCGAGTACCGCGAGCTCACCACGCTCAAGGAGGCCTTCCAGGCCTTCGGGCCGGCCCCGTACACGATGCGCATCGGCGACCCGAGGCGGTCGGGCGACGAGGTGCAGCGCGTCACCGCGCACACCTACCAGGAGGTGCTGTCGCTCGCGTACGACGAGGCGCAGAAGGGTCTCTACATTCAGCGCTACAAGGGCCTCGGCGAGATGAACCCCGAGCAGCTGAAAGAGACGACGATGGATCCCGCGAGCCGCACGCTGCTCCAGGTGAAGGTGAAGGACGTCGTCGAAGCCCAGGACATCTTCACCAAGCTGATGGGCGACGACGTCGACCGTCGCCGGCAGTGGATCGAGAAGGAGTCGGTCCGCGTACAGAACCTCGACATCTGACGTCGGCGGCGCGGGCGGCCGCGAGGGAGCGCATCGGTGCGAAGCGTCGTCGTGGTCCTCGTGCTCACCGCGGCGCTCGCGCCGGCGCAGGGGCGCTCGAAGAAGGGCACGCTCGCCGAGCCCCAGGCAGCGCCGGTGGCGGTGCCGGCGCTCCCGGCCCCGGCGGTCGACGCGCCCGCGCAGCCCGCGCCGAAGCTCGCCGTCGCGCAAGACGCGAAGCCCCGCCTCGTCGTCACCGCCCTCGAGGCGCAAGGCGTGTCTGCGGAGCAGGCGCTGGCGATGACCGACGCCGTGGTCGCGGCCCTTTCGGAGCGCGGGCTCTTCGAGGTCATCTCGTCGCGCGACGTCGCCACCGCGCTCTCGGCCGACCGGCAGCGGCAGCTCCTGGGGGTGTGCGAGGCGAACCCCGAGGCGTGCGGGAACTCGCTCGGCGAGGTCCTCTCGGCGCCCTTCGTGGTCTCGGGCCAGCTGTCTCGAATCGGCACCGCGTACCAGCTCACGTTGCAGACGTTGGACGCGGTGAAGGGCCGGGCCGCGGGCCGGTCGAACCGGGTCGCCTCGTCGCTCGAGGCGCTGCGGCAGGTCATCCCCTACGCGGCCGCCGAGGCTACCGGCGCGCCGCTGCCGCCGCCGCCGTCGCGGGTGGTGCCGGTGACGCTGCTGGCTGCGGGCGGGCTGTCGTTCATCGCGGGCGCCGTCTACGGCGTCATCACGCTCACGCAGGAGAAGGGGCTCAACGACGAGCTGTGCCCGGGCGGGGTTCCTCCCGACGGGCGGTGCACCGGCACGGCGTTGAACGCGCGCGCCTTCTACCTCGAGCAGAACGGCCTGCTGACCCGGCAGAAGTGGGTGAGCGCCGGGCTGCTGGTGGCGGGCGCGGCCCTGGTGGCGCTGGGGCTGGTGGTGATGCCGCCCTTCGAGGCGTCGGGCCGAGTGTCGGTGCTGGTGTCTCCGACGCCGACGGGCTTCGCCGTGGTGGGGGGCTTCTGATGCGCTGGCTGCTCGGCTCGTCGCTCGTTGCGCTGACGGCGTGCCCGGGGCTGCTCGTCGAGCCCGGCAATGACTTTCCCTGCGACTTCTCGAAACCGCCCGGCGCGCGCGACGCGGTGTGCTCGGCCGGCGACGTCTGCGGCGTCGACAACCGCTGCCGGCGCTACCAGTACGAGGGCCCTCAGTTCGAGGGGCCGCCGACGTTCCCGCAGTTCACCGCCGAGGTCGGCGCGGGCGTGGTGCTGCACCCGAAGGTGGTGAGGGGGCGCGTCGACGCCGTGGTGAAGGTCGTCGAGCGCGACCAGGTCATCGCCCGCACCGCCGAGGGCTTCTTCGTCATCGGGCGCGGCGGCGTCACGCCGTTCGGGCCGCCCGACGGTGGGCCCCTCGCAGCGACCGCGCTGGGCGCAGAGGTCATCGTCGTGCCGCGGCTCGCGGGGCCGGTGGCGAGCATCGCCGACGTCGTCGTCTTCGCGCGTCAGGCTCGCGGGGCCGCTCCCGGCCAGGTCGAGGTGTTCAGGGCTGGCCGGGTCGCCACGCTCCCAGACGGCGACGGCGGCGCGCTGCTGGCGACCGGCCTGCGGGTGCTCCCGCCCGAGCGAGCCACGGGCCAGGCGCTGCCGCGGGTCGCGGTGGTCGGTGCTGACTCCGTCGCGCTCGTCGACGCGAACGGGGGGCCGCCGACGTTCCTCCGGCCCGCGGACCCGGTGCTCGACGTCGCCCCCGGCCCAAGCCTCGCGGGGCGTCCGCCGGTCGTGCTGACGCGCGGTGGCCTCGTCATGCGCCTCGATGGTGGGCTGCAGGTGGTTCAGCCGCTCACGCTCGAGGCAGACGCCGGCGCTATGCTCTCGTCGAGCGACACCGGCGTCGCCTTCGCCGTGCTGACGCGCGCGCCGCCCAGGCTCTACACCTTCGTGGTCGGCCGCACGCCCGCCGGCTTCGAGGTGAACGCCCCGTGGAGCGACTGCGAGCCGTGCCCCGTCCCGCGGCTCGCGACGCCCGGCGTCGACGGGCGCGGGCCCTTCGTCGACGTCTTGTGCGCCACGCGGGTGCAGCGCTTCCGCGGGGCGCTGGCGACGGGGGATTGCGTCGAGGAGCCGTTGCCGGTGCCCTTCACCGTCGCCGAGCTCGCCTCGCGCGACGACGCCGCTGGAGGGCGCGGGCTCCCCGTCAGCGACTCGGCGGCGCCCACCGGCTTCCTCGCGGGCGGACTGAATGGGCAGGTGTGGGAGGGCCCCACCATCGGCGCCGCGAGCCCGCTCCTGATGGACCGCGTGCCGCTCGACGTCGTCCAGGTCGGCCTGGCCGATGGCACGAGCCCCGTCTTCGCGCTCACGTCGGCGGGCCTCTTCGACGGGCGGCCCGAGCGCGGGTACCTCGCCCTGTCGCCCGAGGGCACCTCCCGCATCGCCGCGCTCGTCAACGAAGGGCAGACCTGGGTCGTCACCGAGGGGGGCACGCTCGTCAAGGCCGTCAACGCCGGCAAGGGGAGCGTCTCGCTGCAGTACGGGCCGCGCCTGGTCGACGGGCGGAGCGAGCCGGTGCGGCGGCCGCTGCGCGGCGAGGCCTTCGTCGGCGCCGATGGCGGGCTGGTGTCGATGCTCGTCGCCGCCGACGACTCGCTCTACTTCGTGCCCGCGCCCGCGCCGGGCCAGATGCTGGGCGAGCCTGGCGACCTGGGGCCGGCGCTGACGCCAGAGCCCTCGTCGTTCATCCGGAGCCTCGCGCTCGAGCGAACGCCCATCGGCTCCAACGGCGTCGACCGCATGCGCGGCTACGTCGTCACCGCGCGGAGCGTCTTCGAGGTGAAGCTGGGCGGGGCCCCGCTGCGGTGGAGCGCGACGCCCCTCACCCTGTCGGGCGGTGAGCCCGTCGAGGTCTGGTTCGACAACCCCCGCGGAGGCCTCGCGCGCGTCGGGTACCGCGACGGCACCATCTTCACCATCCCCGGGGGCTTCCAGTTGACCGAGGCGCTCCCCGCGGTGGACGGCGGCGCGCCCGTCGCCGTGGTGGACTACGAGAACCTCGGAGGGTGGCCAGTCGCGCTCACCGAGGGCGGCCTCTTCGTCGCGCGCTTCGACGCGCTGCCATCAGGGCGCCTCGACAGCCGCTTCCCCGATGGCGGGGTCAACCGGCCCATGAGCTGGCGCGAGGTGCTGCTGCCCGACGGCTCGGCGCCCTGGCGAAGGCGTGACGGGCCCCGGCTGGGGGCGCAGGCGGCGAAGCTCTTCGTCATCGCGGAGCCGGCCTCCCCGGTGTCGACGGACACCGGGGTCGCCTCGCAGCGCGCCTTCCGCCTCGTCGTCTACCTGCCCAACCAGGTCATCGAGGTGGGGCGCCACGTGCGCCTCAACAACAGCCTGTAGTGTTTCCAGCGCCTTCCGGGGTCACGCGCCTCCGAATGGAGGGGCCGCTGCTTGCGCCGGCCGGAACGGTGATGATGTGGGGCACATGCGCTCTTCCTGGCGGGTCGCCACCGTCTTCGGCATCGACGTGCGGCTGCACGTCACCTTCGTGCTGGTGCTGGTGCTGGGCGCCTGGCCGTGGCTCGTCTGGGGCCCCTCGGGCGCGCTCTTCGGCGCCGTCATGTCGCTGGCCGTCTTCGCCTGCATCGCGCTCCACGAACTCGGCCACTCGCTGGTGGCGAAGGCCTTCGGCATTCCCGTCACCGACATCACCCTGACGCCCATCGGGGGCGTCGCCGTCTTGAAGGACAAGCCGAAGACGCCCACCCAGGAGTGGCTCATCGCCATCGCTGGCCCGGCCGTGAACGTGGTGCTGGCGGGGCTCTTCGCGGGCCTGGGGTCTTGGCTCGAGGGGCTGCCGGGCCTCGTCGACGCGGCCCGCAGCTTCGGCCACGAGGCGCCGCGCGCCGAGCACATCTGGGTGATGCTGGTGTTCGCCAACGTCACGCTGGCGCTCTTCAACATGCTGCCGGCGCTGCCGATGGACGGCGGCCGGGTGCTGCGGGCGTTCCTCTCGTACGTGTTCGACGCCGAGCGAGCGACGCGCATCGCGGCGGTGGTGGCGCGCGTGGTGGCCATCGGCTTCGTGGCGGCGTGGCTCTTCGCCGACGGGGCCAGCCCGATGCTGCCGTTCATCGCCCTGGTGGTGTACGTCGGCGCCGGCGCCGAGGTGCGCGAGGCGAAGCTGACGCGGGTGCTGGCGCAGATTGCAGCCGGCGACGTCGTGTCGCCCTACGCGCCGCGCTTCGAGCCCGGCAGCACCCTGGGGCAGGCGGTGCTGGTGCTGCAGGTGTCGCCGCTGCCCGTCTTCGCCGTGGAGCAGGCCGGCCGCTTCGTGGGCGTCGTCCTCGCCGACGAGCTGCTCGACGCCGTACGCCAGGGGGGCCCCTTCGGGTTCGTCTCGTCGCTGCTGCGCCGCGAGGTGCCGGTGGTGCAGGCCTCGGACTCGCTCGACGTCGCGCGCTCGAAGCTGCTGCGCGGCGGCGTGCTGGCGGCCGCCGTCGTGCGCCAGGGGCGCTTCCTCGGGCTCGTCACCGAGGTCGAGCTCGCCCGAGCCATGGAGGTGTCCGACCGCCTCGAGGCGCAGCCCGCGCGGCCCGGCTTCCTCGAGCGGGTTGACCGGAGCTGAGCTGGGCGGCAAGGCTCGTCGGCCATGTACGCCGCGCTGCTCCTCGTCTTGAGTCAGGTGTACGTGTGGACCGACGCGCGGGGCGAGGTGCACTACACCGACGACCGCGGCTCGATTCCGAAGGGCGTCAAGGTGCGCACCACCGAGGGGGCGGAGATCGAGCTCGTCCCCTCGGGGCCGCCGGCGCGCCCGCCACCGCGCCCGCCGGCCCCAGTCGACGCCAACGGAGCGCCGCTGCCGCTGGGCGAGGCGACAGACGCCTGCGAGGTCGCCCGTGGCGCGGTGTCGAGCGCCGAGGCGAAGCTCGCCGAGGCGCAGCGAACGGCGCAGCTGAAGACGCTCACCTGGCGTGGAGACTGCCGGGAGGTCCGGGCGACCTTCGGTGAGGCGGCCTTCGAGAAGTGCATGGCCGTCACCGGCCGAACGCGGCGGGCACCTCAGCCGCCCGACCCCGGGCCCATCGTGGGCCCGGCCGAGCGCACGCTCGAGGAGGCGCGCGAGGCGCTCCGACGCGCGCAGCAGGCCGGCTGCCCCGCCGGGGCCCCGAGGCCGGCGGCGCCTCGGCAGGCCATCGAGCCCCCTCGCCCTGCCGGTGGTGACACCTGCCTGCCGGCCCTCGCCGAGGTGAGGCGCCTCGAAGACCGCCTCTTTGATGCGAGGCGAGACGCCGCGCTGTGGCGCCGCATGCTGTACGACGACCGCTCTCCCGCGGAGCGGAGCCTCTTCTGTTCCAGCAGCGAAGGCGCGAAGCAGGGCTCGTACGCCAGGTGCATGGCGCGTCGCCGGGGGCCTCAACCGCCGAACGTCTCCACCGACCCGGCGCCCACCATCGCGCCGCTCGAGCGCGACCTCGAGGCGGCGAGGGACAGGCTGCGGCGGGTGCAGGTGAGCGGGTGTCAGTGACGGCGCCGGCCGCGCGCCGGTGAGGGCCGCGTCGCCCGGGCAGGCACGGCCGCCGACGCGCGAACGGGGCCCGGCGCGTCAGGCCCGCGGCAGGCCGCTCCACGACGTCGGGTCCTGGGGCCCGGCCGCTGGGCGCACCTCGACGGGGAAGCCGGTGAGGTTGGCCATGCCCGAGACGCGCTCGATGGCGTCGGGGCCGTCGGCGGCGAGGAGGTTGACGTTGACGCCGCGGGTCTTGCTGGCCACCGAGAGTCCGGTGGCGTGCTGGTGGCCCCACCCGTGCGGGAGCGCGACGGTGCCCGGCATGAGGTCGGCGAGCAGCTTCACCGGGACCCGCACCGTGGCCGTGGCGCTGGTGACGTCGGCCACGTCGCCGTCCCGCAGGCCCGCCGCCGCGGCGTCGGCCGGGTGCATGTAGAGGTGGTTGGTGGCCTCGTGGACGAACTCCTCGAGGTTGTGCGTCCACGAGTTGTGCGTCTGCACGGCGCGCTTGGTGATGAGCTTCAGCGTGCCGGCCCGGCCGCGCTCGAACTCGAAGTCGGCCTCGAGCTTCTTCGCCTGCGCGAGGAGCTCCGGCGGCGCGAGCTGCACCTTCCGGTTCTCCGTCAGCACCCGCTTGCCGATGAAGTCATCGGCCTCGTGCTGCTCCCGGAGGCGGCCGTGGGGGTGCGCCTCGGCCAGCGTGTCGAAGCCCGGCTGGCCGGTGACGCGCAGCAGCATCGACAGCAACAGCTCCTGCGGCAGCGCTGGCAGGCGCCCCTTGCGATGGAGCCGCGAGTGCACCGCCATCATGCCCTCGAGGGCCTTCTGGGCGACGGCCGAGCCGAACAGGCTCACCCCGCTCGCCCGGCAGAGGTCGAGGTAGATGGAGGCCTCGTCCCGCTGCTCGTGCCCGGGCTCGAGCACCGCCCGCGTGGCCTGCAGGTACGGCTTCTTCTGCAGGCCCAGCATGAGCGGGAAGATGAACGGCAGGTCGGGCCGCTCGAGCGGGCTGGTACAGGGGAGCACGTAGTGCGCCAGCGAGCCCGTCTCGTTGCGGTAGAGGTCGAGCGTCACCAGCAGCTCGAGCGCCTCGAAGGCCTTCTTGAGGCGCCCTGCGTTCGCCATGGTGATGAGCGGGTTGCCGCCGGTGACGAACAGCCCGCGCACCTGCCGCGGCCCCGGGGTGAGAATCTCGTCGGCCAGCACGCCGCCGGGGAAGGTGTCGTTCACCGAGAGGAAGTCGCCGATGCGCGACCGGTCGGGGCGCACCAGCACGCCATTTTTCTTGCCGAAGGCCGGGAAGTCGATGACGCCGCGGCCCACCAGCGTGCCGCCGCGCCGGTCGAGGTTGCCCGACAGCAGGTTGATGCACTCCTGCAGCCAGAACGCGAGCGACCCGTTCGTGCCCATGTTGACGCCGGTCGACGAGTAGAGCGAGGCGCCCTTCGCCGCGCGGAACACCTGCACCAGCTCCTGCAGCCGCTCCGGGGGAATGGTGGTGATGGGCGCGGTGCGCTCCTTCGGCCAGGCCCTCGCGAGCGCGAGCACCTCGTCGATGCCCTCGGCCTGCGCCTCGGCCAGCGCGCGCTGCACGCCCCCCTGACGCTCGAGCTCGGCGAGGAACGACAGGTAGAAGAACACGTCGGTGTTGGGCCTGATGAACACGTGCTCGCCCGCCACCTTCGCCGTCTCGGTGCGCCGCGGGTCGACGACGATGACGCGCGCCCCCCGGGCCTTCAGCTCCTGCAGCGTCTTCCCCGGGTTGGGTACCTGCAGGAAGCTCCACTTCGAGATGACGGGGTTGGCGCCGACGATGATGAGGCAGTCGGTGTGGTCGAGGTCGGGGAAGGGCTGGGTGAAGGGGAAGCCGTAGACGAGGTTCGCGACGGCGAACTTGTTGGAGCAGTCCTGGGTCGCCGAGGCGTACATCGACTTCGAGCCCAGGCCCGTCATGAAGCCCTGCGCGAACACCGGGTGCAGCACGCTGAAGCCAGCCGCCGTGCCGACGTACATCGCCAGCGCGTCGGCGCCGTGCTCGCCCGAGAGCTGGCGAACCCGGTTGCCAATCTCCTCGAGCGCCTGGGCCCAGGTGATGCGCTCCCACCGCTGGCCGACGCGCTTCTCGGGGTACTTCAGCCGGTCTGGCGACGAGAAGAGCTTCGCCTGCTTGAGCCCCTTGGGGCACGAGAAGCCGCGCGTGGCGACGTGCGCGTCGTCGGGAGCGACCTTCACCACCTGGTCGTTCTCGACCTTCACGGTGAGGCCGCACAGCGCCTCACAGATACGACAGAAGGTGTGATGGGTTCCGTCGGGCATGGGCGAGCGCAGGAGTATCGGCGGGGCAGCGCGGGCGCACCACCATGAAGCGCCGCGGCTGGCCGGCCTCAGAGGGGGTACGACAGGGTGAGCCCCAGCACCGTCACCAGCACCAGCACCACCGGCGCGAGGACGAGGAAGACCAGCACCGTGTAGCCCATGACGTCGCGGGCCTTCAGGCCGAAGAGCCCCAGCACCGGCAGCATCCAGAAGGGCTGCAGCAGGTTCGCGAGCGCCTCGCCCAGGTCGTACACGGCCACCATCCACCCCAGGTGCACCCTCAGCTCGTGCGCCGCCTGCATGACGTAGGGCGCCTCGATGACCCACTTCGAGCCACCGCTGGGCACGAAGACGCCCAGCACCGCCGAGTACGCGGCCACCACCGCGGGGAACGTCTCGCGCGTCGAGAGCCCCACGAAGAAGTGGGCGAGCTGCTGGCTGAGCTCGGTCTTCGTGATGAGCGCCGCGATGCCCGCGTAGAGGGGGAACTGCAGCAGCACGCCCCACACCCCCGGGGTGGCCTCCTTCACCGCGCGCATCAGCCGCGCCGGCGTGCCGTGGAGCGCGACCCCGATGGTGAGGAAGCCCAGGTTCACGGTGTTGAGCGTCAGCGCCCCCAGCGGGTCCTTCGCGTCGAGGAAGGTCAGCGCGAGGAAGCTGCCGGCCAGCAGCACGAAGGCCGCCGGCAGGGCAGGGTGGTGCTCGAGCCACTCGCCCGGCGTGCCGCGCGACGGCGGCGCTGGCGCCTCGAGGGGGCTGTCACCGAGGTCGATGCCCAGGTCCTTCGCCGAGACCGCCTGAGCCTCTCCCGGCGCCGCCAGGAACAGCACGGCGGTGACGACGACGAGCTCGACGAGCACCGAGACGAGGCTCTGCCACAGGAAGATGGTGTGCCGCAGGCCGATGACGCCGCCCTCGACGAGCCCGCCGGCGGCCACGATGTCGCGCAGCGCGGGCGGCATCATCGCGCTCGTCGCCATCTGCAGCGCCGCCGAGCCCGACAGCCCCTGCGCCCAGATGCTGCCCAGCCCGAGGAAGGCGCTGGCGCACAGCGCGCGGTAGTCGACGCGCTCCATGCGGCGCGCCACCTCCCGGGCCAGCATCGCGCTGAAGATGAGCGAGAAGCCCCAGTTGAACCAGCTCGACGCCATCGAGAAGAACGTCACCCACGCCACCGCGCCCCTGGCCGTCGTCGGCACGCGCGAGAGCCACGCGATGAGGCGCGCGACCGGCCGCGTCGTCGCCACCACCGAGCCGGTGATGATGACGAGGGCCATCTGCAGGGTGAAGGGCAGCAGTTCCCAGAAGCCGCCGCCCCAGGCGCGCACCACGCCTTGGGCCGCGTCGCCGGGGGAGCGCGTTCGGCAGAGCGAGGCGAAGGCCGCCACCACGACGATGACGGTGGCCCCGAGCGCGAAGACGTAGGCGTCAGGAATCCACCGCTCGGCCCAGGCGGTGAAGCGCGCCGCCAGCCGTGAGAGGCGCCCAGCTGGCGGCGGTGGCGTGGCCGGCGGCGCGGCGCCGCCGAGGGAGCCTGGCAGGTCGGCCGGGGACATGTCGCGCGGGCGCCGGGCCGTCAGGCGCCGAGGTGCGGCGACAGCGTGCGGCCCACGCGGGGCACTGCCTCTTCGACGTGCTTCTTCGCCTGGGGCCGGAGCTTCTCGTAGGCGCCCTTCAGCGTCGGGTTCTTTGCCTTCTTCGCCCGGTCGTCGGTGATGCCGAGCAGCGCGTCGGCCACCTCGCCGGCCCGCCGCGACAGGGTGGCGCCGAACTGGTCGGGCGCCGTGCCGGCCTTGCGGTGGTCGGCGTAGAAGGGCTCGAGGCGCTTCACGAAGTCGTCGAGCAGCATGTCCATCGACTCGCGGATGATGCCCGGCTTCACCGCGCACACCACCTTGTAGGCCGCCTTGATGGCGAGGCCCGACAGCCCGCCCTTGCTCGACACCTCGTCTTCGATGAGGCGCTCGCAGTCGGTCAAGAGGCGGGGGCGCTTCGCCTTGTCGTCGAGCAGGCGGGCCACCAGGGTGTCGGTGTTGGCATCGGTCATGGCGATGCCGTTTGCCATCCGCGGGGCGCGTTCGCCAGCCTCTGGTGGGTGCCGCCCCGGCCAGGCTGCGTTACGGGGGCGCCCGTCGGGTCAGCCGACCGTGAGACGGGGGCTTCGCGCGCGGAGGCGGGTGACGAGCGACGGGGCGAGCGGCTCGGGCCACCGGAGCACCTCGAGCGAGCGGGGCAGCGGCAGGGCCTCGGGGCTCGGCAGCGGCGTCGGCTTGCGCGCCGGCGCCACGGTCAGCTCGACGAGGTGGCGGGCCGCAGGAACGTGCGTGACGTCGGCGACCCACGCGTGGCGGGCGAGCGCTGGGGCCGACAGCGTCAGCGTCGAGAGGAAGCCGAAGTCGTTCCACGTTGCCAGCAGCAACCCCCGCCGCACCAGCGGGGCGGCGACGCCGAGGTGCTCGGCCAGCTCGAAGTCGGACCAGCGCTTCTCCATCAACCAGTCGCCGAGCCGGTCCAGGGCCTCGAGCAGCTGGTCGGCCCACACACGCCACAGCTCGGGGTTCCGCGGGTCGGCGTCGAGCGCCGCGTTGTGCGCCGCGACGGTGACGCAGCCACTCGGTCGGAACGTCACCTGGTTCCCCATCAGCAGGAGCCGCTGGCCCGGCAGGAAGGTGGCTGCCGAGCAAGCCCGGTGAATCTCGCCGGAGGTGAAGACGTGCACAGCCTGGCTCCGGCAGGTGGCGACGGACGCGTGGCCGGTCGCCGCGGGCTCGAGGGGCCCCACGCAGAGCCGGCCGTCGGTGACGGCGAGGAAGCCGGCGCGGCATGGCTGAACCACCGTCAGCGAGTTCAACACGAGGGTCGGCGCCGTGAGCTCGCGGCCGCCGGTGGTGTTCAACGAGAGGCGCGCGTCGAAGTCACTCGCCACGTCGCTCGACAGGTCGATGAAAGGCATCGTTTCGGAGCCGCGAAGCCAGAGGCGGGGTTCCCGCTCGCGTCGCGCGCCTCGAGCACCGCCGAGCGGTCGGCCGTCACCGGCTGGGCGGTCGAGCTTCCCGGCGCGGCCACCAGCAGGCCCGGGGTGGTGATGCTGGCGCCACCGTCGAGGGGCCGGTGCGCAGCGCGGCCGAGGCGAGCGCGGCGAAGTGGGCGTTGACGTCGCCGGCGCACAGCGACACAGGGCCCACGGCCCACGGCTGCGTCTGGGCAGTTCTGCTGCCCGAGCACCGGCCCGCCCAGCCCGAGTGCCACCAGCGCCGCCGTGAGGGCCATCGCTCCGCGCCACGTGAGCTCCCGCCGGCGCCGGGTAGCCTCGCCACGGACGCCCTCCAGCATGAAGGCCGCCCAGGCCTCGACGTCGGCAGGTTCGACGCCGAGCGCGCGCGCCGCGGCCTCGACGGGAGAGACGCCGGTGCTGACGCGACGGACGGCTTGAAGACGAACCTCGAGGTCGGGCCGCCGCGCGCCGGCGAGCCTCCCAGCCGCTGGCCAGTCGTCCGACGGCGACGTGCCGGAGGGCGTGGCTGCGAGCGCCCGTCGCTCGGCGCGGCCCGCCGAGGGAAGCCCGCGGCCCCCGCGCTCCGGTCGTTCGTCAGCGGTCGCGCACCCGGTGTACCAGCCGCCGGAGCCCCGGCACCCGCTTCAGCACCGCCGCGACGCGCGGGACGCCCCGCAACAGGACGTGGCTGTGCCGCGGCAGCGCGAGGCGCACCGAGCCCCGCCGCACCGCCACCACCTTGCCCAGCACCTCTCGCGCCGGCGGGTCCACCACGCCGACGCTCGAAACGGTGACGAGGGGCTCGAGCGACTCGACCAGGTGTGCGACGAGCTGCCCCTGGGCGCTCACGATGAGCGCGATGTCGCCGCGGCGCAGCGACGGCTCGTCCAGGCGCTCCACCTGCAGCTGGTCGCCGTCGAGGAGCACCGGCCACAGGCTCTTGCCCCCGGCCCGAAGCCAGAGGCGGCCGCCGGTGGGCATCGCGCGCAACAGGTCCTGATGGCTCGCCGCGGGCACGCGCGCACTCTCCCACGAAGCCGGGCGTGGCGTGGCTCGAGTCGGCCCCGCAGCCGGTGATGCAGCCATGTCCCCGGCCGTGTCGCCCGTGTTCATCGGGCGCCTGAGCGTCGACGGCGCTGGCGCCGCGAGCGAGGTGCGTTCGGCGCGAAAGGGCCGGCGCGCGGACGGAGATGGTGGTGAGCGCGAGGTGCCTTCGGCACGGAGGGGTCGGCCAGCGAAGCGGCGCGAGACCGTGGGCGAGGTGGGCCGTGGCGGCAGGCCCGGCGCGCGCCCGGCGCTGGAGTCGAGCGCGAGGTGCGCCCCACCTGACGGGAGTCATCCAGGAGCCGCCGCCTGCGAGGGACACTGCCGAGACGCCGTCACCGCACTGTGACGGACGGCGCCTCGAGGCGCTCACAGCGACGCGTGTGTACCACCACGGCCTTCTCGCCAGGGGGGACGTCGGCCGGCAGCGAGCCGCTCCAGCGCGCGCCAGAGGCGTCGGCGCGCCCCCGGGTCAGCGCGACACCGCCCACGATGACGTCGAGCACCGAGTCGAGCTGCCGCCCCTCGACCACGACGGGGTCGTCGCGGCCCGCCGGCGCCCGCACCGCCGTCACCTCAGGCGCGGGCAGGGCCTCGTCACACACGAAGAAGGGAAACTCGCTCCACGAGAGCCCCCCGCGCGTGTCGCGCAGCACCGTCCACAGCGTGCCGGCCCGGCGCTCGGGCACCGGGTCGAAGGCCTTCTTTCCCGGCGCGGAGAAGGTCGTCTTCACCTCCTCGCGCATCGCCGTGCGCGTCTCCGAGAAGCGCCCGGCCGTCGAGTACCACGAGACGAGGATGCGCTCGGTGCGGGCCTCGGACCCGCTCGGCGTCACCGCGGTGAAGGGCTCGAAGGCCGCGTCGGCGGCGTCGGCGTCGAGGACGACGTCCTGCCCGGGCCGCACCATCAGCCGGGCGCCCGTCGGCCAGTCGGCGCCGTCGACGACGAGGCGCGACACCCGCGGGTTCGTGTTTCGCTCGGGGTCCTCCGAGATGCGCACGCGGAAGAGCGAGACGAGCGAGGCCACCTCGCGCCGCTGCACCCGGCCGAAGAGGGCGGCGAGCTCGGCCATCGGCGCGGCGGGTGACACCTCTTCGGCCACCGAGATGGTGACGAGCGTGCCCACGGTGCCCAGCACCCGCCGCGGGTCGTCGGAGGCCAGCACGTCGAACAGGCCCCGCGGCGCGGTGTAGCTGGCGCTGGCGTTGAGGCCGGCGAAGCGCAGCCCGGGTGGCAGCGCCTGCACGTCTCCCAACCGCGACGGGTCGTTCACCACCGAGGGGTCCGTGCAGGCGGAGCGGTTCTCGTTGAACGGGTCCGGGTCGCAGGCAATCCAGAACGTCGTCGTCGCGCCGGCCCGCGTCGGGTCGAGCACCAGCGCCGACAGCCGGGCCGTCTCGCCGGGCGCCAGGTCCGCCGGGCTCGAGGTGATGCCCAACATGCGCAGCCGGTCGACGAGGGACTCGGTGGGAAAGTCCTCGGGCGTGCAGCCCCAGAGCGCGCACGCGAGGGCGAGGGCCAGGCTGCCGGCGCGCATCAGTACTCCCCCCGCACGCCCAGCACCGGCAGAATCGGCAGCCCGGTGATGTACGTCTGCGCCGAGTAGTCGTAGGCGTTCTGCACCGCCTCGACGTTGCGGCGATTGGTGACGTTCTGTACGTCGAGGTACAGGGCCAGCACCCAGCTCTGGAAGACGAAGCGCTTGTCGAGCCGCACGTCGAGCTGGAAGAAGTCGGGCAGTCGCTCGCTGAACTGCTCCCCGGGGATGGGGAAGTAGTAGTTCCCGTTGACGTCGTAGATGGCGCCGACGACGGGCGTACGCAGCGGCCCCGACGTGTAGCGCACCCGCGCGCCGACGATGAAGTCGAGCGGCAGCTTGTAGCTGGCCACCACGACGAGGTTGTGCGGTTGGTCGAACTGCGCGAGCGCCCACACCGTGCCGCCGCGGAAGTCACGCTCGGTGCGCGAAAGGCTGTAGGCCACCCAGCCGAAGAAGTTCTTCGTCAGTTGGTGCCGCAGCAGCACCTCGGCGCCGAAGCTGCGCCCGCGCCCGAAGCTCCCGTACAGCACCGGCGAGCCACCGCCCGAGAAGTCACTCGTCGAGCCGGCCAGCGTCGCCCGCGCCTGGTTGAACAGGTCCTTGTAGTAGAGCTGCACATCGAGGCTGATGGCGTCGGTGACGCGCACCTCGCCACCCACCATGTACTGCCGCGCGCCCTCGGGCTGCAGGTCGGGGTTGCCGAACTCGCGGGTGAGCAGCCCCTGCCGGTAGTCCGGCGGCTGGTGGTAGAGCCCCGCGCCGCCCTTCAGCAGCACCCGCTCGTGCACCTGCCACAGCGCCGAGAGCCGCGGGTCGGCCCACGCCTTGTTCATCAGCGAGTTGTAGTCGCCGCGCAGCCCGCCGACGAGCTTGAGCCCGGTGACGGGTTGCCAGACGGCCTCTCCGAACGCCGCCGGCTCGGCCATGAAGACGTTCGTCTTCACCGAGACGAGGCGCCGGGAGCCGAACGGGTCGGGGATGGCGCCGACGCGCGGCAGCGGGGGCGACTGAATCTCGAGCCCGTACGGCAGCAGCTGCAGGTCGAGGCCTGTCGCCAGCGTCAGCTTCGCCTCGGGCACGTCGATGGTGAAGGTGTTGCGCGTGATGACGGGGAACAACCGGCTCCGCGCGAACAGGTCACTCCCCGCCGAGAAGCCGACGTCATCGAGGCCCAGCGTGGTGCGGGAGCGGAAGTCGACGCGGCCCGACAGCTTCGCGTCGACCCCGAAGACGAGGCGGTTGTAGGCGATCGAGGTGCCAAAGGTGGCGCGCCCCTCGGGGTCGAGCGCCGGGTTGGGCAGCGCGGCGACGAGCTGGTCCGACGAGCCGAAGAAGCTGACGAAGAAGCGGCGCTTGCCCGTCGCCGGCTTCCACTCGAGCCGCGCCTGGTAGTCCCAGTAGCGCGGGGCCACGGTGAAGCCGACGGTCTCGGTCGCTCCGGGGATGAGCGAGAGCACCGCCGGCAGGAAGGCGTCGACGTAGCTGCGGCGCGCCGACACCGCCACCGACCACTCCTGCGACAGCGGCAGCTCGATGAGCCCCGACACGTCGGCGATGTTGACGTCGAAGGAGCCGTGCACGCCCTTCTTCGACGGGGTGCGCGCCGTCGCCGTCACCAACCCCGCGATGCCCCGGCCGAACTCGGCGCCGTAGTTGCCCTGCTGGAACGTGAGCGACTCGAGCAGGCTCGAGTTGTACGTCGAGAAGAGCCCGCCGAAGTGGAACAGCAGCGGCACCGGCGCCTCGTCGACGAACGTGCGCGTGTCCCACGGCTTGGAGCCGCGGATGACGAGGAAGCCGAGGCCGAAGGGCGCCCGCGCCACGCCAGGCAGGTTCTGCACCACCCGGAACGCGTCGCCGTTGGTGCCGGGGATGAGGCGGATCTCTTCTTGCCGCAGGGTGACCTGCGCCACCTCCTTGCGCTCCTTCGGCGCCCGCACCACCGTCTCGTAGGTGCCGTAGAGCTGCTTGCGCACGTAGTACGTCACGTCGGTGCGCTGGCCGGCGCTGAAGCGCTCGGTCGTCTCGAACTTCGCGGAGCCTGGCCGCAGCACCACCACGCGCTGCGCGCCGCTCGGCACGCCCTCGAGGGCGAAGCGCCCGTCGGGGCCGGTGAGGGCCTCTCTCGCAAGGTCGCCCTCGCCGACGACGACCTGCGTGTCCGGCAGCGGGTCGCGCGTGCCGCGCTCGAGCACCAGGCCGGTGAAGTTGACGACACCCGCGGTCCCCGCGTCGGGCGGCAGCGGCACCTCGACCACCTGCTGGCGGAAGAAGAACTGGTAGCTGAACTGAATGCGCACCGGCGCCGGCACGAAGTCGACCTCGGCCGGCGTGAAGCGGAAGCGGCGCACCGCCGCCAACGCCTCGCGGTCGAAGGCCGCGCCGGCGCTCTGCACCACCTGCGCGTCGGTGACCGACCCGTCGGCCCCCAGGTCGAGCTGCATCACCACCGTGCCCCCCACGCCGGCGTCGAGCAGCTCCGGCGGGAAGGTGGCCTCGACGCGCTCGAGCAGCGCCGGCGCCCTGGTCAGCACGCCCGCGCCACCGTCAGCCTGGGCGACGGCCGCGGGAGCGTGGAGGAGCACGAGGACGAAGACGAAGAGCGCGGCGCGCACGACGGGAGTCGGTGTAACACCGACCCCCGGCCGTCGCAGAGCGCCCACGTCACTCGTCGTGCTTGTGCTCCAGCAGCTTGACGAGGGCCCGGCCCAGCTCCTCGCGCGTCGGCACCCGCGGCGCCGCCGGTACCGCCGGGGGCCGGCGCAGCGGCTGCCCCGGCTTCAGGGGAAAGTCGTCGTACCGGCCCGAGCCGTCCGCGTCGACGAGAATGGCGTTCGAGTAGGCGACGGCGGGCGCGTCGTGAAGCGGCCGCAGCGCCCGAGAGCCCCGCACCATCACCACGTACCAGGTGTCGCGCGCGGGGCGCACCACCAGGCGCTCGACGTGGTGCAGCCGGCGCAGCCCCGTGCCCGGCACGGCTTCGAGCGTCGGCATGGCGATGGCCCGGCGCTCGAGCACCCGCCCCTCGGGCCACGAGCTGTTGCTCTTGCCGTCGGTCGCCTCCCGGCCGGCCGCGTGGCTGTACACCTCGACGCGGTCGACGTGCAGCCACTCGGGGCCCTGGACGTCGACGGTGAGCTCGACCGCGTCGTTCGCCGCCACCGACACCGTGCCGCCGATGTCGATGACCGGCCCCACCGGCTGCATCGCCGCGTCGAGCCGGCGCGCGGTGACGGCCAGGACGGGCCCGTTGGTGACGTAGGCCCGCTGGGTGCGAATCGCCTCGGCGAACTGCGCCGGCTGGAAGGCCGCCGGGCTGTCACCGGCCACCTTCGCGTAGGTGCGCGCGTAGCCGGGCTCGTCGCTGTAGGCCTTGTGCGTGTCCGATACGCCGGTCGCCGTCCGCACCGTGCCGCGCGAGAGGAACGTCATCCAGTCGTTGAGCACGGCAGTGCTCGGCGAGGTGCCGTTGGCCGACTCGACTGCGTCGAAGCCGTCGCCGAAGAGCTTCGTGTCGGCGGCCGTCGCGTCGGGCGCCGGCGCCATGCCGAACGCCTCGGGCGCCGCGCGGCTGGCCAGGGTCGCGGTGTCGACGCGCAGCTGCGTCAGCACGCCGCTCGAGCCGCGCGGGTGGTTGAGCTGCACCACCGCCCCCGGGTGCTCGGCCTTGAGGCCAGCGAACAGCTGCGGCATGCGGAGCGTCGGCCCGTCTTCGCCCCCCGCGTGGTCGAAGGCGCCGCCGTTGGGGAGCGCCGCGTCGCGCTTCATCGGGAAGGTGTTGAAGTGGCCGTGCGAGAAGCTCGTCACCTCTTCTCCGATCATCGTCGCGATGAGCGACTCGGCGTTGAGCGCGCGGACCACCGGCGCGAAGTCGGTGATGACCTCGTGGTCCGTCGACAGCAGCACGTCGACGCCCTCGGCGAGGAAGCTGGCGACCCGCAGCTCGTTGGCCACGGCGCTGTCGGTGCTCGGCGCCGCGTGCACGTGCAGGTCCGCCGACACCCAGCCGGGCGTGTCGACGACGCGGGCGATGGTAGCCGCCAGCGTCGCGTCGCCGGCGGTGAGGTCGACGCTCGCACCCCGCGTGGGCCAGGTCTCGGGCCACGCCGACGACTCGGGCCCGCGCGAGACGACGGCCTCGTACCGCCCCGGCGGGAGCGTCAGCGTCAGCGAGCCCGTGGGGGGGACGTAGCCGATGGCCGCCGCGCCCATCGGGTATTGCTCGACGAGCAGGTGCTGCTTCCAGGTGTCCGCCGAGAAGGGGCAGGGTGACGGCGAGCAGAAGACGGTCAGCTTCGCCGGCGTCGATTCGCCCGAGGGGTCTTTCACCGTGACCGTGAGCCGTCGCCCATCGCCGAGCACGGGGCGCGCCGTCGCCGTCTGTCCGGCCACGACCGTCACGGTGACGGGAGCGCCGAGCCGATGGCCCTCGCGCGCGGCGCTGACGCGGTACTCGCCCGGCGCCAGCGTCGCCCGCGCCAGCCCGGCCCCGTCGGCCACCGCCAGCGTCGTCATCGTGCCGGTGGCCGCGTCGACGACGCTGACCCTCGCGCCCGCCGCGTCGGCCGCGATGCCGGGCTGCACCGCCACCTCGAGGGTGCCCGTGGGCGCGCCGTCGATGGCCGCGAGCACGTCGCCGACCCCGGCGAGGTCCTTCGCGACGACGAAGTCGCGCGCGTAGGCCCGCTGTTGTCTCGCCAGCACGTTGAAGGTGCCGGGCCGCACGGCGGCCTGCGGGTCGAACCACTTGAGCAGCCCGTCGAGGTTCTCGCCCTCGACGAACGAGCCCACGACGCCCCCGTAGCCGATGACGGCGTTGGCCTTGACGGGCTGCCTCGGGTCACGCAGCGACATGCTTCGGAGCCCGTAGGCCACGCCGTCGGCCTGCGTGCCGATCCACCGGGAGCGGTCGGCGAGGCAATCGCGGTCGTCGAGCTTGCTGGCGCCGAGGCCGTTCTGGCACCCGCCTGGGTTGAACAGCTCGAAGGCCCCCACGTCCATCAACTCGATGAGCGGCAGGTTGATGGTCGCGTCGGAGTCGTTGCAGAAGGCGGTGACGACGCGCACGCGCGACTCGCCCGGCGACAGCGCGAAGTAGGTGGTGGCCCGAAGGGGCAGCGGCGTCGTCGGGTCGACCACCGGCTCGAGCGGCAGCCCCGCCACCTCGGTGACGAGCGCCTTGAGGTTGAGCAGGTCGTGCTGCACGTCCTTGCCCGAGGCGGCGACGATGGCCGGGCCGCCGCTCGCGCCGTCCGAGACGATCTCGACGTCGGTCACGCTGACGAGGCGCCCCAGCGCGTAGAAGAGCGACGAGCGCCCGAAGGCGTCACGGCCGGGCGCTCCCGGCGCGCGCACCACGTCGGCGTCGATGATGTTGCCCCCCGACAGCAGCGGCCCGACCGAGCGCCCCGGTTGCTCGATGACGACCCGCACCCGGTCGTTGGCGAGCAGCACGTCACCCACCCGCCCCTGCGCGCCCGGCCCGTGCACCAGGTCGGCGTCTCCCTCGACCACCTTCGCGCGCGCCCCCGCGCCCTCCGTCGTCACCAGCCCCGCGGCCTTGAGGTCGAGCTCGCAGCGGCGCGGGTTCACCGACCCTCCGCCACCTCCCGGCTTCGGGCACGACAGGAGCACGGCGACAGTCGTGACGACGACGGCGGTACGGAGTTGTTGCATGTCCGTGACAAAGCGCAGGCGCGGCCTCCCCACAAGTCACCGCCGCGGGCCGTCGTCCCGCTCAGTGGGCCAGGGCCCCGTCGACCATCTGGCCGTCTCGAATCTGCAGCGCCCGGCGCGCGTGCTGCACCACCCGCGGGTCGTGCGTCGAGAAGAGGAAGGTGACGCCCTGGTCCCGGTTGAGCGCCAGCATGAGGTCGATGATCTGCTCGCTCGTCTTCGAGTCGAGGTTGGCGGTCGGCTCGTCGGCGAGCACCAGCCGAGGCGTGGTGATGAGGGCGCGCGCGATGGCGACGCGCTGTCGCTGGCCGCCCGAGAGCTCGTCGGGCTTGTGGTGCAGGTACTGCTCGAGGCCGACCGCGCGGGCCAGGGCCTCGACGCGGGCGCGGAGCGCCGCCGGCGACTCACCGCCCTCCCGCACCGCGCAGGGGAACTCGATGTTCTCGGCCACGTCGAGCACGGGGATGAGGTTGAAGCTCTGGAAGATGAAGCCGATCTTCTGGTTGCGCACCTCGGCGAGGTCGTCGAAGTCGCGGTTCGATACGTCGATGCCGTCGAGCACGTAGCGGCCGCTGCTGGCGCGGTCGAGGCAGCCGATGATGTTGAGCAGCGTCGTCTTGCCGCTGCCCGAGGGGCCGGTGACGACGGTGAACTCGCCGGCGTCGATGGTGAGGTCGACGCCCCGCAGCGCGACGACCTCGGTCATGCCCAACCGGTACGACCTGGTGATGCCCGACAGCTCGATGAGGTGCGCCATGGGTGACTCCGTCAGAAGAACGCGCGCGCCTCGAACATCGCGCGGAAGGCGAAGGGGGTGACGCCGAACTCGGTGACCGGCGTGCCCTGCGCGGTGCGGGTGGCGAGCGCGTCGGGGCCTGGCACGGGGGCGAAGGCGAGCAGCGACAGGGTGAGCCACTCGGTCGTCGACCAGGCGAGCGAGGCGTTGACGATGGAGGAGAGGTCTCTGAGGTTGGCGATGACGACGGCCTGCAGGGTGAAGTCGTCGAAGAGCCGCGGCTTCTGGAAGGTGAGGAAGGCATAGTGCCGGCCGCGCGGGTCGAACGCGAAGCGCACCGGCAGACCGTCGGGCGAGGTGCCGCCGAACAGCGCGCTGGCGCCCGGCACGTTCGCCGCGTCGAAGCCCAGCGCCCGCGCCTCGGGGATGAGGCCGAGCGTGTCGGCGAGCGCCTGGAAGTGGTCCTGGTTCCACCCGTCGTGCTGGTAGAGGTACTCGAGCGACAGGAGCGAGTCGTCGGCGAACTGCCACCGGGCGCCCACCAGCACGCGCGGGCGCAGCACCTCTTCGGTGAGCTTCGCCTTGGTGGTGAAGGGCCGGCGCTGGGCCTGGCAGAGGTTGGCGGCGACGAGGCTCGCCACGCAGGCGGGGTCGACGAAGTCGCGCGGGCTGCCCGTCTGGAGCAGCGCCTCGCCGTGCACCTCGAGGGCCTCGAAGAAGACGCGGCTGAACGAGAGCCCCACCCGCGGCTTGGACTCGAAGACGTCGACCGAACGGTTGCCGTAGAACACCATCAGCGTCACGTCGGTGTCCCAGACGAGCGCGTAGGCGCGGGCGGCGAGCTGGTAGTGAGCCTGCGTGTCGCGCTGGTCCCACGAGGGCCAGAAGAGGAAGTGCGTCGGCAGCCCCGAGACCTGCTTGAGCTGCGTGGGCGCGAAGACGAGCGAGAAGGTGGCGAACGACAGCGGCGCCTCGACCTGCGCGAGCCAGACGCCCGACCGCTGGAACGTCGGGTCGGTCGGGTCGCGCCGCGGGTTGAGCAGGTCGGTCGGGTTGAACGCCAGGCCCGGCCCCCAGACGATGCGCTTCTTGCCCACCAGCACGTTGAGCTCGGGCCGGAACTCGTGCGCAACGAAGAACTCGTTGACGCTGACGATGGGCTGCACCTGCGGCGAGGCCCGGTCGGGCAGCGCCACCTCGCGGCCCGCGCCGTCGACGCCCCGGTAGAAACCCCCGAAGCTGCCGATGAGCGACACGTCGGTCGACAGGTACGAGCGCTCCTTCACGCTCACCTTCACCTGCGCGTTGAACTCGAGCAGTTGCTGCAGCTGCGGCACGTCGTTGGTGGGCAGCAGGCCCCACGGGCGCGCGCGGGTGAACTGCGTGCGCGACATGCCGTAGCCGGTGACGTCGACCACCTTCTTCGCCGAAGGTGGCTCGTCGGCGGGGGCGCCGGTCGAAGGCGTGGCGGCCACCTCGGGGAGCGCGGCGCCGGCGTCGCTGGCCTGCCCCCCCTCGGCCTCGAGCGCTGGCCAGGCCCGCGCCTCTCCCGCGCCCGCGCCACCGACGGCTCCGTCGCCCGCGCCGGGCGCCACCACCTCGCCGGCGCTCCTGCTCGCCCGCGCCGTCGGGCCTGCGCCGGGGCCACGGGCCGCCGCCACCAGGGGCAGGCCGAGCGCCAACGCTGCGAGGGCGGCGCGCATCGTCACTTGCCGAGGTCGGCCTGCATGAAGCGCTGCGGCGGCGCGTCAACGTTCACCTTGAACGTCCGCGTCACCATCTCGGTCTTGCGCGCCTTCACCACCTCGTTCTGCATGACGACGCGCGCGGGCCGCACGAAGCCCTTGTCGAGCTCGCGCCAGTCGCTGAACGTCGCCGAGCGGATGAGCTGGCCCGAGGTGCCGTAGTACTCGCCGCGCACCGGCTGCAGGTCGCGCTTGCGCACGATGAGCGTGATGGCGTCGTAGGCGGTCTCGGGCGTCTTCGCCTTCAGCTTGAGCGCCCAGGTGTCGGGCACCGGCGAGTCGACCAGCTTCGCGTCGTAGTCGGCGCGGTAGTTCACGCGCAGCACGTCGGCGTTGTTGAAGTCGCCCCCCTGGAAGCTGTCGCGGTTGGCGATGCGCGTCGCCCGCTTCAGGTTCGGCAGGTACACCCACGCATTGTCCCCCAGCCGCAGCACCTCCTGGCCCTTCACGCTCGCCGGCTCGGCGAACCACACCCTGAACTTGTCGGCGTCGCGCTTGAGGAAGCGCATCGCGTACGTCCGCGTCGAGCCGTCCTCGCGCGTGGCCGTCATCTCTGCCTGCGACTCGAACGTCGAGGGCCCCATCACCGCGTCGTACTTCGCCAGAATCTCGTCGGCCGTCGGGTCGGCGCCCAGCGCGAGCGTCGGCAGCAGCGTGAACGTCAGGAGCAGCGCTTTCATTGGCGGAGGGCCTCCACGGGGTTGAGACGCGACGCCCGCAGCGCGGGCCAGAGGGCGGCGGCGAGGGCGCCGGCCACGGCGACGGCGACGGCCATCGCGGTGAAGCCGTCCGAGATGACCGGCCGCAGCACGTTCGTGCCCGACACGCCCGACAGCTTGAAGGGAATGCCCCGCATCGCGAAGACGAAGAGCGCCAGCCGGCCCAGCAGCGCGCCGGCGAGGCCGCCGACCGCGCCGATGACGCCCGCCTCGATGAGGAACAGCTGCAGCACCTGCCGGCGCCGCACGCCGACGGCCAGGAGCGTGCCGATCTCACGCACCCGCTCGAAGACCGACATCAGCATGGTGTTGATGATGCCGGTCAGCACGATGACGAACAGCACGAAGGCGATGGCCCCGAGGATGAAGTTCTGCCGGTTGATGAGGTCGCGCACGAAGGGCTGCAGCTCGCGCCAGGTGTGCACCTCGAACTCGGGGCCCAGGGTGGCCCGCAGCGCCATGGCCGTCTCGTCGAGCGCCGCCAGGTCGTCGATGGCCACCACGTACTCGGTGACGCGGCCCTCGAGCCCGACGAGCTGCTGGGCGGCCTTCAGCGGCAGCGTCACCACCCGCTTGTTCTCGAAGGGCAGCGTCGAGGTGGTGAGCCCCCGCACCGAGAGGTCGAGCGCGTTCGAGCGGCCCTGCGGGCTGGTCGACTGCACCGTCACCGTCTGCCCCGGGGCCACCCGGAAGGCCTCGCCGAGCTCGGCGCCCAGCAGCGCCACGGCCTCGCCGTCGGCCGGCTCGAGCGAGCGCCCCACCGAGACGAGCCCCTTCGCCCGCGGGCAGGCCTCGGCCTCGTGCGACAGGTCCAGCCCCCGCCCGACGAACATCGTCTGCTGCGCGCCGTTCGAGACGAGCCCGTTGAGGGTCACGCGGCCCGTCACCCCGGTGACGTGCGGCACCGCCGCCAGCTTCGCCCGCAGCGCCTCGTCGTACGGCAGGTTCAGCCGGGTGGGCACCGCGTCGACGTCTTCGACGTAGCCGGCCCGGTGCACCTGAATCGCCCCGACGCGCCCCAGCACCACGTCGTCCACCATCAGCTTCGACAGGCCCCCGGTGAAGCCGCGCACCAGCAGCACCATGGCCACGCCGAAGACGATGGTGACGCCGGTGATGACGCTGCGGCGCCGGTTGCGGCCCACGTTTCGCAGCGCCAGCCGTGGCAGTCGCGAGCTCATGTGTGCGCCAGCGCCTCGACGGGGCGGAGCCGGCTCGCGCGCCACGCCGGCCACAGCGACGCGAGCGCGGCCCCAGCCGTCGCCTGCAGCGTCGCCCGCGCGAGGAAGGCGGCGTCGACGCTCGGCCGCAGCAGGCTGGGCACCTTCGCCCCCGGCGCCGGAATCGACAGGCCCCTCGCGTTCATCCACGACACCCAGGCGAAGCCCACGAGCGCGCCCAGCGCCCCGCCCACCAGCCCCAGCACCACCCCCTCGGCGATGAAGAGCTGCACCACCTGACGCCGCCGCATGCCCACGGCGAGCATGGTGCCGATCTCACGCACCCGCTCGAGCACGCTCATCAACATCGCGTTGACGACGCCGAGGAGCACCACGAAGAGGAAGATGCCGCTGACGATGCCGAAGACGAAGTCCTGTGTGTCGACGATGTCGCGCACGAAGGGCAGCCGCTCCTCCCAGGTGTGCACCTCGAAGTCGGCGCCCACCGCCGCCTCGACGAGCCGCTTCACCTCGGCCAGGTCGGCCCCCTCGGCCACCGCCAACCCGTACTCGGTGACGCGCCCCTCCATGCGCAGGAGCGCCTGCGCCGTCGCCAGCGGCATGAGGCCCACGCGGCGGTCGTTTGGCGTCGCCGAGGCGAGCGTGCCGGCCATCACCACGTTGACCCCGTTGAGCGAGCCGTCGCGGTCCGGCGCCAGCACCGCGAGCTGCTGCTCGATGGGCGGCACCGCCTCGCCCGCCGCCCACAGCGGCACGGCGATGCCCTTCGCGAAGTCGTCGTTCAGCACCACCTGCGCGTCGCTGGCGGCCCGGGGCATCTGCCCGCGCGCCCACGAGACCCACTCCCAGCGCTTCGGCGTGACGACGCGCTCGGTGGCCGGGTCGATGGCGGTGAAGAGCAGGAACGAGCTCTGCCCCCGGTCGGCCTCGGGCAGGTCGCTCCCGTCGTCGGGTGGCGGCCGCCGGTCGGGCGTCGAGAGCTGCGCGCCGAACTCGATGCGCGGCGAGACCGCCACCACGGCCGGCACCGCCGCCAGCGTCGCGCGCAGCGCCGGCGAGTCGGCGAAGTCGAGCGTCAGGGGCGACGCCAGCACGTTGGCGACGTAGCCCTTTCGATGCACCTGCAGCGCCCCCAGGTTGCCCCGCTGCTGGTTCTCGAGAATCTGCCGCCGCTGGCCGTTCATGAAGCCCTTGATGGCCACCATCGCCCCGACGCCGGCGACGAGCGCCACGAAGGTGATGGCGGTGCGCCGCTTGTTCCGCGCGAGGTTCCGCAGGGCGAGCTTCACCAGGGCCACGGGCGCTCCAGGTCGAACGAACGTTCGTTCATCGAAGGTGACGTCACGGGCGCCTCCGCCGCGTCGGCGCGGCCGCAGGCCTCACCGACTCCCAGAAGCCATCGAGGTGCAGGGCGAGGTCCCGGCGCATTGCCGTGAGGTCGGGCGGGCGCGAGAGGTCGGCGAGGTGCACGAGGCGGATGAGGAGCATCGGCCCCATGAAGCGCAGGGCGGTGGCCTCGGCGTCGAGCGGCCGGATGACGCCGCGCGAGCCCAGGTGTTCGAACAGCCGCGTCAGGCGGGCGCGGATGCGGGCGAGCTGCGCCTGCAGGTCGAACACCCCGGCCGCCGCGAGCCGGGGCCACTCGGCCATCAGCAGCCTGACGACCTGCCGCTCGCGCGGCGTGGCCCACAGCTGCACCACCAACTCGCCGAAGGTCTCGAGGAACTGGCGCGGCCCCAGGGCCTCGACCATCGCCTCGAGCTCGTTCGAGAGCACCGCGTTCACCTGCCCCGGGCCGTTCTCGGCGAGGATCGCCTCGAGGATGGCCTTCTTGTTCGGGAAGTGGTGGTACAGCGCGCTCTCGCGCACCCCCACCGCCCGCGCCAGGTCCCGCATCGACGAGCCCGAGAAGCCGCGCTCGGCGAAGAGCTCGAGCGACCGGTCGAGGATCTCTCGCCGCGTGTCCCTCGCCTCGGTCTTTCGCGGCCGCGCCATCGCGCACGTTATAGAACATTCGTTCAATTGTGGGTCAAGCCCGCCGTTTCGGGCCCGGGGCGTGGCGGGGGTGAAAGGGGGGGCGCGCTGTGCGACGGTGCGCCGCATGTCTCGTCGCCTGCGCCTCAGTGCCGTGCTCCTCGCCGCCGCGTGCGCCACCACGCCGCCGCCGCCGACCGAGGCCCCGCCCGGCGTCGCCGCCATCGCCGACGCCGTCGACTGGGCGAAGGCGGGTGACGAGGCGGCCCAGGTGCTCGCCGGCTACCTGCGCGTCGACACGTTCAACCCGCCGGGCAACGAGACGCGCGGCGCCAGGTACCTCGCCGAGGTGCTCGAGCGCGAGGGCATCGCCGCCGAACTGCACGAGTTCGCCCCCGGCCGCAGCAACCTCGTCGCCCGGCTGCCGGCCGCGCAGCCCTCGGGCGAGAAGCCGCTCTGCCTGCTCTCGCACATCGACGTCGTGCCCGCCGAGGCCG
>JADCJJ010000266.1 GCA_020247085.1 Myxococcaceae bacterium | reverse complement strand
CTTTGTCCTTGCGCTGCCGGCTGTAGAAGAGCCGCCCGCCGCGCTTCACCGGAACGCCGACGGCATCGAGGTAGTACAGCTCGGTGTAGCGCTTCGTCAGCCAGTCGCGGCCGCCGAGCGCGCGCAGGTGCTTCCGGGCGAACGCGTCCTGCGCCTGCATCCATGCCTGCACCTCGGGCGCCTTCTCGTCCTCGAGCCAGCGGTACGGGTCCTTCAGCGACAGGCCGTGGAGCACCTCGTCGATCGGCTGCGTGCGGGTGGGCGGCACCATGGGCGTGCGGGGCTCCGGGGTGGTGGCGAGGCCCGCGTCGGCCGGCACGCTCGCCGTTGGCCGGGCGACGGTGTCGCGGGTCGAGGCACACGAGAACGCGACGAGCGAGACGACGAGCACCTTTCGCATGGCCAGGCCGTGTAGCCCCGGGCGCCAGGCCGGTCGAGGCCGATTCACGCCGGGCGGGGCACCTCAGGCCGCGGTGCCGGCCTTCGGCTTGTCGTCGCCGGTCGCGTGCAGAATGACGGGCTCCTTCTTCTTGAGCACCACGTCTTCGCTGATCACCACCTCGCGCGCCGTCTTCTTCGAAGGGATCTCGTACATCACCTCGAGCATCACGCTCTCGAGGATGGCGCGCAGCCCGCGGGCCCCCGTCTTGCGGCGAATCGCCTCGTGCGCGATGGCCTTCATGGCGCCGTCGGTGAACTTCAGCTGCACGCCGTCGAGCTCGAGCAGCTTCTTGTACTGCTTGGTGAGCGCGTTGCGCGGCCGCACGAGGATGTCGATGAGCGTCGCCTCGTCGAGCTCTTCGAGCGCCGTCACCACCGGCAACCGCCCGATGAACTCGGGGATCATGCCGAACTTGAGCAGGTCCTCGGGCTCGACGTGGTGGTACAGCTCCGACAGCGTCTTGCGCTCGCGCTTCTTCACGTCGGCGCCGAAGCCGAGCGACTTGCCGCCGAGCCGGCGCTCGATCACCTTTTCGAGGCCGCCGAAGGCTCCGCCGCAGATGAAGAGGATGTTGGTGGTGTCGACCTGCAGGAACTCCTGCTGCGGGTGCTTGCGGCCGCCCTTCGGCGGCACGTTGGCCACCGTGCCTTCGATGATCTTCAGCAGGGCCTGCTGCACGCCCTCGCCCGAGACGTCGCGGGTGATCGACGGGTTCTCGGACTTGCGGGCGATCTTGTCGATCTCATCGATGTACACGATGCCGCGCTGCGCCCGCTCGATGTCGTGGTCGGCCGCCTGCAGCAGGTTGACGATGATGTTCTCGACGTCTTCGCCCACGTAGCCGGCCTCGGTGAGGCAGGTGGCGTCGGCGATGGTGAACGGCACGTTCAAGATGCGGGCGAGCGTCTGCGCCAGGAGCGTCTTGCCGGAGCCCGTCGGGCCGAGCAGCAGAATGTTCGACTTTTGCAGCTCGACGTCGTCCATCGCGACGCGAGACTCGATGCGCTTGTAGTGGTTGTGCACCGCCACCGCGAGCGTCTTCTTGGCGCGCTCCTGACCGATGACGTACTCGTCGAGCGTCGCTTTGATCTCGCTCGGCCGCGGAATGCGCACCCGCGTATCCTTCGTCTCTTCGCGGTCGATCTCTTCGGCGATGATGTCGTTGCAGAGGCCGATGCACTCGTCGCAGATGTAGACCGTCGGCCCCGCGATGAGCTTCTTGACCTCTTTCTGCGACTTTCCGCAGAAGGAGCAGCACAAGGTCTGGTTGCCGTCGCGTCCGACGTTTCTGGTCGCCATGGAGTCTGCCTCTCAGCCTAACCGCCCCCGCGCTGGGGCGCGAGGACGGCGCTCGTCAGCTTCCTGACGCGGCCGTCACTGCTTCTCGGCCTGCGCACGCGGCTTCTTGTCCATCACGTGGTCGACCAGCCCGTACGACTTCGCCTCCTCGGGGCTCATGAAGTAATCGCGGTCGCAGTCCTTCTCGATGCGCTCGAGGCTGTGGCCGGTCGCCTTCGAGAGAATGTCGTAGAGCGCCTTGCGCAGGCGCACCGTCTCGGCGAGCTGAATCTCCATGTCCTTCGACTGGCCCTGCACGCCGCCCAGCGGCTGGTGAATCATCACCCGGGCGTTCGGCAGCGCGTACCGCTTGCCCTTCGCGCCGGCCGACAGCAACACCGCGCCCATCGACGCCGCCTGCCCGATGCAGATGGTCGACACCGGCGGCTTCACGTACTGCATGGTGTCGTAGATCGCGAGGCCGGCGGTCACCGAGCCGCCCGGCGAGTTGATGTAGATGTTGATGTCCTTGTCGGGGTCATCAGACTCGAGGAAGAGCAGCTGCGCGATGACGACGTTCGCCACGTCGTCGTTGATGGCGGTGCCGAGCATGATGATGCGATCCTTCAGCAGCCGGCTGTAGATGTCGTAGACGCGCTCGCCGCGATGGGTCTGCTCGACGACCCGCGGCACCACGATGTTCCGCGGGGGCGTCATCACTTCTTCTCCCCCGTCGGCGGCGCGGGCTTCTTCTTGTCCATCACCTCGTCGACCAGGCCGTACTGCTTGGCCTCGGCGCTCGACATGAAGAAGTCGCGGTCACAGTCCTTCTCGATGCGCTCGAAGCTGTGCCCCGTCGCCCGCGAGAGAATGTCGTAGAGCGCCTTGCGCAGGCGCACCATCTCGGCGACCTGAATCTCCATGTCCTTCGACTGGCCCCGCGCGCCGCCGAGCGGCTGGTGGATCATGATGCGCGAGTTGGGCAGCGCGAACCGCTTGCCCTTCGCGCCGGCCGCCAGCAGGACCGCGCCCATCGACGCCGCCTGCCCGATGCAGATCGTCGACACCGGCGGCTTCACGTACTGCATGGTGTCGAAGATCGCGAGGCCGGCCGTGACCGAGCCCCCCGGCGAGTTGATGTACAGGTTGATGTCCTTGTCGGGGTCCGCCGACTCGAGGAAGAGCAGCTGCGCGATGATGATGTTCGCGACGTCGTCGTCGATCTCGGTGCCCAGCATGATGATGCGGTCCTTCAGGAGCCGACTGTAGATGTCGTACCCCTGCTCGCCGCGGTGGGTCTGCTCGACGACGTACGGCACTGGCATGTAGGGCATGGCGGCCTCCTGGCGGCGACTGGCGGGTCAGCTGAACGTGGCGTGCTGGCGCACCAGCGCCACCGCCTTCTCTTCGAGGATGCGGGCCTTCAGGCTCTCGGCGCCCTCGGGCGTGCCGAAGCGCGCCTTCACCTGGGCGAGCGGCGCGCCGCTGTCGCGGGCCAGCTCCTCGTGCTTCGCCTCGAGGTCGGCCTGAGTGACCGTCAGCTGCTCGGCCTTCGCGAGCGCCTCGAGCAGCAGCGAGCCGCGCACCTCGACCTCGGCGCGGGGGCGCATCTCCTGGCGCAGCGAGCCCCAGTCGAGGTTCAGCGTGCGCGGGTCGACGCCCGACCGCATCAGCGAGCCGAGCGCGCCGTCGAGCATGTAGTCGATGCCGCGCTCGATCATCGAGGCCGGGCACTCGAAGGGGTTGCTGGCGATGAGGGCCTTGAGCAGCTCTTCGCGGGCCTCGGTCTCGGCTCGGGTCTTGAGCCCCTTCTCGAGATCGCTCCGAACGCGGGCCGTGAGCGCCTCGACCGTCTCGGCGCCCTGACTCTGGGCGAAGGCGTCGTCGAGCGGCGGCAGCTTGCGCTCCTTGAGTTCCTTGAGCGTCACCGTGAACGAGGCCGTCTGCCCCTTCACCTCGTCGACGCGGTAGTCCGCCGGGAAGGTGTAGTCGAAGGTCTGCTGCGCGCCGACCTTCAACCCCTCGAGCTGCGGCAGCTTGCTCTCGACGAGCTCGCCCGCGACGACCTCGACCGACACGCCGCGCCCGGTGTTCCCGGGGAAGGGCTGGCCGCCCTTCGTCGCGTCGAAGTCGATGACCGCCGTGTCTCCCAGCTTCGCCGTGTCACGCCCTGCCACCGCCTCGACGGTCGCCCGAGCCTGCCGCAGCCGATCGAGCTGCTCCGTCACCTTCGCGTCATCGACGGTGGTTTCGAGCTTTTTGAGCGCCAGCCCCTTGAAGGCCTTCACCTCGACCTCGGGCTTCACCTCGAGCCGCGCGGTGAACGCGTAGGCGGCGTTCGGGCTCAGCTTGCCACCCGTGTAGAACGGCTCGCCCACCGCCTTCACGTCGTGCGCCTTGATGGCGTCGATCGTCGCTTTCGCCTGCACGCGCTTGACGACGTCGGCCTCGACCTCGATGCGGTATTTCTGCTCGAGGATGCGTCGCGGCACCTTCCCGGGGCGGAAGCCGGGCAGTTTCACCTGCTGGGCCAGCTGGGCGTACGCGTACGACAGCTCCTGGTTGACGACCTGAGCGTCGACCTCGATCGACAGCCGCTTCTCGATGGACGACACCGACTCGACCTGGACCTTCATGGGCGCTTCCTCGGGCAAAGTGAAGAAGCCCCGGCCTGTAACGGAGGCAGCAGATCGGGTCAAAGACGAAGTGTCCACGAGCGGGCTCAGTGTCGTCGTGGCGGCCCCACGCCGACAATCGGCGGTTCAGCCGGGGGCCTGCCACGACGGGCAGCGCCCCGCCGCTTCGACGCTGTGGGCAGGGCGGGACTCGAACCCGCACGCCTTTCGGCACGGGATTCTAAGCCCCGCGCGGCTACCAGTTACGCCACCTGCCCGGCGCTCGCGCTCGTACCACGGCCGCCAAGCAAAACGGCCGGTGCTCTTGCGAGTCACCGGCCGTTTCGTGAAGTGAGAGCGGAAGGAATCGAACCTTCAACCTATGGATTAAGAGTCCATTGCTCTGCCAATTGAGCTACGCTCCCGAGCTGTTGCGGGCGGCGGCGAATACGCCACTCCAACGCACCCTGTCAACGTCGTTCTAGGCCGTCACCTGCTCCGCCTGGGCGCCGGGCTGCGCCGCCTCGGGCGCCGGTCGGGTCAGCAGCCAGATGCCCACCGCGAACAGCCCCACCACGACGTACTGCGCCGGCGTGAGGCCCGCGTAGCGACGATCGACGTACGAGAGATCTGACGCCCGGAGGAAATCGAGGAAGAAGCGGCACAGCGAGTACCCCGCCGCCAGCGCCCCCATCAGGCGCCCCTGCCGTGGCCTCCGCCGCGCCGCCGCGTACAGCAGCCCCGTCAGGGCCAGCAGCACCAGCATGTCGTACAGCCCCAGGTCGTGCCGCGCCCCACCGGGGAAGGCCACGGCCAGCGGGAAGTCGGTCTTCACGCCCTTGTGATCGTGCACCAGAAAGCACCCGAAGCGGGCGATGGCCCACCCCGGCGCCACGCCCAGGGCCAGCGCGTCGAGGTACGGCGCCAGCGGCTGCCCGATGCGCCGGAAGTACACGGCGATGCCCACCAGCGCCCCCAGCACCCCGCCCATCGACGACAGCCCCTCCCAGAAGCGCAGCAGCAGCAGCGGGTCCCGCCTCGTCAACTCCTCGGGGTGGTAGCCGAACAGGTGCAAGAAGTGGCCACCGTAGAGCCCGAACAGCACCGCCCACGTCACCACGCCCTTGAGCGGCCCGTCGTCTCCGGGCGAGTACCGCCGCGCCGCCCGGGCCGCGAGCGCCGCCCCCACCCCGACGCCGATGGTCGACAGCACGCCGAAGAGGTCGATCTTCTGCCCCAGGGGCAGCTGCAGTTGGGGCAACTCGAGGTAGGGCAGCATGGCGACGCTCCTACAGCCTCCACGCGCCCCAGCGCACCGTCGAAAGACCACCGTGCGCCGCAGCGCCACCCCTGGTTGCGGAAATAGTCATTGCGACCTTTTGTTGAGCCAGTTAGAGTCATTTCGACTCCAAGGAGACCTTCACATGATTCGATACCTCAAGGCGGCGCCGACGACGTGGGTGATGCAGTTCAAGGGCAGCGCCCTGACGCGCGAGGGGCCGGGGCTGTCGTTCCTCTATTTCGAGCCGACGACGACCATCGTGCAGGTGCCGATGGGGAGCGTCGACGTGCCCTTCGCGTTCACCGAGGTGACGAAGGACTTTCAGCAGGTGACGGTGCAGGGGCAGCTGACCTTCCGCGTGGCTGAGCCGAAGAAGGTGGCGGCGCTGCTGGACTTCTCGACGACGGCACAGGGAGCGTACCGCAGCGACGACCCGCAGAAGCTGCCCGAGCGCCTCGTCTACGCGGCGCAGATCCTCACCCGCAGCTCGCTCCAGCAGTGGGCGCTGCGCGACGGCCTCACCCGCTCGGACACCCTGGAGCGCGCGGTGCTCGAGGGCCTCCGCGCCGCCGAGGCGGTGCGGCAGCTGGGCGTCGAGGTGCTCCAGGTGTCGGTGCTGGCGGTGCGGCCGACCCCCGAGATGGCCCGCGCCCTCGAGGCCGAGGCCCGCGAGGCGCTCCAGCGGCAGAGCGACGAGGCCATCTACGAGCGGCGCACCGCCGCCGTCGAGCAGGAGCGCCGCGTCAAGCAGTCCGAGCTCGAGACCGAGGTGATGGTCGAGCAGCAGCGCCGGCACATTCGCGAGACGAAGATGGCCGCCGACATCGCCATGGAGAAGGAGCGCGAGAAGCTCCTCGAGCAGAAGGCCGCCAACGAGCGCACGCTGGCCGACGCGCAGGCCTACACCCTCGACAAGACGCTCGGGCCCATTCGCGCGCTCGACTTCAAGACGCTCCAGGCGCTCTCGCAGACCCGCATGGACCCGGCCTCGCTCATCGCCCTCTCGTTCCGCGAGCTGGCCGAGAACGCGCAGAAGATCGGCGAGCTGAACATGAGCCCCGACCTGCTCAAGTCGCTCCTGCAGCCGGCGCTGCCGTCGGGGAAGTGAGGCGCCCGTGCTCGACAAGCTCGTGCTCGTCACCCGGAAGACGCGGCTCCAGGCCCTCGTCGAGCGCTTCAATACCCGCGCCCAGGCGAAGTTCTACCTCGAGCACGCGGGCCTCGACTTCGCCGACTACGCCGCCGAAGACGACACCTACCGCGCCGCCCTTGACGCGCTCGAGGTCGAGCTCGACCTGGGGCTCCCGGTGCAGCGGCTCGAGCGGGCGTTGCTGCCGACGTACCAGTTCGGGCCCTCGGACCTGGTGATCGCCGCGGGCCAGGACGGGCTGGTCGCCAACACCGCCAAGTACGTCGGCGCGCAGCCGCTCGTCGGCGTCAACCCCGACCCTGCCCGCTTCGACGGCGCCCTGCTCCCCTTCCAGGTGCCGGGCGCGCGGGCCGCCGTCTCGCGCGTGCTCGAGGGGCGCTTCACCACCAGCGACGTGACGCTGGCGCGGGCCCAGACGAGCGACGGCCAGACCCTGCTCGCGTTCAACGAGCTCTTCATCGGCGAGGCGACGCACCAGTCGGCCCACTACCGGCTCTGGGTCTCGGGCCCGAAGGCCTCCAAGGGAAAGAAGCTCGCGGCGGCGCCAGGCCCGTCTCCCGAGCGGCAGTCCTCGAGCGGCGTCATCGTCTCGACCGGCGCGGGGTCGACCGGGTGGCTGTCGTCGATCTGCACCATGGCCTCGCAGGTCGGCGCCTTCCTCGGCGGCCAGCCCGTCGCGCCTGTGTCGATGGCCTGGCACGACCCGCGGCTCTTCTTCGTGGTGCGCGAGCCCTTCGTCTCGCGCCACAGCCAGGCCACCCAGGTGGTGGGCTGGCTCGCCGACGACGCGCAGCTGCACGTCGAGTCGCTGATGCCGCAGGGCGGAACGATCTTCTCCGACGGCATGGAGGCGGACTGCCTGCGTTTCACCTCGGGCATGACGGTGCGCGTCGGCCCGGCGCCGCAGCGGGCCCGCCTCGTCGTGCCCGACCGACCCGGCCGAGCACCGCCGCCGCCCCGCGCGTGAGGCGCTCCGAAGCGCGCGCTACACCGGGGTGAGCGTGGGCCGCGACGCCAGCGCCTCGATGAGGTCGCCGAGCGCGTACGGCACCGAGTGGGGCCGCCGCGCGGTGGCCTTGAAGTCGTGCTCGAAGCCCAGCGTGTGGAGCCACTCGTGGCCGAGGTGCCCGGCGATGCCCGCCTCGTCGAAGCCCGAGAAGTGCCGCCGGTTGGTGGTGATCGTCTCGGAGCCCTCACGCGTGTACCCGACCACGCCCCTTTGGAACCACGAGAGGGTGCGCAGCTCGAGGTTGAGGTCGACCTCGCCGTCGGCGACAGCGGTGTAGCGCTCCTTCGCCGCGCGGATGACGGCGTAGACCTCGGCCGGCGTCCGCTCGTCGCTGGCGAAGCCGCTCTTGCCCGCGAAGGTATGCGCGAGCACCGCGTCGCGGAACTCGCGGCTGTTCAGCACCTCACCGAGCTTCGCCGTCGCCCGGTCGAGCTTCTGCCGCTCGAGCGCCGAGTACCCCGTCACCGTCCCCGGCGAGACCCGCACCGGCCCGGCCGGCGTGAAGGTGTCGAAAGAGGCCGTGGGCCCCGGCGCCGCCCGCCGCGCCGGCTCGGCAAAGGCGTGCTCCGCGGCGCTCTGGGCATGGCGGTGAAACAGGCTCGACGAGGGGCGAAGGGTGCGCATGCCGTCATTGTCTGGCGCGCACGAAACAGGTTTCTCGAATGGTTCTCTCGGGGTTCGAGAGGGCCCCGGGCACGCGGCCCTCGCCGTGTCATGTTGACGGGGCCGGGCGCGTCCGGTAGGTGCGCGGCCGTTTCACGCGGTCGTCTCACGGCGGTGGTAGCTCAATTGGTAGAGCACAGGATTGTGACTCCTGGGGTTGCCGGTTCAATCCCGGTCCATCGCCCTCGCAGCAACGTCGTACGCGCCTATAGCTCAGCTGGATAGAGCATCGGCCTTCGAAGCCGAGGGTCGGGGGTTCGAATCCCTCTGGGCGCGCTGGAAGGGCCTGGGTTACACCCGCCGGCATCCCGCATGAGCCGACGCCTCGAGCCCATCACCCAGCCCGTCACCTTCGAGCTCGACGGTGAGTCGATCACCGCGCAGGCCGGCGAGAGCGTGGCCGCGGCCTTCGTGGCCGCGGGGCGCTCCACGCTGTCGCGCTCCATCAAGTACCATCGTCCCCGCGGGCCCTACTGCTTCTCGGGCGGGTGCGCCCAGTGCCTGGTGCGCGTCGACGGCGTGCCCAACCAGTACGCCTGCCAGGTGCCGGCGCGGGCCGGGCTGCGCGTGGAGCGCCAGAACGCCTTCCCCGACGCCTCCGTCGACGTTCTGCAGGCGACCGACTTGGTCTTCTCGAAGTGGTTCAACCACCACGAGTTCCTCGCCGGCGTGCCCATCGTCGAGAAGGTGATGCTGCAGGTGGCCCGCAAGCTGGCCGGACTGGGGCTGTTGCCCGAACAGCCCGCCCCAGCCCGGGCGCCGGCCCTCGTCGAGCAGGTGCCGGTCGCCCTCGTCGGCGGCGGTGCGGCCGGGCTGGCGGCGGCCCGGGCGCTCTCCGAGCGCGGCGTCGACTTCACCCTCTTCGAGCGCGAGGGGCGTTGCGGCGGGCGGCTCCGCATCGGCGCCGACGACGGGGCGCCCCCCATCACGCTGCCCGCCCGGGGCGCCGTCCGCACCGGCGCGACCGTCGTCGGGCTCTTCGCCGACGAGGGCCCGCCGTGCCTCGCCGTGGTGCAGGCCGAGCGCCTGCACCTCGTCTTCTACCAGCGGCTGCTCCTGGCGAACGGGGGCCAGCCCACGCTGCTCACCTTCCCCAACAACGAGCTGCCAGGCATCTTCGCCGGGCGCGCGGTGAGCCGGCTCATCCGCGACCACCGCATTCTGCCCGGGGAGCGGCTGGCGATCGTCGGAGAGCCGGACGAGTGCCGGGCGCTGGCCCGCCTCGTCGCGTCGGCCGGCGGCACCCCCGTCGCCGTGGGGGCGAGCCCCGTTCGCGCCCACGGGCTGCGCCGCGTCGACGCCCTCACGGTGTCCCTCGACGGCCGCGAGGAGCGCCACGCCTGCGACGCCGTCGCCCTATGCACCCCGGCGAGCCCCGCGTTCGAGCTGGCCCGGGCCGCCGGCGCCCGCGTCGCCTACAGCCCCCGCGCCCGCCTCTTCGTCGTCGAGGCCGACGCGCACGGCCGGGCGACGCCTTCGACCTGGGTCGCCGGAGAGCTGCGCGGCCCGATGAGCGCCTCGGCCAGCGCCGAGCAGGGCCTGGTCGCCGCCAACGCCCTCGCCGACGACGCCCTGAAGGGAGCGACCCCGTGAGCAAGGCGCTCCTGTGCCCCTGCGAAGACGTCACCACCAGCGAGGTCGAGCACGCCATCGCGAAGGGCTCGTGCGACCTCGAGTCGGTCAAGCGCTTCACCGGCTTCGGCACCGGCATGTGTCAGGGCAAGCAGTGCCTCACCGCCGTCGCCCGCTTCCTCGAGGAGAAGGTGCCGCTGAAGGCCGCGCAGGTGCTCCCCTTCACGCCCCGGCCCCCGCTCTTCCCCACCGAGCTGTCGCACCTGGCGTCGGCGTCGTTCGACCCGGCCGTGGCCCCGGCCGGCGGCGTGCCCCCGTCGCTGGGCCTCACCGAGGGCGCGCTCGTGCCCGAGGGCCGGGTGCCGGAGCGCGCGAAGATCGTCATCATCGGCGGCGGCATCATGGGGCTGGCCCTGGCGTGGAACCTGGCCGAGCGGGGAGAGACCGACGTCGTGGTGCTCGAGCGCGGCTACCTCTGCGCCGGCGCCTCGGGGCGCAACGGCGGGGGCGTGCGCATGCAGTGGGGCACGCCGACGCTGATTCACCTCGCCCGGCGCTCCATCGAGCTGATGGGGCGCTTCGCGCGCGACCTGGGCATCAACGTCTGGCTGCGCCAGGGCGGCTACCTCTTCCTCGCCAAGTCCGAAGCGGTGGTCGCGAAGCTCGAGCGGTCGGCGGCGCTCCACAACAAGCACGGCGTGCCGACGCAGATCCTCACCGCCGACGCCGCCCGAGACGTCGTGCCCCAGCTGTCGATGGTCGGCGTGAAGGCTGCCGCCTGGAACCCGCTCGACGGCGTCATCTTTCCGTGGCCGTTCCTGTGGGGCTACGCGCAGGCGGCGAAGAAGCGGGGCGTTCGCGTCGAGACCTTCACCCGCGTCACCGGCTTCGAGCAGTCGCAGGGCCGGGTCCGGAAGGTCGTCACCGACCGGGGCGACATCGCCTGCGACACCGTCGTGCTCGCCGCCGGCGCCTGGAGCCCCGCCGTCGCCGCCCTCGCGGGCGTGAGGCTGCCCAATGAGCCACACCGCCATGAGATCTGCTCGTCGGAGCCGCTGAAGCCCTTCCTCGGCCCCCTGGTCTCGGTGCTCGACTCGGGCCTGTACTTCTCACAGTCGATGCGCGGCGAGCTCGTCGGTGGCATGGGCGACCCGAAGGAGCCGGCCGGCATGAACCTGGGCTCGACGCGGCGGTTCCTCACCCGCTACGCGCAGGCCCTCACCGAACAGCTCCCACAGCTCGGGCGCATCAAGATCCTCCGGCAGTGGTCGGGGCCGTACGACGTCACCCCCGACAACTCCCCCGTCCTCGGGCCGACGCCCGGCCTGCCCAACCTGCTCCAGCTCAACGGCTTCGTCGGGCACGGCTTCATGATGGCCCCCGCCGTTGCCGAGCGCATGGCCGCGTGGATGGCGTCGGGCGCCTCGGACGAGCTCTTCGAGCGCTTCACCCTGCAGCGCTTCGCCGAGGGGCGCCTCGAGCGCGAAGACATGATCATCGGCTGAGCCTGCCGGCTGTCACCGCCGCGTGACGTCCTGGTTCTGGGCGAAGGGCGCCTGTTCGAGGTGGCACGGGCGTGCTCCAATACCAAGACCGTTCAGTCATGCTTCCTGACATGCGCGCTGTCAGGATCGTCATTTCAACATCTTGTACCGCCGAAATCGAATGACCGACTGGTCACGACACTGGCACGCGCGGCGCATGGCGCTCGGGCATGACCCAACGACTTTCGCTGGTGTTCGTGCTGTTGCTCGGGTGCGCCGACGGCACCATCACCGAAGACGGCGCCTCGTTCGAAGACCTCGACCCCGACACGCTGGAGTCGGCCTCGGTGAGCCAGGAGGTGCGCTGCGCGCCCCGCATGAGCGTGTTCCCGGTCCAGGCGCCGCACAACATCGGGTACGACGCTCCGTCATGCCGAACGGGGACGTGCCGAACGTCGTGCCCCGACCAGAACGCGAACAGTGACTGGAACCCGGCGGCGACGCACAACGGCGTCGACGTCTTCGCCTTTCAGCGCGCGCCGCTGGTGGCGGTGACGAGCGGCACCATCGTGGCGGTGGGCACGCCGGGCCGCACGTCGGGGCTGCGCGTGCGCCTGCGCGACGAGTGCGGGTGGGAGTACTACTACGGGCACCTGGACCAGGCGGTGGTGACGACTGGCCAGCGCGTCGCCGCCGGCCAGCTGCTCGGCTTCATGGGGCGCACGGGCACGCAGTCGACGCACCTGCACTTCAACGTGTCTCCAGACGGCCAGTACCTGCGCGACCTCAACCCCTTCGAGCTGTTGCGCAGCACGTCGGCGACGGCCTGCCAGGCGCCGCCGGTGACGCCGCCGCCCGCGCCAGCGCCCTCCCCGAGCTGCGGCCGGCTCGACTCAGGTCAATCTCTCCTCGTGGGACAGCTCGTCGCCTCGTGCGACGGCCGCTTCGCCCTCGTGATGCAGGCCGACGGCAACCTCGTGCTGTACCAGGGCCTCCGCGCGCTGTGGGCCACCATGACGCAGGGGCGCGGCGGCGCCTCGGCGACGATGCAGGCCGACGGCAACCTCGTCGTCTCGACGGCCGGCGGGGTGCCTCTCTGGAGCAGCCGTACGGCCCGCTTCCCCGGCGCGATCCTCACCGTCCAGAACGACGGCAACGTCGTGCTGTACTCGGGCTTCACGCCACGCTGGGCTTCGAACACCGGCGGCCGCTGACGACAGCGCCAGCCGGGTGCGCAGCGGGTTTGGGCGTGGAGACGCCGGTTGGCCCCGGTAGGGTGCGCGCATGGTGCGCGCGCTCTCGGGCCTCCTCGTCGCCTGCCTCGCCTGCGCGACGGCGGGCGATCCAGCCTCGCCAGCGCCGACACCGCCCCCCGACGCGGTGCGAGCGCTGCAACGGCGCCCCTCTCGCGCGACCGAGTTGACGACGGCGCTGTGTGACGCCGCCGGGCCGAGGCTCGCTGGCTCCGATGGGGAGACGCTGGGCGTCGCCTGGGCGCTGCGCACGTTGACGGCGCTGGGCCTCGAGAACGTTCACCCCGAGCCCGTGGAGCAGGAGCCGCGCTGGGCCCGGGGCACGGAGTCGGCCGCCCTCACCTCACCACGAGCGCAGCCGCTCGCCGTCACCGCGCTCGGCGGCAGCCCCTCGACCCCGCCAGAAGGTATCGAGGCCCAGGTGCTCGAGGTCACCTCGCTCGAGGCGCTCGAGGCCCTGGCTCCGGGCGCGGCAGCCGGGAAGATCGTCTTCGCCAACGTCCCCATGACGAGGCGCGCCGACGGCTCTGGCTATGGGCAGGAGGCGGGCGTGCGACGGCTGGCGGCGAAGGCCGGCGCGCGCGCGGGCGCGGTGGCGGCGCTCATCCGCTCGGTGGGCACGGACACCAACCGCCTGCCGCACACCGGCGGGCAAGGCGTCGAGCGCTCCATGACCCCGGCGGCGGCGCTGGCGATTCCGGATGCCGAGCTGCTGCACCGGCTGCTGACGCAGGGCCCGGTGTCGCTGCGGCTGCGGCTCGATACCCGGCACGAGGCCCCCACCGTGGGCTTCAACGTGGTGGGCGAGGTGACGGGGCGTGAACGGCCGGAAGAGCTCGTGCTGCTCGGCGCGCACCTCGACTCCTGGGACCTCGGGGTGGGCGCCCTCGACGATGGCGCGGGCGTGGGGGTGGTGCTCGACGCGGCGAGGGCGCTGCTCGAGCTGCCCCAGTGGCCGAGGCGCACCGTGCGCGTGGTGCTCTTCGCCAACGAAGAGAACGGCCTCGCCGGCGCGCTCGCCTACGCGAAGGCGCACGCCGAGGAACTGCCCCGCCATGTCTCGGCGACCGAGGTCGACTCCGGCGGAGACCAGGCGCTGGGCCTGCGGGTGCTCGGCGGCGAGGGCGCGCGCGCCGTGGTGTCCGGGTGGGCGAACTCGTTCGCACCGCACGGCGTCGAGGTGCGCGACGACGACGCGCACGGCGGCGCGGACACGGGGCCGCTGCTCGCGGCAGGCGTGCCGATGCTGGACGTCGCCCAGGACGTCTCCCGCTACTTCGACGTGCATCACACCGCGAACGACACGCCGGCGCAGCTGGACGCGGCGCAGCTCGAGCAGGTCGCGCGCTCGGTGGCGACGCTCGCCTGGCTGGCGGCCGAGCAGGGTGGACTGGGCCGGGTGCCCGAGGCGCGCCGCGGCAGGTCGCGCTGAGAGGCTGGCGCCGAGGGCAGGTGCGGCGGCTCAAGGCAGCTGCTCGACGAGCCCCGGCGTCGCGAGGTGACCCTGCTCCGCGGCGGCGACGTGGACGACCCTGGCCCTCGCCGCCAGCCGCCTCGGCGCCACGCCGGAGCGACCGCTGACCGCGCCTCCGAGACGCACCCGGCTGACGCTCGAGGCGACGGGCGTGAGCGGCTCCCCGCATTCGACCGGCCCTCCACGCCGAGGACGACGGCGACGAGTACGACGTCCTCGCGTGCGCCACCCTGCCTGCGGAGCCTCACGCTCGAGCGCGGAAGAGGGACGGTGCGACGGAGCGCCCTTCGTGGCGCTGGACGGCGACGCGAAGGCTGGCGGCGCGCCCCGCGCTGTGCAGGCGTCGCGTAGGGCGGCGACCTCGGCGCCAGCCCCGGCGCGCCGGCGCTGGTCCTCACGCTCGTCACCGGAGACCCGAACGGCGGCACCGACCTTCGCGAGAGCCTGGTGCTCCTCGGCTCGGGCCCTCTCCCGCCGGGTGCGCGTCGGACGCCGCCCTCGATGCCTCCGTCACCTCGCGCGCACGCCGCAACCACGGCGCGCAGTACCCGTACCCGGCCCCGGAGGCACCACGCCCGGCCGCGACCGCGCGAGCCACGTCTTCGACCGCGACCCAGGCGTCCCCAACGCGTCACGCCGGCGAGCCTCTGGGGTCGCTCTCCCAGGGCCACGCCCAACGCGCAGCGCGTCTCGCCATCGAGCCACCGGCGGACGCTCACCCAGGCCCACGCCAGACGTGCAGCGCGTCTCGCCTTCGAGCCACCGGGGCGCTCGCCGAGGGCCACGCCCGAAGCCCAGCGCGTCTCGCCGTCGAGCCACTGGCGGGTGCTCACCCAGGCCCACGCCCGGTGCACAGCGCGTCTGGCCGGCGAGCCACCGGGGCGCTCGCCCAGGGCAACGCCCGACGCGCAGCGCGTCTCGCCTTCGAGGCACTGGCGGGCGCTCACCCAGGCCCACGCCCGGCGCACAGCGCGTCGCGCCATCGAGCCACCGGGGCGCTCACCCTGGGCCACGCCCGACGCGCTGGCGCCGACGAGCCCGCGCCGCGTCTCGGTCCTGGTGCCTGGGCGCCGCGCTGAACGCGAGCCGGCAGCGCGCACGGGCTGTCACGCGCGCGCCCCCTGCGACGCGTGCGCCGGCGTGTCGCGCGAAAGTGAGCGATCGATCGACGCCGTCGAGCGGCCGACGCCTCGAGTGCCGGGCGCACAGGAAGGCGCGCAACGGACCTGATGCGCGACCCGGCACGTCGCCTCAGGCGATGCGGCCCATGACCACCGGGGTGTGGAGCACGAGGCCTCCCTCCTCCCTCCGGACGGAGGGGTCGATGGCAACGCACGCCCCGCGCCACGCCGCCTGCCGGGCACCGGCGAGATCGTGGAAGCACCTCACCGGCGACGCGCAGCCCTCGCACTGGCGCACGGAGGGGTCGCGCGTGTGCCGGAGCTGCTCCCACCTCAGCGGGCAGCGGAAGCCGACGACGATGGGGCACCCTTCGAGCGCGGCCCGGCCGACCGACGCGAGGAACTCGCGACCGAAGCTCGCGGAGCTGGGCGAGGAGCGCAGGCTGGTCCGCCGCCGGCGCATGCTGCACCTCGGTCTCGAGACGGAGCCACCGCGCGTGGTCGCCCAGGCCGCGCTCCTCGAGCAGATCCGCGGAGACGTACCGCGCCGCTTCGTCACCCCTGGCGATGGCCTCGAGCACCCGCGCGTCGGCCGAGCGCTTCAGCGCCGGGGGTGGGCTCGAGGCGGGCACCAGGTCGAAGGCGACGGTGACGAGCACACGCCACCCGGTACCCTCCTGGCCCGCGAGCGGCAGCTGTCGCTCGAGCTCGGCGAGCGTTCGGAAGCGGTTCACCCACAAAGGCTCGAGGCTTCGGTTAATCACCTCGACGAAGGCGTTGGGAAGGTCGGGCCGGAGCACGTCGAGGTTCCCGCGACGGCCCTCGACGATGGCCCGCACCAGACTGACCTCTCCCTCGCTTCGAATGACCGGCGGTCACCCGCTCGCGGCGGCGAAGAGGAGCGCACAGACTCGGTACACGTCGCTCGCCTCGCCATGCGCCTGGCCGAACACCTGCTCGGGCGACCTGAAGTCGACGGTGCCGCTCGGGTCCAGCTGCGGTCAAGCGCGTGCCCGCACCCCGCCTGCCTGGCTCCACAGGAGCTCGTCCGGTGAGGTGCCCCGAAGCCGCAGCCCCGTGTCGGCCCGCAGAGGCTCGATGAGCGCAAGCCCCAACGAGGGGACGCCCTCGAGCGAGAGCGCGCCACCGTTTTTCTCGAGCACCCGCAGCACGTCACCGAATCGAACGACCGGGTTCGAGGGCGCAGACGGCTCGGACGGCTGGGGCAGGGCCGGCACCGCGGGCACTGGCGCGAGTGGCGCCCCGGACTCCGGACCTCCGCCCACCCACCGCCTCAACCATGCGAAGCGCATGGCCGGCAGCGTGCCCCAGTCCCCCGAGCGTCATCCAACGGGCCAGGGCTCGCGCATCGCTCCGGGACGCGCCTCGCTCCAGGCTGAGCGGCTCCGTCTGGGAGCGTTGCACGTCACGAGGCCCATGCTCAGGCGCTCCCTTCGGGAGCCGAGGACCAGGCGTCGGCCCGCGCGCTGGCGTCGCTCACGAGACCGACAGCCACTCGTCGCTCCGACGCGGCTGGTCCCTTCACCCCACTCCCTCGAGGCGGAGCCGTCGCGCGAAGACGCCGTTGCCTTCGTCGTCGTGGGCTCCACCGAGCAGCGCCGCGCAGGGGCGCGCGAGCGGCCCCGGCCCCCGCAGGCTCGCTGCAACCAGCGCTGGCTCAGGGCCCCTTCAGCGACTGCTTCCACCTGGCGATCGTCGACAACGCCTCGAGCGGCGTCGTCGTCTCGACGCTGAAGGCCTCGAGCGCCGCCAGCACCGCCTGGGCCGATGCCGAGGGCGCCGGGCGCGCTGGCCCCACGAACAACCCCATCTGGTTGGGGTCCTGGGAGGACGGCCGCGCCTCGCGCTCCCGGGCCACGGCCGTCGCGCGCCGCGCCAGCCGGGGCCGCCCCGCTTCGTCGAACTCCCCCGCCTCGAGGTTCGCCAACAGCTCCCGCGCCCGCGCCAGCACCTCGGGCGGCAGCCCGGCCAGGCGCGCCACCTCGATGCCGTAGGAGCGGCTCGCCGCGCCATCGACCAGCTTCCGCAGAAAGACGACGCGCCCCCGGTCCTCGCGCACCGCGATGGAGCAGTTCTTCACCCGCGCCTTCTCGCGGCCGAGGTCGGTGAGCTCGTGGTAGTGCGTCGCGAACAGGGTGCGCGCGCCGACCCGGTCGTGCAGGTGCTCCGCCACCGCCCAGGCGATCGACAGCCCGTCGAAGGTGCTCGTCCCCCGGCCGATCTCGTCGAGCACCACCAGGCTGCGCCGCGTCGCGTGGTGAAGGATGTTCGCCGTCTCGGTCATCTCGACCATGAACGTCGACTGCCCCCGGGCGAGGTTGTCTGACGCCCCCACGCGCGTGAACACCCGGTCGACGACCCCCAGGCGTGCCCGGCGCGCGGCCACGAAGCTGCCGGCCTGCGCCATCACCACCGCCAGCGCCACCTGCCGCATCACCGTGCTCTTCCCGGCCATGTTGGGGCCGGTGATGATCAACACCTGCCGCTCGCTCCGGTCGAGGTGCACGTCGTTGGGGACGAAGGAGTCCTCCTTGAGCATCGTCTCGACCACCGGGTGCCGCCCCCCGACGAGCTCGATGACGCCCGACTCGTCGACGACCGGGCGCACGTAGCCGTGCTCGGCCGCCGCTCGCGAGAACGCCACCAACGCGTCGAGCGTCGCGAGCGCCTCGGCCGACGCCCGCAGCGGGCCCGCGCAGGCCACCACCGCCCGCCGCAGTTCCTCGAAGAGCTCGAGCTCGACGGCCACGCGCTTCTCGTCGGCCGTGAGCACCTTCTCCTCGTACGTCTTGAGCTCCTCGGTGACGTACCGCTCGCCGCCCACCGTCGTCTGCTTGCGGATCCACTCGCGGGGCACGAGGTGCAGGTTCGCCTTGGTGACCTCGAGGTAGTACCCGAACACCCTGTTGTAGCGGACCTTCAGCGAGCCGATGCCCGTCGCCTCGCGCTCGCGGGCCTCGAGCCGCAGCAGGTAGTCCTTTCCGCTCGACGCGAGCTCGGCGTACTCGTCGAGCTGCGCATGGTAGCCCTTCGCGATGAAGCCGCCCTCGCCCACCACCGCCGGCGGTTCGTCGACGAGCGCGCGCGCCAACCGCGCCGACAGCGCCAGCACCTCGTCGTGCCGCAAAGGGCCCACCAGCGCCCCCAGCAGCGGCGCCTTCGCCTCGGCCAGCAGCCGCGTCAGCGCCGGGAGCGCCTCGAGCGATCGGCCCAGCGCCTTCATGTCTCGCGGGCCCCCCGACGCGAGCGACAACCGCCCGCAGAGCCGCTCCACGTCGGCGACGTGCGCGAGCGCCTCGACGAGCGCCTCGCGGAACGTCGGCGCGTCGACCAGCGCCTGCACCGCCTCGTGCCGGGCGGCGATGGCCGCCACGTCGACGAGCGGTGACGAGAGCCACCGGGCGATCCGCCGCGCGCCGAGCGGCGTCACCGAGCGGTCGAGCACCCCCACCAGGGCGCCTACGCGAGAGCCGTCCTTCAGTGTGCGCAGCAGCTCGAGGTTCGCCCGCGACGACTCGTCGAGCCCCATCGCCCCGCCGCGCGTGGCGACAGACAGCCGGTCGACGTGGCCCGCCTGGCTCTTCTGCGTCTCCTTCAGGTAGCGCAGCGCCGCGCCCGCCGCTCCCGCCGACGCGGTGTCGTCGCCCAGCCCGAAGCCCTCGAGGCTCTTCACCTGGAAGTGCTGCACCAGGAACGCCCGCGCCCGCCGCGGCTCGAAGGCGTCCCGGGGCAGCGTGGCCACCGACGGCCTGCGCGCGAAGGCCGCCAGCGCCGCCTCGAGCATCGGCTCCCCCGTCCCCTCGGGCACCAGCAGCTCCTTCGGCGCCGCCCGCGACAGCTCGTCCAGCACCGCCTCCATTGGACCCGGCTGGAGCGCCGAGAACTCCCCGGTGCTCGCGTCGAGGAGCGCCGCCCCCCACGACTCACCGCTCTCGCCCGGCACCACCGCCGCGAGGAAGTTGTTCTCTCGCGCCTCGAGCACGTCGTCGTCGAGCACCATGCCCGGCGTCACCACCCGCACCACCTCGCGCTTGACGATGCCCTTCCCTGGCGGCTCGAGCTGCTCGCAGATGGCGACCTTCTGCCCGGCGCCGACGAGCCGGGCGATGTACCGCCGCGCCGCGTGGTAGGGCACGCCCGCCATCGGCACCCGGTCGAGCCCCTTCGCCCGCGACGTGAGGGTGATCTGCAGCAACTCGGCCGCCTTCACCGCGTCCTCGAAGAACAGCTCGTAGAAGTCGCCCAGCCTGAAGAACAGCAGCGCGCCCGGGTGCTGGGCCTTCACCTCGAGGTACTGCTTCATCATCGGCGTCAGGTTGGCGACGTCGACGATCTCGGGAGCAGCGGGCGCAGGCGTGGCGACGGGTTCCATGGCACCCCTGAAGCTGAAGCACGAAGAGCCCCATCGTCTACCCGGAACGCCTGCGCCTGTCGCGCGCCCAGGGGTGCCCCCCACCGTCGGCGCACGCTGCAGGCCCGCCCCGCATCATCCCTCCGCACGCGGGCGCCAACGCGGCCCCCATGGAGCGCCGGGTGACGGCCCCCGGCGCTCGAGCGGTGATCGATCTGCGCCGCTCGAGAACACGTCGGTGCATGAACCCGAGACGCCGCCCTCCGGGCGCTCCCCTGCTCCTGCTGGTCTCGCTCCTCACCGCCTGCGGCAGCGCCTCCACCGCCTGTGACGGCACCTCCCCGGTGACGTGGAATGGCGATGCGCAGCCCGTCATCTCGCGGGCCTGTACCGGCTGTCACGGCGCGACAGGCGCAGCAGACGGGCTGCGCCTCACGTCTGCGGCGCAGGTCCGCGCGGCGCGGGCCCGTGTCGAGGCGAGCCTCGCGAATGGCTCGATGCCGCCACGCGGTGCGCCGGCGCTGACCCAAGACGAGCGCAGCCAGCTGGCGTCGTGGCTCGCCTGTGGAGCGCCGGAGTAGGCCTCCGGGACCGCTCGACGTGAAGCGCTCCGACACCGGGGAAAGCGGCACCGCTCGAGCGCCCCCTCAGAGGCTCCGTCACCGGCCCAGAGCGCCTGCGTCCGGCGTCGCTTTGCCTCAAACCTCGCCCCCAGGCTCACCTCACCGCCGCGACCCGCGCTCCCCCGTCGGACCACCCGACCGCGCTCGCATCGCGCCGGGTCCTCGGAGAGCGAGACCTGGCCCGAGCTTGCCTCACCTGCCCGAGGCGCACCGCGCCTCCGGCGCGCAGCCAGTCGCACGCGCGACGTCCGCTCGAGGTCGCCTCAAGCGCCCCGCAGGGCTGAGCGAGGCTCCGAGGGCCCAACGCCATGTCTCACGTCAGCCCGGCGGCGCTCAGCGCGCCGTCGCGAGCGAGGAGCGCCGGCCAACACCGGCCAGCGTCACGGTTGGCAATAACCGAAGCCGACCGGCGCGCCGGTGATCTGCATGCAGCGCTGAGCGACCGGCACTTGCAGGCACCCGGCCGTGCCCGCCGCGACGTCACAGTAGGCCCGGCACAGGCCCGTCTGGCCGAGCGCGAGGCCGTTGCAGTGAATCGACCTGGGCGCAGGCGTCGTGGCGAAGCACGCCGTGGCGCTGTTGCACCCGTTCCCCTCGACCCGCATCTCGGTCGGCGCGGCGCAGTAGGCGACGGGCGACGAAGCGGACGAGTCGAAGTAGCAGTACGTGCCCGTCGGGCAGTCCGGGCTGCGAATGTCACAGGGGCGGCGGCAGGCCTGCTGGTTCGGGTTCTGGACGCAGACCTCGGCCGGCTCCATCGAGCCTCCGTCCGCCCCCCCCGCGGGAGCGCAGACGAACCCGCCGCGCCCACCGCACTTGCAGACGCCGTCCTCCGGGTCGCAGCTGGTGCCCGACGGGCAGGTGCGCGCGCCACCGTCCGGCAGCGTGCACTGTGCTCCGCCCTGGCACTTCGCCGGAGGGCCGAGGGTGCAGATCTGGTTCGCCGCGCAGGTGGGCCCACCCGGGCCACCGCACTTGCACTGCCCGTCGACTGGGTCGCAGGTCGTGCCGTTACCGCACGTCACCCCGAGGCAGGCGGTGCCGGCCCGGCACGCCCGGGCGCTTACGTCACACTGGCCGCCGTCGGCTCCTTGCGGGCAAGCGCACGCCTCGCCGCTCTGGCACACCACCCCGTTGCACTTGCAGAGCCCGTCGGCCGGGTCGCACGCGTTGGTGCCGGTGCACGACACCCCTTTGCACGCGCTCGCCGCGCAGGTGCCCGCGCCAGTGGAGCTCAGCGAGCAGCTCTGCCCGGCTCCACAGGCCGCCCCGCCGCACAGGCAGCGGCCGGTTGACTGCTCGCACGCCTCGTTGCGCGCGCAAGCGCGGGCTCGACAGTCGACCGCCAGGGCGCACGTCTTCGTCAGCGGGTTGCACTGCTCGTTGGTGGCGCACACGGCCCCTCCGGTGCCGCCGCACTTGCACTTGCCGTCGAGGACATCGCAGCTCGTGCCGAACGACTCGGAGCAATCGACGCGCGCGCAGCGCGTGCTCTGACACGTGTTGGCCACCGGATCGCACACGAAGCCCATCGGGCAGTTGACGCCTCCGCGCCCGCCGCACTTGCACTGCCCGTCAGAGGGGTCGCACGTCAGCGGGGACTCGCAGCGCACGTTGCGATCGACGCACAGGTTGCGCGGCGCCGTGCTGCCGCACGAGGCCGAGACCACGGCCGTCACGATGGCCGCCAGGGCCGCCCACACCACGTTCTTCCAGAGACTCACGATGACCTCGTCGGCGAAAAACGAAAGAGAGACGCGCCGGTCGACACCGGGCCCACGGCCCGGTCACCCCTCGCGTCGGTTGGTGTCACGGTCGGCGGCGGCGCCACAGCAGGCCCACCAGACCGAGGAGCGTCAGGGAGCCCAACCCTGCGCCCGTCGAGCACCCGCTCGATGACGCGCGGTTGAAGTCCTCGCGCAGCCGAATAGACAACCCGCGAAGGTCCTGACGCCCGCTCTCGTCCGAGGCCTTCACCAGGAAGCTGTAGTTGCCCGGCGCCGCGCTCGGCACCCCGAGGATCGAGCCGTCGTTGCCGAGCGCCAGCCCCTGCGGCAGCATCTGCGTCGCGTCGGTGACGACGCAGTCGAACGCGTCGGGCCGCACCGCCTCGCGAATGCATGGCAGCGAGAAGCTCACCGCCGCCTCCCGGCCACCGTTGTGAGACAGCTTCACGGCGTAGGACTGGTTGACGAACGCGTCGGGGAGCACGGTGGTGGTGATGGCGAGCGCCTCGGCGTACGACACCAGCAGCGTCAGCGAGACGGTGTCTTCGGTGCCGGCGCCGTCGACGACCTTCAGCGTCAACGCGAAGAGCCCGGCGCGCCGCGGCGTCCCGGTGAGGAAGTCCTCGGTGACGCCGTCTTGAATCGCGAGGCCGAAGTTCTCGGGGAAGGCCGTCAGCACCGGCCCGGGCTGCTCCGTCGGGTTCTGTGGCAGTTGCTGGAAGCGCACCACCGACCATTGGTAGGGGGCGCGTCCGCCGACGACGACGAGCCGCTGCAGGAAGTTCTGACGCAGCGCGGCCCGGTTGAGGGCAGTGGTGCCGATCGACAACGTCGTCGGGTTCACCACCCGCACGCGCAGCTCCCGCGCCACCTTCGCGCCGTCGCTGTCGGTGACCTCGACCTCGAAGAGCTTCTCGCCCGCCTCCGTGGCTCGCCCCTCGAGGAAGCCGTCGGGAGACAGCGCGAGGCCCTCGGGCAGCGTCGCGTTGGCCCGCAGCGCCCACTGGTAGGGCGGCTTGCCCCCGAGCGCCACCAGCGGCGCCGTGTAGGCCCGGCCGAACTCGGCTCCCGGCAGCTCCTGGTCCACGATGACCAGGGGCAGGCTCCCGCCGGTCACCTGAAGGCTGTACATCTGTTGGGCCGTCGCGGCCCCCGACGTCGCCGTCGCCTGGAAGCTGAAGGCG
>JADCJJ010000265.1 GCA_020247085.1 Myxococcaceae bacterium | reverse complement strand
GTCGCGCTGTGTCGGCGTCAACCCATCGCGCGGGCAGACGGGGCCGCTGCCGTGAGGTGCGCCGTCGGCGTCGCCAGCGCCAGCGCGTTCGCCGCGGGGCTGCTCCTGGCCGCCTGCACCGACACGTACCTGTATGACGAGCGCCGGGAGCGCGAGATTCCCGTGGACCGCAGCGTCTCGATTCAGGGCGACTTCTGCACGCCGGGCAGTGACCAGGTGGTGCGGCCGCTGAAGCTCCTCGTCGCGATGGACGCCTCGCAGTCGATGGGGGTCACCGACCCCGACGGCACCCGCGCGCGCGCGGTGGCCGACCTGCTCGACGCGCTGCCCCAGGAGCGCGAGGTGTCGCTGCTGGTGATGCTGTTCGCTGGCAGCACGACGGCCTTCCTGTCGAAGAGCGGCCTGCAGGAGTTCGAGCCCATCACCAGCTTCGACCAGGGCGACCGCGACCTGCTGCGCCAGCGCATCCTCAACTTCGCTGCGCCTGGCAACATGTCGAACCGCGACTCGACGGACTTCGTCAAGCCGCTCTCCGACATCTACGCGGTCATCAATCGGGACCTGGCGAACGCCCGGCTGATGCGGCGCGGCGACGAGACGCGGGCGCGGTACTCGGTCATCTTCCTGTCCGACGGGCAGCCCACGAACAACCAGGACGACGAGCTGCTCTGCGGCGACGCCGTGCGGCGCATTCGGCAGCTGAAGGACCTCGCCGATGACGTGAAGCTGAACACGGTGCACGTGTTCCTGCCGACGCAGCCGGTGAGCTCGACGGCGTGCGACCTCGACGGCGGGGTGATTCCACCGCCCCCGGCCGGGTCGCAGTGCGAGATTCCGAACTTGCCGCCGGGCGCCTGCCCGCTGCTCATCGTCAACCAGAACGCCGAGCGCCTCTCGCGCATGGCCGATCTTGGCGGCGGCAACTTTCGCGACTTCCGCAACGGCGAGCCCATCAACTTCCTCGACTTCCGCTTCGGGCAGGTGCGGCGTACCTGGGTGTTCGACAAGGTGGTGGTGTCGAACTTCTCGGCTCCCGCGGGCAGCCCCGTCGAGCTCGCTGACACCGACGGCGACGGGCTGCTCGACGACGACGAGCGGCGCGCGCGGACCCTGCCGTGGGTCGTCGACACCGACGGCGACGGCTTCTCGGACGGCGTCGAGGTGTACTTCAACCGCCGCGGCGGCACCTTCGACCCGGTCGGGCGCCTGCGGGACGGGGGCGGCGGCGACCAGGGCTGTCCGCCCGCGCTGCGCGGCGTCGACGGCGACTGTGACGGGCTGCTCGACTGCGACGAGCAGCTCATCGGCACCAACGCCCGGCGCGTCGACAGCGACGACGACGGCGTGCCCGATTCGGTCGAATTCAAGCTCGGCACCCAGCCGGCGTCGAGCGATCTCGACGAAGACCCCGACAACGACGGGCTGACGAACGGTGTCGAGCTGCAGCTGCACACCGACCCGCGCGCCGTCGACGCGAAGAAGCTGTCGCTCAACGGCTACCGCACGCAGGTCACCCGGCGTGGCGGCACCGACGAGTTCGGCCGCCAGTGCTGGGACCTGCGCGTCGACAACGTGCTGCTCGCGAACACCCTGGCCGACAGCCGTGACGCTGGCGTGGGCGACGGCGGCCTGCCAGAGGCGCGGCGCGGCGCGGGGTACAACGAACTCTTCGTCAGCGTCTCGATGCGCCCAGGTGATGATCCGACGGGGCGCCCGTTGCTGCGCACCTTCCGGCACACGACGACGCGCTTCCCGGTGGGTGGTATCCGCTCGCCGCCCGACGGCATCGTGCGGCTGTCCAACGACGATCTGGTGTCCGGCTGCCCGGGGGCGGCCGGTGGTGTGCCGACGCCATGAGGGTCGTCACGTCCGCCGGCGGGCGGGGGGCCGCCGAGGCACAGGGCGCCGTGGAGGTGAGGGCGCGCGCGCTGGAAGGGCCCCCGGGGCGTGATGGCGTTCGGGCTGGCGTCGCCGGTGGAGGGCTGCCGGCGGGACCTGGAGCGCGGTGGAGGCGAGGGCGCCTGCGCTGGAGGGGCACCCGCGGCGTGTTGGCGGTCGGGCAGGCGTCGCTGGTGGCGGGCCGGCGGCGGCACCCCGGACGCGGTGGAGGCGAGGGCACATGAACTGGAAGCGCACCCGGGGCGTGATGGCATGCGGGCTGGTGTTGCTGGTGGCGGGCTGCCCGACGCCGCCCGAGCCGTGCGTCGAGGGCGACGAGCCGACGTGTGACGCCGGCACGCTGCCCGCCGATCGCTGCAACTCGCTCGACGAGGCCCGGAGCGACCCGGCCTGCGAGCTGACGTTGTGCCAGGACCGAGAGGCCTTCCTGTCAGAGACGCCCGACCGATCGGCCGACGTCGACTTCTACGCCGTCACGCTCCCCGGCGGCCTTACCCCGCGCAGCCTGCTGTCGGTGCGGGGGGGCTATGGCGGTGTGCCGCAGACGCCCATCACCTTCAGCCTGAACGTGCTGCGCGAGGGCGCCGATGGAGGTCTGCAGACGCTGGCCAGCGCGAACGACCAGCGCGTCGGCGCGGCCCAGCCGAGGAGCGTCGAGGTCATCAGGCCCTTCTCGGAGTCGAACGCGCGACTGTTCCTGCGCGTCAGCGACGTCGGCGGGGTGACGCCCCCGCGGGTCGACAACCGCAACCCGTACCGGGTCAGCGTCTGCGTGCAGGACGACCCGGACTCGAACGAGCCGAATGATCAGGCGCCCACGCCCCTCACGCTCTCGGCGGTGAACGGCCTCAGGCAGGGAGCCGCGTCGGGGTACCTGGCGACGAACGACGACCTCGATGCCTTCTCGTTCTCCGTCACGGGCACGCGGCAGCTCATCTACCTTCGCGTCTCGTCGACGGCGATGAACCTGACGCCGTCGCTGCCCTACCGCCTGGCCTTCGCGCTGAAGAACCCCGCGGGTATGCCCATCGCCGAGGGGGTGATGGACAACCCCTTCATGCAGGTGGACCTCTCGACGGCGCGGCTCGCGGCGGCCGAGGGCAGCTACCGGCTCGAGGTGTTCGGCTACCGGCAGCCCAACCAGATGACGCCGGTGCCCGGAGACCTGCGGCTGCGCTACGACGTCGAGGTGCGGGTGATGCCCGACCTCGACGCGAGCGAGGGCCCGATGGGCAACGACACGCCGGCCACGGCGCGGTCGGTCAGCCTCGCGCTCGGCACGCCCACGACGCTGACGGGGCGCCTCGCCTTCGTGCCCGACCCCGAGTGGTTCCGGCTCACCCTGCCGGGGCGCAGCGGGCCGGCGGTGCTGCGGTACGAGCTGCTCCCCCCGGGAGGCCCGGGCCGCTACCCGCCGCTGGCGATGATTCCCACCCGTCAGCTGCGGGTCGCCCAGGAGGTGACGACGGGCGCGACGATCGCCGACCGGCAGACGGCTTGCGCGACCCGGGCCGACGTGTGCCCGCGCTCCTTCGACGACCCGGTGTCGGGGCCGGGGCAGCTCGTGAACGCCCTCTGCCGGGGGCCCGGTATCGACCCGCCGCAGTGCCTGCTGGCCGAGCGCAACGAGGAGTACCAGCTGCCGCCCTTCCGCACGCTCAAGAACTTCGTCGGCGCCGTGCCGGTGCCGCCGGGCGTGACGTCGCTGCTGCTGAGCTTCGGTGACTCGGGCAAGGGGCGGGTGAAGTACGCCGACGACCGCGAGTGGTCGCTGCGCGTCGTGCTCGAAGACGACCCGGACGAGGCGATGCGCGCGATGGTGCCGACCGTGACGCTCGGCGCGGCGCCGGTCGAGGTGAGCGGCGTGCTGACGCACGGCTACGGACGCACGCTCGCCTTCCGGGACCTCAACGAGGGGCAGGGCATTCGGGGGCCGAACGACTACGACGCCACCGAGACAGACCGGGACGCGTTCCGGTTCACCTCGAGCCCGGCGATGGCCGACCAAGCGTGGCAGCTCGAGTGGACCCTCGGCAACGCCGACGGCGGCGCGCGGCCGGCAGGCACGGTGGCGCTCGAGCTGCGCTTCTGCGAGGGCGCGAGCCTGCCTGACGGCGGCTGCCCCGGGCGGACGAGCGTGCTGGCCCCGCGGTTCGACGCCTTCACGCCGTGGTACCTGCCGCTCGAGCTCGCGAACCGGCGCGTGCAGTTCACGCAGACGCAGCAGGGCAACGCGACGGTGATTCGCGTCGAGCCGGTGGCCTGCCTGTGCGTCGCGCAGCGCCTGCTCTCGAGCGGCGCCTTCCTGATGAGCGTGGTGGCCGTCGACCGCACCGGGAACGAACCGATTCCCTTCCGCGTTCGCCAGTCGCTGGGCGCGTACCCCGCCACCTTCGCCAACCCCGACGGCGGTGCGACGCCGCTGAGCTGTCCGGGGGGGCTCCCCGACGCCGGCGGCGGGTGCCGCTTCCAGGTGGCGAATTGACGGCGCGGGCCCTGCCGAGGCACCTCGGCGTCGAGGCGTGGACCGGGTGCTGCGCGTCAGTTGCCCGAGGCGCTCTTCAGCCGCAGCGGCTGCACGTCGACCTTCGCGAAGTAGCGCGCGCGCGCGTCCGACTCGAACTCGAGCAGGTGGTCTCCCACGTCAGACAGGTCGGCCTCGCGGCTCACCCAGCCCCGCGTCTCGGCCTCTCCCACCAGGGCGCGGCCGGAGAGGGTGCGGCGCACCCGGTCGCGGCACTCGGTCTCGAAGAAGCTGATGCGCGTCTCGTCGCCGGTGCCGGCGACCTCGGCGAGGAAGAGCGACAGCGTCACCGTCGATGGCTCGAAGAGCTGCACGACGACGCGGTTCGAGCCAGGGAAGCGGCCCTCGACGTAGCTGCGGTCACCGAGGATGCAGCCGGCGATGGTTCGGCAGACGGGCCACTCGCCGTCGCAGCGGTCGGCGACCCGGGCGCCGAGGAACTGCTCGCGCGCGCCGCCGCAGCCGCCGAGCAGCAGGGCCACGACGAGCCCGACCCGATGCGGTACACGCCACGAGAAGCCCCTCACCCGAGGTAGCCGCATGAAGCGCCCGTCCCTGCTTGTCGCGATCGTCATGGCCGTCACCGTCGTCATCTTCGCGTGCGGCCCGTCGAATACCAACCGGAAGGTCTGTGACCGGGGCTCGTTCGCCGACGACGCCGAGCTCTGCGTCGACCGGACCGCCCTGGGCTTCGGCGCCGAGTTCGGGAGCGGCACCTTCATCGGCGCGCGCCCCGTCGAGGCGGTGAGCCTGACGAACCGCGGGCTGCGGCCGCTCGAGATCTCGAGCGTCACCTTCGAGGGCGAGCCCGAGTTCAAGGTGACCTCGAGTTGGTCCGACGGCGCGGTGGGCCGCGCGATTCCGGCGACCACCATCACCGGCGGCAAGCAGGGCTTCGTGCAGGTCGAGTTCGCGCCGACGCAGCCGCGCGGGTACTCGGGGGTGGTCCGGGTGGCGTCGAACGCGGGCAACCTGCCGGCGCTCGTCATTCAGCTGACGGGTTGCGGCGTGCTGCCCGACGGCGGGCCGTCGAACTGCTACGCGTGCGACCCGCTCGCGCAGAACTGCACCCCGCAGGTCGATGGCCGGGAGCGCAGCTGCTACCTCTCGAGCGCAGGGGCGACGTTCTGCGCCCTGGTGACGGGAGAGCGGAAGGTGGGCGATTCGTGCAGCGACCCGGCCTCGTGCGTGCGGAGCGCGTCGTGCGTCGAGGCGCGGACTCCGGGTGCCGAGGCGCGCTGCCAGGCCCTCTGCGCCCGCGACGGGGGGAGCTGCCCCAACGGCGCCGCCTGCCAGACCCTGTGCGGCCGTGACGAGACGCTGTGCGGCGCGGTGTGCGCGCGAACGACCGGTGATGACCCCCGGAACTGCGGCGGGTGTGGCGTGGCGTGCAGCCCGACGCAGTCCTGCCGGCGCTTCGGTGACGGCGGCGTGGGGTGCGTCAACGAGTGCGCCCCAGGCAAGGCGCGCTGCGACGGCGGGCCGTGCATCGACGTCGTGACGCGGCCCGGCCTGAGCGCTCCGATTCCGTCTGACCGGAACCACTGCGGCGGGTGCAACGTGGCCTGCGCCGCCAACCAGCTCTGCGTCGACGGCGCCTGCGTGTCGGGTAGCTGCGCGGCGCCCCGCATCGTCTGCCGCGGCCGCTGTGTCGACCCCCGCACGGATCGGCTGAACTGCGGCGGGTGCGACATCGGCTGCGCGGGAGCGTGCAGCAACGGCGCGTGCCAGCCCCCGTCGGCGTACAACGTGTGCGCGCTGTAGCAGGCGCGCCGTCGCCGGGCGTCAGTCGAAGCGCGCGAGCGCGACCGTCGCCTCGGGGCCGGCCAGCGGCGGTGGGCGGAGCGCCTCGACGACGAGCGGGACGGCGGCGGACAGCGCCACCGCGCCGAGGGCGACCCAGGGCAGGGCGGCGATGCCGACGGCCGGGACGAAGACGACCAGGCAGAACCCGAGGGTGCTGAGGGCACCGGCGCCGAGCGCCCACGGGAGGGCGCGCTTGAAGTTCTCGGAGTCGCGGGCGAAGAGGTTCGCCGCGATGGCGGTGCCGAGGACGTACGCGGCGACGCCGCCCACGATGGCCCCGATGGCGGCGCCACCCGACGTCGCTGGCGCGACGATGAACCCGGCGAACGAGCCAAGCGCGACGGTCAACACGCCCAGGCCGAAGGAGATGACGGGCGCGAGCGCGGCGCGGCCGACGAGCTGGGCGGTCGTCGGCGGCTGGGCGGGCAGGAGGCGGGCCGCCCGCGCAGGGCCCCAGGACGGGGGCGGAGGCGGGGGCGCGACGTCCTCCGCGGGGAAGAGCGGCGGCGGCGAGAGCTGGGAGAGCGCGGCTGCGAGCGCCAGAGCGAACACAAACCACATCTCAGCACAGTCCCGCGGGGCGAGCCCTGCTTGCCGACGGCGCCGTGGGCGTCGAGGCGCCGTCGGCCCGCCGACGCCGGGTGGGCTTCACGCCAACGGGGCGCGAGCGGTCACCGGCGCGCGAGGTGGCGGCGCGGCGCCGAGGAGCCGGCGGCAGGAGACGTCGCACGTCGGGTCCCAGCCGCGCCGTCGGCAGTGCCACGGTCGGCACCGGCTCGCGCGGGCGCGCGAAGGACCTCGGGCGCGGTCACGTCCGTTCGTTTCCCGCGGAGCGCGGGGGAGCGCTCACGATGCACCGCTGCCGGCTCATCAGGGGCTGGTCTGGCGCGCCGGCGCCTCGGTGTGGGAGCACCTCGCGCCGAGCTTGCCGCTGTCGTCGACGCCGGCGTCCGGCCTGACGACTGCCGGGTCCTGGGTGACCCTTCCTTTCGACCCGCGCCTTCGCCCCGCCGCCGTGTCGCCTCGTGGTCGGCGCCGCTGCCCCGCGTGGAGGTCCCCGGGTCGAGGCGAGCAGGGGGCGCG
>JADCJJ010000264.1 GCA_020247085.1 Myxococcaceae bacterium | reverse complement strand
GGCGCCGACGCCCTGCACCGAATGCGACGGCGCCTGCGTCGACCTGCAGAACGACTCGAGGCACTGCGGCCGCTGCGGCGCGGCCTGTGAGAGCGGGTCGGTCTGCCGGGCGGGCGCCTGCACCCTCTCGTGTCAGAGCCGCCAGACGGCCTGTGGCGGGCGCTGCGTCGACACCACCACCGACACTGCCAATTGCGGTGCGTGCGGCAGGGCGTGCCCGGGTGGGGAGGCCTGTCAGGCGGGGCAGTGTGCTGTCCCGTGCGCCTCCGGGCTGGCGGTCTGCGGCGGGCGCTGCGTCGACACCGCCGCCGACACCGCCAACTGCGGCGCCTGCGGGGTGCTCTGCCCCGAGGGCCAGGCGTGCAAAGAGGGGCGGTGCCTGGTCTCGTGCGTGGCGAGTCAGCGGGTCTGCGGCGACCGCTGCGTCTCGGTGCAGACCGACCCGGCTCACTGCGGCCAGTGCGACCGCCCGTGCCCTTCGGGGGCGCTGTGTCAGGGCGGTGCGTGCCAGCCCCGCTGCGTGGCGGGCCAGCAGTCGTGCGACGGCGGCGCCTGCTTCAACCCGCGCACCGACAACGCGAACTGTGGCGGCTGCGGCATCGCCTGCGCGCCGGGCCGGGTGTGCAGCAACGGGGTCTGCGGCGTCTCGTGCAGCGGGGGGCTCACCACCTGCGCCGGTGACGGAGGTGTCACGGTCTGCGTGGACGGGCAGGTGGACCCGCAGAACTGCGGCGGCTGCGGCGCGACGTGCGCCGACGGCCAGGTCTGCCGCGGCGGCAGCTGTGCAAGCGCGTGCGGCGCCGGCCAGACGCTCTGCAACCAGACCGGCCAGCCGTACTGCGCGCCGCTGTCGAGCGACAACGCGAACTGCGGCGCCTGCGGGACGAGCTGCGCGATGGGCGAGGCGTGCGTCGGCGGGAGCTGCAGCCGCACCTGCGCTCCGCCTCAGGTCGCCTGCCCCGTCGATGGCGGCAGCCCCGTCTGCGCGAACACCGCCGTCGACCTCGCCCACTGCGGGGCCTGCGGCGCGGCCTGTGGCGCGGGGCAGGCGTGCGTCAACGGCACCTGCCAGAGCCAGTGCGGCGCCGGCACCACCGTGTGCCCTCGGGCTGACGGCGGGGCGGTGTGCACCACGCTGACGAACGACGCGCTCAACTGCGGGCAGTGCGGCCTCGCGTGCCCGGGCGGCTGCGTGGCGGGGTTCTGCCCGGCGGCGCCAAGCACGCTCCTCAACGCGCCGCTGAACCTGTCGACGGCGAACCTGGCGGGGCGCACCTGCGCGCAGGGCGGCGAGATGGTGCGCTACCAGGTGACGGCGCTGACGCCCCGCACCGCGACGGTGACCCCGGCGCCGGCGGCCGGGTGCCTCGCGGTCGGTGATGAGCTCCTCCTCATCAACCTGCAGGGGACGGCGACGGCGAGCGGGAACGTGGGGAACTCCGAGTTCGTCCGGGTGGCGCAGGTGGCCGGTGCCACCATCACCTTCGCCGCGGCGAAGACGCGCTTCTACGGCGACGGCGCGAGCGACGACGCGAACCTCGGGAGCGCCCGCACCAACCAGCGGGTGATGCTGCAGCGCGTGCCGGTCTTCGACAGCCTCATCCTCGGGACCAGCGCCCAGCTCACGGCCGAGGGGTGGGACGGCGGCGCCGGCGGTGTCTTCGCGCTGCGGGCGACGACGCGCATTCAGTCGCAGGGCGCCATCGACATGCGCGGCAAGGGGTACGCCGGCGCGGCCCAGACGACGACCGTCAACGCGACGGGTTCGCAGGGCGAAGGGGTGACCGGCCTCGGCGCCGTCGACGACGGGCCGTCCGTCATCGCTGGCGGCGGCGGGCGGGGCGACTCAAGGGGGTGTCCCGCCACGCAGGGCAGCGCTGCCGGTGGCGGCGGCCACGCGACGTGGGGCGCCCGGGCGTCCGTCTTCTGCGGCGGCCACGGCGGCGCGCCGGTGGGCAGCCCTGACATGGTCCGGCTCTTCCTGGGGGGCGGGGGCGGCAGCGGCGGCACCGACAACACGCTGGCCGACAACCCGCCGGGCGGCGCGGGTGGCCGCGGCGGCGGCATCGTGCTGCTGTTGGCGCCGGTCGTCGAGCTCGCCGGGACCGTCGATGTGCGCGGCACCGATGGGGAGGGCGACCCGCCAGGGACGAACTGCCGGTCTCCGTCACCCACGAACTCGACGACATCGTGCTGGGACAACAGCGGCCCGGGCGGAGGCGGCGCCGGCGGCTCGTTCTTCTCCAGCGCGTCATGGTTCGTCGGGTTGGGCTCGGTGCGCGCCGGCGGCGGGCTCGGCGGGGACGGCACGGCCACGCTCGCCGGCGTCGGGGGCAGGGGCTCGTACGGCCGCACGCGGCCCATGCCCGTCACGTGCGCCGACATCAGCGCGGCGGCGGGCGATGGCGAGTACCTGTTCGCCTTCAATGGCGACCCGCAGCGCCCCTACTTCGCGTTCTGCACGGGCGTGGGGACGACCGAGCCGCGCATGTACCTCACCCTGCACAACCGGGGCACGAACCAGAACTTCGCGCGCTACAACGCCACGTCCTTCTCGGGGCCGCTCGCCATCGTCACCACGCGCTTCCAGCGGGTCGGCTTCGAGCCGAGCACCCGTCGCCTCAGGCTCGCCGACTACGCCTTCGCGGCGTCCATGGGCACTGCCACCGGCGGGCCCTTCGGGTCCAACGTCGTGACGCGGAGGCCGCTGGGGTCAGCCGGAGATTGCTCCGGCTGGAACAGCGCGACCGGGCAGTCGAACATCGACCTGCGCGGTCTGCCCTTCGCCATCTCGGCCACGACCACCTGGACGCCCGACGGGTTCATTCCGGGCGGAACGTCGACGTTCAGCTTCCAACGGCAGGTGGTGGACGTGACGGGAGGTGGGTTCTGCGGCGGCAACGCGCCCGGAGTCGCTGGCGTCGGAACGAGCCCCGACGGCGAGGTCGAGTTGACCTATCTGTCCGCGCTGCCCACCTGTCAGGCCATCAAGGCGAGCCTCCCGACGGCGACGGACGGGGTGTGGGCGGTGAGCCCGTCGCCGGCCCTGGGGCCCATCCCCGTCACGTGCGACATGACGTACCGCGCGGGCGGCTGGGCGCTCGTCGCCGATGGCACGGGGCAGGGGCCCGTGTCGCTGAACGAGGCCTGGCCCGTGACGACGGGGACCTCGAGGTCGGCGCCCCTCGCCGTCATGCAGGCGCTCGCCACGCCGGCCACCGAGCTTCACCTGCGCTCGACGGGGACTGCGACCCGGGCCATCAACTCGACCGCACCGGTGGTGATGAACAACCTGCGGGCGGGCCGAATCGTCAACGTGGACCCGGCGTTGCCGTCGAACTTCTCGGTCGACGGGCTCGCGTCGACCGTCCTCAACCGCAGCTGTCCCCCAGCGCAGAAGGGGTGGCCCAACGTGTTCCATGCCTGTGGGAACACCAACGGCGCGCACTGGGTCGAGGGCGACTCGAACCTGGCTCGGAACGTCCCAGGCGAAGCCATTCAGCTGTACGTCCGGTGACTGGTGGGGGCCACGGCGTGCTCCGCGCTCGGCAGTCTGGGCTCCCGTGCGTCGCCGTCGCCCGGGCTGGCGTCGGCGCGCTTTGACAGCGCCGCCGTGACGTGGGCACAGGGCGACGCGATGACGCTCGCGTCGAGGCTGAAGGCGCTCGGGGTGCTGCAGGGCCGGGGCCGCCAGCGCACGTTATTGCAGTTGTGCCATGCGGGCCGGCTCGTCGGAGGCCTCAGCGTGGCGTGGCGGGTGACGCCCGACGAGGCCATCGGGCCGCTGACCCACGCCATGGGTGGCCTCGCGACGCGCCTCAAGGTGCTCGACGTTCGCGCGGGGCCGCCGATGGAGCTCGAGGTGCGCTTCGAGCTGCCGGCCGAGTTGCTCCGCGAGGCCGAGGGGCCGCGGGTGCAGAGCGAGCGCTGGGAGGTCGAGGGCGTCGAGGGCCTCGTGCACAACCTGAACGACCTGTACCGAGACGTCGCGGCGGTGAAGCTCGCCGTCACGCTGGGCGAGTGGCAGGACATGCTGCAGCTGTGGGTGCTGCCCCGCCCGGCGCTGCGGGCGCTGCTCGACGAGGGGGTGCTCGCCGAGGCCCGGAACCACGCCGTCCTGCTGCGGCTGCTTGACGGGTAGGCCTCGAGGTGCGCGTCACCGCGCCTTCGGCACGCACTCCCCCTCGCCGTCGTAGTGCCCGATGGTGCGCACGTTCTGGGTGACGAAGTCGCGCAGGGTGCGCACGTTGGCCACCGACGCGGTGCCGTACAGCCCCTGCGGCAGCGTGGTGAGCTGCACCGCCGCCAGCTCCTCGAGCGTCACCCGGCCGTCAGCGTTGGCGTCGGCGTCGGCGAGCGCCTGGAAGCGGAGCGCGGCGTCGTTGCCGAGCTGATCGTAGAAGAAGTGGTCTCCGTGCACCGTCAGCTCGACCTTCGCCTCGGCGCCGGCCGTCAACACGACGCCCTTGCCGCTCATGCCCGCGCGCGCGCAGTCGGCGTAGGTGGTGGCGGTCGTGAAGGTCCAGTCGAAGGTCTTCGTCACGGCGTCCTTCTTCGCCGAGCCCACGACGATGACGCTGGCCTTCCGCGAGGTGAGCAGCGCCAGGTCGGCGGCGTCGAGGTTCCCGGCAGTGGCGGTGTCGTCGGGCGCGATGGCGTAGCTCACCTGCTCGTAGCGGCGCGCCGGAGCGGTGGCGGCGTACACCTCGACGGGGCCCCTTCGCACCAGGTCGAAGGCCTTCGCGCCCGGCTGTCGCGACGCCACCTGCCCCTGCGCGTCGGCGACGGTGATGTCGTTGAGGACGACGAGGAAGCGGCTGAAGGTGACGGCCCAGCCGTCGACAAAGCCGTCCTCGGCGCCGGCCTGCGCGGGAATGCCCGCTTCGATGTACGCCTCACCCCAGGTGGTGAAGCGCACGGCGCTGACGGGGGGCTCGCAGCCGGCGATCAGGGCGAGGACGGCAGGCAGGGCGGTGCGGCGCATGGTGGACCTCTCGGGGTTGGGGGTTCAGTCGGGTTGCCAGGTGAAGCGGTAGGCGGTGGTGTCGGTCACGCCGCGGTCGAAGCCGTTGAAGGCCTGGCTCGCGCGGTCGAACGTGACGACGCCGCGCGCGTCGGCCGTGGCCAGGGTGCGCTCGAGGTCGATGCGCGAGAGCATGACGCCGAGGTCGAGCGTGAGGCGCACCCGGCCGGGCGCCGTCGTCACCTCGTGCTCGAAGGCGATGGCCGTCAGCGGCCTCTGGGGTGTCAGCAGCCCCGTGTCGAAGCGCACCGTCTGCGCGCCCCTCGTCGCGGCGCCCTGCACGCGCACGCCCATGGCCCAGCCGAGCTCCGCGGAGCCGTAGCTGCCGGTGACGGCGCTCGCAGGGCCCCAGGGTGACACGGCGCGGCCCGAGAGGTCGACGACGAGCGGCTCGAGCACCTCGGCCAGCGCCGCGCCGGCCTCATAGTGCCCCGGGTGCGCGTGCGCCGAGGCCACGAGCCACGAGGTGAGGTCGAGCCGCCGGGTGACGAGCACCCGGCCGGCGAAGAAGCGCAGCGAGGCGAACGACGCCTGGCCCGACACGTCCGAGACGGTCCACCCGCTGTCCGTGGGGGCGCTGGGCGGCACGACGACGACCTCGACGGGGAAGGTCCGGCGCACCTGGTCGGTCGAGGCGTCGCATGACGAGAGGGCGAACAAGCAGAGCAGGCGCTTCACAGGTGGACCTCCAGGGTGAGGAACAGCGTTCGCGGGCTGCCGGCGGTGAAGTGCCGGGCGGGCAGGAGGCTCGTGGCCCGCCCCGGCTCCCAGCTCGAGGCGAAGGTGAACTCGCCGTCGCGCCAGCGGGCGTCGGCCAGGTTCTGCACGTCGAAGACGAGCTCGACGCCTCGCCAGCGCACCGAGGCGCGCGCGTCGAGGAGCGCCACCGGCCGCGAGAAGTCTCCGAAGGGCAGGGGGCGCGGGCCGATGGCGGTGACTCCGGCGCCGAGGCGCGCGCGCAGGTGCTGCCCGGCGATGGTGAGCCCCTGCTCGAGGCTGGTGTCGAGCCGCCCCACCAGCGGCGCGAAGTACGGGAGCAGCGCCCCCGACGTCGTCACGCGGGCGGTCGCGGCGGTGGCGCTGCCCGACGCGAGCCAGCCGTCGAGGGGCTTCGCGGTGACGACGAGGCTCGCGCCTCCCCGCAGCGACGGGCCCAGCGAGACGGTGCTGCCGACGGCGTGGTCGAAGAAGACGTCGTCGGCGACGCTCGAGCCGAAGAGGGCGAGCTTCGCCGAGAGGCGCTCGACGTCGAGCGCGGCGCCGAGCTCGGCACCGCGCACGCTCACGAAGGGCGCCGTCTCACCGTCGGCGAGCTGGCGGGCCTGGGGGGAGCGGAAGCCGTCGCCATAGTTCCCGAACAGCCGCAGCGAGGGGCCCAGCTGGCGCTCGACGCCGGCCTTGAGCCCGAGCCTCGCCCCGAAGGCGCCGCGGCGGGGCTGGGCGGTGGGCGCGAGGTCGAGCACGTCGAAGCCGAGGGCGTCGACGCGGGCGCCGAGCATGAAGCGCCACGGGCCCGGCGCCATCGACGCCTCGCCCCACGCGGTCAGCGCGGTCTGCACGACGCGGGCGTCGATGGTGGGGCTGGCCACCTCGCCATCGGCGTCGCGGTAGGCCTGCTGGCGCTGCTCGATGCCGTCCCGGCGGGCGCCGAGGCCGAGGTCGAAGCGCAGCGTCTGCCCCAGCACGTGCAGGTGGCGTTGGTGCTCGAGGCGCGCGCCGACGAGGCCGTCGCGGTGCCGCTGCTCGAGGCCATCGCCCGAGGCCGTGCGGAGCGCCCCGAGGAAGTTGTTGCGCAGGACCAGGTCGGACACGACGCCGAAGGCCTCGGCCGTGGTCCGGTGGCCGTCTCCGGGCAGCTCGACGCCGAGCAGCACCTGGTGCCGTGACGAGGCGCCCCCCTGGAAGGGCCCGAAGGCGTTGAAGAAGTCGGCGCGGCCCCCGGCGAAGGCGTCTTCGCGGACGACGCCGGGAGACTCGAAGCGCCCCAGGGCGCTGCCGAGCACCGCGCGCACCTTGAGCGCGGGCAGTGGCAGGACGAGCTGCGCGAGCACCGAGCCGCGGGCGAAGGCGCGCTGTGGGCCGAAGCCGTCGCCCCGGACGAACTCGGCGGCGGCGAAGGTATCGGGCGCGTCAGCCGGGCGGTAGCCGGCGAAGAGGCGGGTGCGGTTGAACGAGCCGTACGACACGCCGGCGGTCAGGCCGGGCTCCTCGAGGCCGAGCTCGTAGCGGACGGTGCCGGCTACGGCGAAGTCGCCCTGCCACGCGCGGTAGCTGCCCTCGGTGACGCGCACCTCGCGCACCACGTCGGGGATGAGCCAGTTGAGGTCGGCGTAGCCGAGCGCGTGGATGTGCGAGACCTCGTTCACCGGCAGGCCCGCAACGTTGAGCTCGATGTCCTGGCCGTGCACGGCGTCGAAGCCCCGCAGGAAGAGTTGGTGCGCCTTGCCCTCGCCGGAGTGCTGCGAGGCGACGAGGCCGGGGACGACGCGCAGCAGGTCGACGGCGCCGCTCCTCGGCGCGGCGCGCAGCACGTCGCGGCCGAGCGTCACCTCGGAGGCGCTGCGGCCGAGGCGCTGGCCCCGAACCGTCGTCTCGGCGACGGGCCGGGGCGGGTGCGCGCCGCCGTCGACGTGCTCGTGCGCGTCGTCCTCGAGGGCCGGGACCGCTCGGGACAGGGCGTCGGGAGCGCCGTCGCCGCCGGCGGACAGGCGCCCGGCGTCCGTGGGGTCCGCCCGGCGTGGGCCTGCGGCGGTGGGAGTGGTGCCGTCGGCGCCGTCGGCGCGCGGGTGGAGATGCCCGGCGACCGTGGGGCCAGCGCGGTTTGGACCATCGGCTGGAGGCGCGAGGGGCGTTTCCGCGTCGACGTGCTGGGGTGGGCGCCCGGCAACCCGGGCTCCAGGCCGTCGTGGACCGACGTCGTGACCGGCGGTCGTTCCCGCGTCACTGCGCGGCGTGCGCATCACCATCGGCCCACCGTCTGGAACTCCCGTGTCACCGCCGTG
>JADCJJ010000263.1 GCA_020247085.1 Myxococcaceae bacterium | reverse complement strand
CCGCAGTCGAGGGTGACGAGCAGCTTCGTGCCCTCGCTCGCGAGGCGCTCGATGGCGGTGGCGTTGAGGCCGTACCCCTCGCCGAGGCGGTGCGGAATGTAGGTGCGCACCGGGAGCCCGACGTCGCGCAGGAACGTCGTCAGGAGCGCCGTCGAGCAGACGCCGTCGACGTCGTAGTCGCCCCAGAGCGTCACCGGCTCCTGCTGGCGGACGGCGCGGGCGAGGCGGTCGACGGCCGCGGCGAGGCCCTTCATGCGGAACGGGTCCGGGAGGCTCGAGAGCGAGTCGTCGAGGAAGGCCTGGGCCTGCGCCGGCGTCGGGTGGCCGCGGTTCACCATGACGCGGGCCGCGACCGGGTGCAGGCCGAGCTCCCGCGAGAGGAGCGCCTCAGGAGCGCCGTCGGCGTCGGCCTCGGGCCAGAGCCAGGTCAGGGGTTTCGTCACGTCTCGCATCGTCAGACGGCCTAGCACAGCCCCCCGACATCGCCGGGCGCGGGGCAGGCCAGGCGCATCATGACGTCGGCGCGGCCCGGGCCCCCCTCCTGGGGAGCCGCGGGGAGCAGGTGCAGCGGCTGTCGACGACGTGGCCGCGGTCGTCGACGCTCCAGCCAGCGCGCTCGCGCGTGAGCCTGACGCTGGAGTGGCTGGCGCAATCGAGCTCGAGGCGGTTTCGGGCCACGTGGCGCAGCATGACCATGGCCTCGGGGGGCGCTGCCCTCTCGGACGCGCGAGCCGTCCTCGACGAAAGCGACGTCGAGGCGCCTGTGAAGCCTGTCCTTCACCCGAACGTGATGGCGGACGGCGCGGGCGAACTTCTCGGCAGCAGCCCCCATCGAGGCTGGAGCCGAAGGAACGCACCTCACGCGAGGCCACGCCATCGAGTCCGCGAATCGCCTCCCCCCTGTCGACGCGCTCGAGGCCCGCCCAGTCGTCATGCTCACGAAGGAAGCCAATGCGGTTGATGCGCGTGGACCGGCGGCGCTCGACGCGGCCATGGCCCTGGTTCGGGGTTCACGCGCAGTACGGGGGCTGGCGCCGGGCCGATGCCGCAGGGCGCGCGCTCTCGAGCCGGTCACCCGCACCCCACCCGACACGGGTCGTCTCCCCGTCACTCGTCGAACGCCCGGCCAGTCCAACGCCGCGGCTCGGCGAGCGCCCTGGCCGTTCAGCCGCGTGACTCATCAAGCGCTCGTCGTGCGCTGCGCCGTGGCGCCGCGCCAGGTCGAGCCCTCGCGGTCGCGGGCGCAGCGTCCAGCGGCAGCCTTCGAGACCGCCCTCGAGCATCGGCGCGGACGCGCGCACGCATGTCCAGCGCCAAGGGCGCTGCCCTCGAGCGCAGGTCCAGCACGGCACCACTCCCGCGCGCTGGGCTCACCGCTCGAGGGCGGGCGAGACGTCAACGCAGGCCCGCTCGAGGGCACCCTGCTCGAGTTGCACCGCGTCCTCGAGGCTCCGGTAGGCCTCGATCACGGCCTCGACGCCGTGGCACGACGGCGAGCCCTGGCCTGCGCACTCGCGCCAGAGCCCTGAGAGCGTGTCCACCTTCCCACCAACGCGGCCTCCGAGCTCGACGAGGGCGAGGCGCCCCGCGACGCAGGCGCTCGACACCTCGAGCCTGGCCGCCTGAATCGACGCTCGAGCCTCGAGGAGCAGCTGCTCGCGCCGGGCGCTTCCTACCCCGGAGAGGTCCGCGGCGGGCACCTTCAGCACCCCTCGGACCTCGAGCGTCAGCGCCTTCGCCCTCGAACCCGCGTCGCTCACGAGCGCGCGCTGGGCCTGATACCGTGCAACGAGGGCCGAGACGCGCCGGTCATAGGCGAGCGCCGTCGACCCACCGTCGACGGCAAAGGCGACCAGCCGTCGTTGGGCGCGCTCGAGCGCCAAGCCAAGTGAATCAACGGCCTGCGGCGCCTGCCCGAGCAATACCCACACGACCCCCACCACGGCGCCCTGGCTCACGCAGCGCCGCGATGCACGACACGTTCCACCTTCAGCCCATCGCCTCGTCCCCGTGAAGCCGCGCGTCACCGCCGACGATGGTGACCGGCGCGACGGTCGAGGCGCGCGCGCCGCGCACGTGCGACGTCACGGAGCCGCTCCCGCGCAGGCGACGGCCTCACGCGAGGCGCCACGCTCGAGCGACGCTGACGGGCCATGGAGCCTCGACGCGCCGCTGCCGCGCCAGGGGACGTGCGCGGCGGCACGGTAGGAGGGACGAAGACGTGCGAGCGCAGCCTCGAGCCGAACGTTCACCGACGGCGACCGAGCCTGCGGGGCCCGTGACGTCGTTCAGGATCCGCGCGGTGGAGCGGGCGCGGATGGTCACGCTGGCGCGCCGGGGAAGGCAGAGAGCTCGGCCTTCGACCGGGTCGGCAGCGAGGACAGGGGCGCCGAGGCGCTGCGAGCCCACGGGGCGCGGCCCGCCGTGACGCGCCCCTACAGGTCGACCTTCTTCTCCGAGAAGGTGGTGCCGTCGTGGCGCATCAGCAGGCCCTTCCCCTCGCCGCGGGTGAAGATGCCGACCGGGCGTCGCCAGACGCTCTGCAGGTTCTTGAGCGTCTCCTTCGCGTAGCCGGGGTCGAGGTCGACGCCGTCGTGCCGGTGCGACAGCATCAGCTCGCCCTTGTTCTCCCAGTTGGCGTCGACGACGTCGATGACCGGCTGGCCGAAGTTGGTGAGCGACTGCAGCAGCTTGTTCTTCACCTTCTTGAACTCGCGGGTGGCGATCTCCCAGGTGTTCTTCTTGTCGTTGAAGTTGAAGACGAAGAGCTTCTGCTCGATGGCGAACTCGGGCGTGAGGAACTCGTCGATGAAGGTGACGTCGTTGTAGTGCTTGCGCACCTCGAAGATCTTCTCGCGCCCGGCGCCCAGCTTCTTGTCCCACGAGCGGCGCGCCCGCAGGTCATCGCACTCGTCCCAGTCCTTGCCGAAGCGCCCTTTGTTCCAGCGCTCCTCGATGTCGCGGAAGAGCTCGATGCCCACCTTGTACGGGTTCAGCTTGCCCTGCTGCATCGCCATGGTGCCAGCGTGGTGGTCGGCGTAGTCGAGGATCTCGTGATCGCGCAGCGCGCGCGTCGTCATGATGGTCGAGTGCCAGTAGCTGGCCCAGCCCTCGTTCATGATCTTCGTCTGCGCCTGCGGCGCGAAGTACGAGGCCTCGTCGCGCACGATGGAGACGATCTCGCGCTCCCAGTCCTCCATCGGGGCGTGCTCGAGCAGGAAGGCCAGCACGTCGCGCTGCGGGCGCTCGGGGAACCTCTTCGCCTGCTTCTTCTCCTCGTCGAGCTTCTTGCGCTCCTTCTCGAGGAAGTCGGCCGGGTTGACGTACGGCCGCATGTAGTCCTTCTCGACCTTGAAGCCCTCGGCCCGCACGTTGACCTGCGCCTCGGCGGTCTTCGGGTCGGGGTTGCGCTTGATGTGCGGCGCGTGCTGGTCGATGAGGTTCTCGAGCGACAGCGCGACGTCGATGAACGTCTCGACCTTCTCGACGCCGAGCTTGTCGATCCACCGGCGCACCCGCGTCGCGTGGTTCGCCATCTCGTCGACCATCTTCCGGTTCGTGTATTTGAAGGTGAAGTTGTTCTTGAAGAAGTCGTTGTGGCCGTAGACGTGGGCCATCACCAGCTTCTGGTCGACCTCGGCGTTGGCCTCGAGCAGGTAGGCGAAGCAGGGGTCGTTGTTGATGACGAGCTCGTAGATCTTCGACAGCCCGTACTCCGACGACTTCGACAGCTGCTCGTACTCCATGCCCCAGCGCCAGTGTGGGTAGCGCGTCGGGAAGCCACCGTACGACGCGACCATGTTGAGCTCTTCGGTCGAGAGGATCTCGAAGACCGTCTCGAAGAAGTCGAGGCCGAAGGCGCGCGCGTAGCCTTCGATCTCGTGCTTGAGGTCCATCAGGCGCGGCGTCAGGGACTTGGGCATGGAAGGACCGAAGCCTACTCCCGTTCACGGCCGAATGCGCCGCGACGACCTGCCCAGCCGCCCGCGCCACCGGCCCGTCGACTCGCCGCCGCCCGGGCGCTACGAGCGACACCATGCATCGCTTCACCCGCACCGCCGCGGCGCTGCTCATCGTCGACGTCCAGGAGCGCCTCGCCGCCGCCATGGCGCCCCAGCGCGTCGAGCGGCTCGTCAACCGAACGCTCGCCGCCATCGACGGAGCGAAGGCGCTCGGCCTGCCCATCGTCGTCACCGAGCAGTACCCGCGGGGGCTTGGCCCGACGGTGAAGGCCGTCGCCGCGCGCCTCGGGCCGACCTTCTCGCCCATCGAGAAGCTCGAGTTCTCGGCCCTCGTGCCCGGCGTGGCCGAGCGCCTGGCTGGCCGCCCGACGGTGCTCGTCACCGGCATGGAGACCCACGTCTGCGTCTTCCAGACGGTGCGGGCCCTCTCGGCCCACGGCCTGACGCCCTACCTCGCCGTCGACGCCGTGCTGTCGCGAGACGAGGTGGACCACCGCGTCGGCCTCGGCCTCTGCGCGGACGAGGGCGCGGTGCACACGACCGTCGAGGCGGCCCTCTTCGACGCGCTCGAGCGAGCCGGCGGGCCCGAGTTCAAGGCCGTGTCGGCGGCGGTGAAGTGAGCGAGGCGAGCTTCGTCGACGTCTGCGGCGCCCTCGACGTCCCCGAGGGCGGACGGCGGGTGGTCGACGTGCAGGGTCAGGCCGTCGCCCTCGTGCGGGTCCAGGGCCGCGTGTACGCCGTCGACAACCGCTGTCCCCACCGCGACGGCGAGCTGGGCCAGGGAGACCTCGACGGCTTCCACCTCTTCTGCCCGCTCCACGCCTGGGTCTTCGACGTGCGCGACGGGCGAGGCTTCTTCCCCCGGGGGGCCGAGGTGGCCTGCTTCACCGTGCGCGAAGCCGACGGGCGCCTCTTCGTCGCCACGCGCGGCGTCAAGCCGAGCGCTGCAGGGACGTGGCCCTGAGCGACGCGCGGGCCTCGGCCCCCTCAACTGCCTGAAATCATGAGCCCGAAAGGAGCGCGAGCAGCCACCGGGTGCGTCCGTTACGCTTTTTCGGCCGTGCCCTCGTTCCTCCTGTCCCTCACCGTCGAGACCGCTCACCTCGAGCTTCCCGTCGGCGACCTCGAGCCGCTGTCGAGCGAGCTGCGCTGCACCCTCACCGAGCGCCGGAGGGAGCTGACGCTCCAGGCGACGACGGGGCGCCTGGTGTTCGACCGGCTCGGCGCGCTGGCGCTGCTGCGCGAGGTGCGCATCACGGACGACCCCGAGGCCGTGTTCACCGTCACCGTGCTTGGCCGGCTCCTGGGGGCCTACGAGGGCGAGCTACATGGCTCGCTCGTCACGCAGCCCGCCGACCTCTTCCCCTCGCGCGTCACCGTACGCCGGGGTGAGTCGAGCCACCCGCTCTTCGGCACGGTCATGGCCTCCGGCGGCCCCGCCCTGACGAAGGCCCAGCTCGAGGCCGTCGAGGCGCTCCTCGAAGAGGCCAGGCGCCACTGGCAGCGCTGGCTCGGGGCGAAGGCGGGCCGCGGCGATGGTCGCTCGCGGTAGCGCACGCCAGCCGCGCCGGTCGATGGCAGAGTGCGGCTGCCATGGCCACGTACCGAAACCCCACGCCCACCGTCGACTGCATCGTCGAGCTGCCGGGCGAGCGCATCGTCCTCATCAAGCGCAAGCACGAGCCCATCGGCTGGGCGCTGCCGGGGGGCTTCGTCGACGAGGGCGAGGCGCTGCACGCCGCCTGCGTGCGCGAGGTGCGGGAAGAGACGGGCCTCGAGGTCGACCTCACCGAGCAGTTCTTCACCTACTCGGACCCCGCGCGGGATCCGCGCAAGCACACCATCTCGACCGTCTTCATCGGCTGGGCCGAGGGCGACCCGCTGGGCACCGACGACGCGGCCGAGGCGAAGGCCTTTCCCGTCGACGCGCTCCCCAAGGAGCTCGTCTTCGACCACGGCACCATCGTCGCCGACTACCTCACCTACAAGCGCACCGGGCGACGGAGGAAGATTTGATGGCGCCGGCCGATTCGCGGCGTAGAACCGGCTGGTGTCCGCAGTCGAGTCACCCCGCGCCCGCAGCCTGAAGACGCTGGCCGACACGCCGTTCGACCTCCTCGTCGTCGGGGGCGGCATCACCGGCGCCGGGATCGCCCGTGACGCCGCGTTGCGGGGCCTCAAGGTGGCCCTCGTCGAGAAGCTCGACTTCGCCGCCGGCACCTCGTCGAAGTCCACAAAGCTCATCCACGGCGGGCTGCGCTACCTCGAACAGGGCGACGTCAAGCTCGTCTTCGAGTCCGTCAACGAGCGCAACCGCCTCATGCGCCTGGCGCGGCACCTCGTGCGGCCCCTCGCCTTCCTCGTGGCCAACTACCACGGTGACCGCCGCTGGCTGGTGACGCTCGACCTGGGCCTGTACCTGTACGAGGCGCTCTGCTTCTTCGGCGGCTACCGCAACCACCGCACCTACCGGGCCGCGCGCACGCTCGAGCTCGAGCCGATGCTGCGCCCCGAGGGCCTCGTCGGCGGCGTCGTCTACTACGACGCGATGACCGACGACGCCCGCATCACCCTCGAGAACGTACTCGACGCGCGCGACCTCGGCGTCATCGTCGCGAACCACGTGCGCGCCGGTGCGCTCCTCACCGAAGGCGACGCCGTCACCGGCGTCACCGTCACCGACACCCTCTCGGGCCAGGCGTTCGACGTGCGGGCCCGCGTGGTGGTCAACGCCACCGGCCCGTGGAGCGACGAGGTGCGCGCCCTCGCCGGAGAGCAGCCGCTCCTCAAGCCTACCAAGGGCATCCACGTCGTCGTCGACGAGCGCCGCCTGCCGGCCCGCCACGCCCTGCTGATGACGCACCCGAAGGACAAGCGGGTGATGTTCACCATCCCCTGGGGCCTGGGGCGCACCGCCATCGGCACCACCGACACCTTCTTCGACGGCACGCCCGACCGGGTCGAGCCCACCGCCGCCGACGTCACCTACCTGCTCGAGGCCGCCAACCACTACTACCCCGAGGCGCGGCTCGGCCCCGACGACGTCATCAGCACCTGGTCGGGCCTGCGCCCGCTCCTCAAGCCCGCCGACGCGAGCGCCGGCGCCAGCCAGGTGTCGCGGGAGCACCTCCTCGTCGAGCGCAAGGGCTTCCTCACCATCGCCGGAGGCAAGCTCACCACCTACCGCACCATGGCGGCCGAGGTGGTCGACCGGGCGGCGAGGCAGCTCGGCTCGAAGGCCCCCTCGAGCACGGCGGAGCGCCCCCTGCCCGGCGGCCGGGGCTTCGAGGCGGGCGACGAGGCGCTCGAGCGCTTCTCGGCGTCGCTGACGTCGAAGGCCGGCGACGCCGCCGGCGCCACGGCCTTCGCGCTCATGTACGGCGCGCGCGCCGGCGCGGTGCTGGAGCGCTGCGCCGCCCCCGACGCCGCCCAGCGCCTCGACCCCGAGCTGCCCTGGCTCATGGGCCAGGTCGACGAGAGCGTGGACACCGAGCTCGCCCTCACCCTCGACGACGTGTTGTCGCGCCGCCTCTCGCTGGTGCTGCGCGCGAGGGACCAGGGCCTGGGCATCGCCCCGCAGGTGGCGCAGCGCATGGCGGCGAAGCTGGGCTGGACACCGGAGCGGACGCAGAGAGAGCTCGCCGCCTACCGCGACGTCGTCGCCTCGTCCCGGGCCTGGCAGCGCGGCTGACGTCGAGGCGTCGTGGCCCGACGCCCGCCTGCGCACCTGGTGCCAGCGCTCACGGGGACGGTGACACGGGAGCCTCGCGCCGCCTCCCCCAAGACGACGAACCGACCCGCCTCTCCCAGCACCGCGGCCAGCCCCCTGGAGCAGCTCGCCTCGGACGACCCGAACGCACGCGCTCGAGGCGCGCTGCCTCACCTCACGGCGACGTTGAAACGAGCGTCTCGGGCGGACCAACGCGGCTCGCCACCTCTCGCCGGGTGGCCTCCGCCCTCCCCTTGGGCCAGTCGCGAACGAAGCCCGGGCTCCCCACCCTCAGGCCTTGCGGGCCGCGCGCTCGTTCCGTCGAGCCAGGAACGAGCCCTCGAGCGGCTCACGCGCTTGCCCCCGGAAGGTGACGTGGGCCGGGCCGCTCGACACCTGCGCCACCGTCCCGGGCGGCAGGGCGAGAAAGGGTACCAGCCCCGGCTCGAGGGCCGACAGCGCCAACAGCGGCAACACGAAGGGCTCCGGGTGCGGGTGGGCCTCGGCGCACGTGAGCCCCCAGCCCGACAGGCCCCGCGCTGCGCTCCCGGCGTCGGCGCGAGTCAACGTCACCGCGTCGGCCCCCTGCGCGCAGCGGCTCACCAGCAGCGAAGCCCGGGGCGGAGGGAACGCCAGCTCGAGCCCGACGCTCTCGTTGACGAACTTTTGCAGCGTCACCTCGCGCACGGTGCGGTCGACGGCCTCGATCCACGCCTCCTTCGGCGCAGGCTCGGGCTCCTCGACGCCGAGGGTGCCGTCCTCGCGTGCCTTGAAGCGCACCAGGTGCCCGCCGATGGCCGTCGTCTCGCCCGGGAGGAACCGTGCCCCGCGCGCCACCGCGGCCTCGACGTGCCCGAGGATGAGGCGCTCCCCATCGGGGATGAGGGGCGGCTCGGCGAAGGTGACGGTCACCTCGGGGTGGCCGTGCCGGGCGCACCCGGATGAGGTGAACGTCGTCGTCATCGGCAGAAGGCCACGGGCCCGGGCGAACGCCGGGCCCCGGCCGCGCGTCACATCGGCGTCAGGCCGCAACCGAAACCACCGTCGCGTGGCTGCACGTACCGGTTGCCTGGGAAGGCGCAGACGAACGACTCGATGCAGACGCTCGGCGAGCCCGGCACGCCGTCGAGGCAGACCGACGCGATGCCGGCGTCGCCGTCGTTCGGGCACTGGTTCGCCATGCCGACGTTGCAGAGACACGTCTTGATGGGGCCACCATCGGGGAGCCGGGTGAAGGGGTCATTCCCGCACCGGCCCATCGGTGCGTTCACCTGGCAGTCGCTGTCGACGCTGCAGTTGTCGGGTGACATCATCGGCCCGCCGCGGTCGATGCGAATCGGGCGCTCGTCGTAGTTCACGGGGCAGCCGCGGTCGGCCTTCGTGCGAGAGCTGCCCATGCTGACGGCGGAGCGATCGTTCAGCGTCGCCGGCGCGCATACCTGCACCCGACCCATCATGCTCTGGAAGCCGACGATGCACTTCGTCGGCAGCGGGCTGCACGACGGCGAGAGGCTGCCGTTGGTGCAGTGGCTGATGGCCCAGGGTGGAATGG
>JADCJJ010000262.1 GCA_020247085.1 Myxococcaceae bacterium | reverse complement strand
TTACTACGGCGCATTGCCGAACATGCGCGAGCCGAAGGCTCAACTCCTCATCAACAAGTTTGGCGAGTTGATGCGCGGGGTCCCGTTCTTCCGCGAGGTGTTCGGTCTTGTTTGACGTCGAAAACGAGGGGATTGCTCAGGTCCCAACCCAGAGAGCAACCGGCTCACCAGTCGACCCAATTGACACCTGTGTCGCTTGACGTCGGGCTCAAATGAGAAGGAACATCCCATGCGATTCCCATTTCGTGTCGAGGGAGTCGGGTAGTCAACTGCAGTGCACTCAAGTCAAGGGGCGGGACCATGCGCATGTTTAAGTGGAAATCGAAGTTTGTGAGTCTGTGTCGGTCAATGGGGGGGGCTCGCACTTGCTGCGCTATGCAGCAACGCCCAACTCCTCTTGCCTTACAGCGGCACGGCAACCTCAGTGAACGCTGGTGGCACTGCGTTCGGCGTCACCTTGAGTCCTGTTGCCAACGGGAACTCGGCAGGTCGATTCGTGAACGCGAATACCTTTGGCAACGGCCTTTTCGTGAGCGGCTGGTCGGGTATACAAACCGGGGCAGCATCTTCAAGCGGGAACGGCATCTTTACTTCTTGCACTTCGTCTGGATCGTCGTTCTGCACCGGTATCTACGCCCAAACGAATGTAGGGTCGGGCTCGAACGGGACGGCGGGCTACTTCTCCTCAACTGGAGGGAGGGGCGTTTGGGCACTGGGAACCACTGGCGTGTATGCAACGTCAACGTTGTCAAGCGGGGGCCGTGGCGTAGATGCAGTGACGGATTTCATCGGCCAGGTTGCACTCCGTGGAAACTCGCTCAACGGTACTGCGATTGAGGCGAACACCGACAATGGAATTGGTATTCTGGCTCGTACGAATGGCGCGTTTGCGCAATCGACCATCACGGCTCAGACCGCGAGCTATCAGCCAGCCATGTCAGCCATCAATATCAATGCCGGAACGGTTTCTCCGCCCATTGGCCTGTACGCCCAAACCGTCAGAGGAAACGCGGTTGAGGGCTTGGCGACGAGTTCATCGGCTCTGAATGGCGTTCAGGGCGTCACGAATTCTTCCTCTGCTAGCGGCATCTTCGGTCAAAACAACAGTCAGGCTGGCTTCGGCGCCGCTGGTCGGGCTTTCGGGTCTGGCACAGCTGTCTTGGGGGATCTGGTAAACGGAACGACAGGATTCGCCGGTCTCTTCAATGGGCGACTTCATGTAAACGGCCTGATCTCGAGCACGATGGGTAAGGCCTTCATGATCGACCACCCCTTGGACCCGGAGAACAAGTTTCTCGTGCATGCTGCCGTGGAGTCGAACGAACTCAAGAATGTCTACGATGGTAACGCAACTCTTGGTCCGAACGGCGAAGCAACGATCAGGCTGCCCTCATACTTCGACTCGCTGAACGAGAATTTTCGATACCAACTGACTCCGATCGGCGCTCCAGCCTCTCTGTACGTCAAGCAGCGTATCACCGGCGGCGTCTTCTCCGTCGCAGGTGGCCAGCCAGGGCAAGAGTTCTCCTGGCAGGTTACCGGCACGAGGAAGGACGCTGTCGCGAAGCGTGCGGCGTTCAATCCGGAGCCAGTGAAGGCCACTTCTGAGCGTGGGAAGTTCGTTACGCCTGAAGTCTTCGGCACGACGGCCCGGAGCATATTCAACGCGGCCCCAGAGGCCGTCCACACAACACCTGTCCCCTCGTTGGCTCCTCCGGATCTCTCGCGGGGCCCGAGCCAGCATCCGAATCCGCCCAGCCTTCAGTAGAGGTTCGGCTGTGTTCGTCCTGCACTGAGTATTGCTCGCGCCCTGCTGCCTCGTCTGGCAGCAGGGCGCCGGGCCGGAGAAGTGAGGAGTTCATTCATGCCTTGCCGAGCCAGGTTCAGATTCCTCGCATTTGCCGTTGCTTCAGCTTCTTGTGTGTTGCCAGTTGATGCTGGAGTTTCCGTCGAGGGAGTTCTAGACGTTTGCGGGCCAGCCTTCGTCGATGCGGGCGTTGTGCCCGATGGTCGTCGGTTGGCCGTTCCGACGGGTTTCTCGCTCGAGCCTGAGTTGTCGTCTCCCGGAACAGTAGTTCTCGACGGGTCAGAACCCACTGCGAAAGCGCCAGGCGTGTTCGTTCTGTGCTCCGCTCCGAATCCGTGTTGGCAATGCGCAACAGGGAGGGTGGCTGAACGTCCGATTGCACTTCAGAGGCTCAGTATTGGCTTTCCAGACACGCTGCCGCCCGGCGCCTCGACAGCCGACCTTGGCGTCACGAACCTCACGGACCTGCCGATCCGAGTCCGGTCGAGGTCGCAGAACGGCTCATTTGCCACGTCAACCCCAGTCGTCGACCTCGACCCTCGGCAGACAGGGTTCGCTCGAGTTGTGTTTCAGCCAGCCGGGTTGGGCGACCGGCAAGGCGATTTGGTGGTTCAAGTCGACGATTCGGGGATCGAGGGCCGTGTCAGACTCACCGGCTATTCAGGGGGCGCCCAGCCAGTCGTTTCGTTCGAGTCGGAGGACCTGTTGACGATGCCATTGAATCCATCCATTCCTTCCTTCCAGCGTCGGATTACGGTTGGAAACGTGGCACCTCCTGGTCAAGATGCGCGCGGCGAACTTCCGGCCGGAGTCCTGACTCTTGAACGAGTCTCTTGCAGCGCGGAGGGAATGCCTGCCATCGTAGGCTTTGAGTTTTCGCCCGTGCCGAGATTGGCGCCAGGGGATTCCATCGTTCTTCCTGTGCGGGTGAGTCCAAGGTGGGGCGGGCAAATCCGTTGCCGGTTGGATTTGCGGTACGGAGGAAGCGTCTTCGTCCTCAGTCCTCGAATGCTCGCCGGTAACTTCGCACCATGTGTGTTTCGTGAGTCACACGTTGCCTTGCAAGCAATCACGCTTTCGCAGCGGTTCACCATCTCGAACGAACCGTTCGCGCCGACGTGCTACCTGAATGCACCTCGGTTCGACCCCAGCGATGCTGTACGTTTCTTGCCTCCTGACTTCGTCGAAATCGCACCAGGCGCAGGCACGGAGTTCACGGTCGAAATCAAGGACGCGGGAACCCCACCGCGATTCTTCGAAGTTGACGGGCCAGAGGGCGTGATTCGGATTCCAGTTCGCATTCAGTGAAGTGTTTTTCGCTTGGGACCGGTCTCTTCCTCGCTGTACGGACAGGAGGAACAACCCACGAAACCGGGGTGAGGGGCAAGAGGCGAGGTGGCGGCGGACGTGGGGGAGAGGCTGTGTGGGGAGGCGGTCTCGGTGCGTGCAGGCGTCGCTCAAGGCCCCAGGAGACGGACGTGCCCAG
>JADCJJ010000261.1 GCA_020247085.1 Myxococcaceae bacterium | reverse complement strand
CGGCGCGGCCGTCGAGCGCGAAGTCGGCAGTGCCCAGCGGCGGCAGCGTCGCGCCGGCGTCGGCGGCGACGGGGGCCGCGTAGCGCGCGTTGCCGGCGTTCACGAAGGTGAGGCGCGTCGTCGCGGCGCTGGCGACGAGGTCGAGCTGCCCGTCCTGGGTGACGTCGACGAGCCAGAAGCGCGGGGCCGCGTTGGCGACGAGGGCGTGGGGCAGGGCCTCGGCGATGCCCGAGAACGAGACCCCCGCGGCGCAGGCCTGGCGGCACCGGCCGTCGACACAGGCGCCCCCGGCGCAGGCGCTGCCGCACGCGCCGCAGTTCGAGACGTCGCGCTGCCGATCGACGCAGGCGACGCCGCAGGTGACGTCGATGCAGGCGGTGCCGCACGCGCCGGCGGTGCAGGTCGGCCGGTCGACACCGGCGCCGCCGGTGCAAGGGGTACACGAGGCGCCGCACGCCGCCGCGACGCCCTCGCCGACGCAGCTGCCGGCGGGGCCGCCGCAGCGCGTGTTGCCGCTCGCGCAGGTCGTGCCGCACGCCGCGCCGTCACAGGTCGGCACGGCGCCGGGGACGCCGGGGGGGCACCGCGTGCAGGCGCTGCCGCAGGCCGTCACGTCGGTCGCGCTCGCGCAGGTGCCGTTGCAGGGGTTGAACCCGCCCGCGCAGGTGTAGGCGCAGCGGCCGGCCGCGCAGACGGGGCTCCCGCCGTCGGGCGCGACGCACACCTGGCAGGCCGCGCCACACGCGGCGGTCGAGGTGTCGGGTACACAGGCCCCGCCGCACAGGTTGAAGCCCGCGTCACAGGCCAGCCCGCACTGGCCCGCGGTGCACGTCGCCGCGCCGTTGGCCGTGGTGGGGCAGGGAGTGCACGACGCCCCGCACGAGGCCGGCGCGTCGTCGGGCAGGCAGGCGCTGCCGCAGCGGTGGAACCCCGCGTTGCAGGTGAAGCCGCACGAGCGCACCGTGACGCCAGCGTCGGTGAGCGACGCGACGCAGGTGGGGCTGCCGTTGGGCGGCGCCGGGCAGACGCTGCAGCGCTCTCCACACGTCTGGGGCGAGGTGCTGTCGGCGCAGGCGTCGCCGCAGCGGTGGAAGCCGTTGACACACGAGAAGTCGCACTGGCGGCTGGCGCAGGCGGGCGTGGCGTTCGCCGGCGCCGAGCACGGGCCGCAGCGGCTGCCGCAGGAGTTGGCCGAGGTGTCGTCGGCGCACACGGCCCCGCAGGCGTGGAACCCGACGTTGCACGACAGCCCGCAGGCGCCGGTGGCGCAGGTGGCGCGACCGTTGGGTGAGCCGGGGCACGGCGAGCAGCGGGCGCCGCACGTGGCGACGTCGTCGTTCGACGCGCAGGTGTCGGCGCAGCGGTGGAAGCCGGTGGGGCAGGCGCCGGCGTCGGGGCGCACCAGGTCGCAGCGACCCGCGCTGCAGGTGTCGGCCACGTCGCAGACCCGGCAGAAGAGGCCCTCGCTGCCGCAGGCGGCCTTGTCGTTGCCGGGCAGGCACTCGCCCGCCTGGGTGCAGCAGCCCGGGCAGGTCGAGGCGTTGCAAGGGGGGCGCTCGGGGGGGCAGCCCGTGAGCGCCAGGAGCAGCAGGACGACAGAGCAGGAACGCACGACGGGCCTTCGCCTTTCGCGCCCCGCCACCTTGGAAGCTCGACGACCTCGACTTGCCGGGGCGAGGTCCGTCTAGCGTGGCCCGCCGCGGAGCGCACGGCCCAAGCACGCGGCCGGCCCGGCCCGCGTCAGAAGACGAAGAGGCTGCCGAGGCCGAGCGTCGCGCCCCGGTTCACCACCTGCTGCTGGGTCACGTCTGCCTGAACCATCACCGACAGCGACAGCCGCAGCCACGACGTCGCCTTCCACGAGAGCCTGGCGCTCAGCAGGTGGTTGAGGCCCAGGCCCGAGGTGTACACGCCGAGCTGGTACGCGGCGCGCACGCTGAAGGCCTTGAACCGGTGGGTGACGCTGGGTCGCGCGGTGACGGCCCAGGGCGCCGCCGGCACGCCGTTGCCGAAGTCAGTGGTGCGCCCGTTCTGCACGACGGTGAAGAGGCCCACCGCGGCCGGGTCGGGGGCGTCATACAGGAAGCCGGCGACGTCGAGGCCCACGTCCGTGCGCAGCGCGACGGTGCCCACCCAGGTGGCGCCGAGGCGCACCTGCGTGAGGCTGTCACGTTGTCCGTTGACGAGGGGGCATGGCCCGACGGCGGCGTTCTTCGCGCAGAAGGTGCGCACGGCGGTGGCCCTCGCCGTCTGCGGAAGCTCGGCCACCTGCGACGTCACGTAGTGGTTGATGGCGACCGAGACGTCGAGGGCGTGCTCCAGCGTCGACAGGCCGGCGGTGGCGTACGACGCCAGCAGGGTTCCGCCGACGCTCGCGTTGGTGCCGGCGACGACCAGGTCGGCGGTGCCCGCGGGGAACGTCACCTCGAGGGCGCTGCGCTGCACGGTGGGCGGGCTGCCAGACGCCAGCGCGAGGAAGAGCAGGTGGTCCGAGGCGAGCCACGTCACGCCGGCTGACGCGAAGCCGACGTTCGAGCCCGGGCTCGCGGCCTCGGCGGTGCGGGTGCCGAAGTCGCGCAGGAACAGCCCCGAGAGAAAGATGCTCCACCGCGTGGAGACGTCGACACTCCCCGACAGGGAGAGCCCGAGCGCGCCGGTGCGCGGGTTATTGGCCGATGGGGCCGTGGTGTTGAGGAAGGCGTCGAGGCCGACGTCGTGCGCCCCCGCGCTGGCTGCGTGCAGGAGCGTCGCGAGTGCCAGCAGGCGGGCCCGGGAGGCTCGCAGGCGGGGCGTCACGCCAGCCTCGTCCGTCACCGGGCGCTCCGCCGCCATCATCGGCCGCGCTAGCCGCCGTGAATCGCCATGCCGACGATGAAGGCGAGCCCGAGGATGAACGAGGCGATGACGATGCCGACGGCGGTGTTCTGGTCGACCTCGAGCTCCTTGTGCACGTCGAAGGGCAGCAGCTTGCGGATGACGAAGAAGCCGGCGACGAACACCAGCATGCCGATGAACGAGAACACCACGGCGAGCACCAGCGGCTTGACGATCGAGTTGAAGTCCATCGGTCATTTCCCTCCCATGAATCCGTCGTGCCACATGAGCAGCCCCCCGGGGGCCTGACGAACCGACGCCGGCACCTCGCCGCGGTCGTCGCTCGGGAAGCGGTTGAGCCCGAGGAGTTGCGATACCACCCACAGGCCCACCACGAGGCCTCCGAACCATTTCATTCGTCGTCCTCGTCTTTCGCGAAGGGGAAGCTGCTGACGCCCGGGGCGCTCTGAAACACGGCGTCGTTCCAGCGGCGGGTCTCGAAGCCCGAGCTGCGGGCGGCGGTGAAGAGCGGGCCGATGAAGAGGAGCACGAAGACGAAGAACGGGCAGCACAGCCCCACGCCGGCGTCGGCCGACACCGTCACGAGGTACTCCCGGGCCAGGCTCGACGGGGCCTCGAACGAGGGGGTGGCGCGCAGCACGTAGCGGCCAGGCTCGACCTCGGCAGTCTGCTTGCTGTCCGAGTGGCTGCCCTCGCTCCAGCGCTCGCCGTCGTCCACGCCCGAGTAGTAGCTGGCCTCAGGGCTCACCTGAACCACCTCGCCGGTCTCCTCATTGACGAGGTCGAACTGGGCCGCCAGCCAGCCATTGTCGAGCGAGGGCACGTCGAGCTCGAAGCGAAGCGGCACGCGCCGGTCGATGGTGAACGGGTCGCTGAACTGCTGCGCCTCGGGCGTCCCGGCCGCCACCCCCGGGGGGACGGTGAAGCGCACGCGCGCGAACTGCCGCGTGTCACCGGCGACTGAGAAGCCGATGAGGAGCGCGACGAAGACGACGGCCCAGATGCCCGCCCAGCGCCACTGCGACCGAAGGCTGGCCGCGTGCGGGTTCACCTGCGCGGGGGCGATGCCCTGGGGGGGCGGGAGTGCGCCCTTCAGGCCGAAGGCCCGCTTCACCTCGTCGGGCGAGAGCATGACGCCGTGGGTGAAGACGACCTCGGTGTCGGTCTCGTCGCTGTTGATGCTCTCGGGCGGCTCGACGTACTCGGTGGCCCTCGCCGTCTCGCCGACGGTGACCTCCCAGTAGCACTCACCCGCCACGAAGTCGGTGACGACGAAGACCGACTGGTAGGCCTTGAAGCCCTTGCCGTTCCAGGTGGCCTTCCGTGTCGCGCACTCGACGTCGCCGGCGGCGATGGGTGTGAGGAACGTCCAGTGGCCGTTGGCGTTCATCAGCCAGCGGAAGCCGGCGTCGCGGTTCCACAGCAGGTACTCCTCCCAGGGGTAGCGCGTGCCCTCGACGGTGGTGGAGCGGATGAGGAAGGCGAGCACCGTCCACTTCGTCTGCTGGAGCGTGCCCTCGCTGCCCAGCGGCAGCAGCGGCGCGTACGGTGGCTTCTCGAGGAGCTGGAGGAACTCGAGCGCGCCTGACGAGGCGTCGAGCAGCGCGCCGCAGTACGGGCAAGCGACGCGCCGGGCGGCGTTGGGGGCCTTGAGCTCGAGCGGACCGTTGCAGTTGGTGCAGCGCGCCTGGCTCAGCGCGTCGCGGCGGGGCGTGGGGTTGAGCTCGGAGCGGTCGAAGCCGAGCCGGGCGATGGTGACGCGCGTGCCGACGAAGGCCTCGCCGAGGCCGTCGGCGTAGTCGAGGGAGCAGAACGCGCCCTTCGGCCCCGTCGCGTCGACGTAGGTGTGCTCGCGGTTGAACTCGGGGAGCTGGCCCTCGGCCGAGGCGGTGTCGGCGTGGCCCACTTCTTCCACCACGAAGGGGCGCTCGCGGAGCGTGAAGCGCGACAGCGGCTTGAGCTCGTTCACCCGAGGAAGGCTCACGCCCTCGATGGGGAACATCAGGTTCCATTCACCTTCGGACTCCGACAGCCAGGCGGTGCGACCGTCGTCGAACGCGAGGTACCACTCGTCCCAGACGCCCGTGCCGTGCCGCTTCTGGATTCGTCCGACGATGGAGAACGCGCTGCCTGAGTGCTGGCCGGTCAGCCCCACCTTGAGGGGCGACTCGGTGTCTGCCAGCTCGGCGACCTTCCCCAGGGTGTCGAGCTGGGCCTTGCCTCGCAGCAGCACGGTGTTGCAGTGGTCGCACACCTTCACCTTGCCGGCGCCCGGGCGGAACTCGACCGGAGCTCGACAGCTGGGGCAGTTGCCGACACGCATGCGCCTACCGAGGTTAGCGCGGATTCGTGCAGCCTCCTTAGTGAATTTGCAGGAAGATCAGGCCCTTGGTGTGTGTTGTTGGTGTTTTTAGCGGCCCGTAGTGTCTCAAGAGGCATGACGCGAATCGGCTGGGTCGGGGTCGTGCTCGTCGTGGGGAGTTCCTGTGGTGGGCCGCTTCCGGGCCCCGGGCCGAGGCCCTCGGAAGACGGAGGCATGGACGCAGGGCGGGGGGTCGAGGGTGATGGCGGCTCGGCGACGGGTGGAGGCGCCGCCGCTGGAGGGGGGGCCGCGACTGGCGGAGGCTCGACGGCTGGCGGTTCGGCGGCCGGTGGTGGCGGAGACGCTGACGCCGGCTCGCCAGACGCAGGCCCAGTGGACAGCGGCGTGCCCGGGGGCCGGTGGGCGGTGCACGCCGACGCCGGGTGGCGGGTCGAGTCCGTCGCTGGAGCCCGATGCGCGCTCGGGGCGCCGGCCGGGCTCGGGTACAACCCGGGCGCCGCGGACGAGCTGCTGATCTTCGTTCAGGGGGGGGGCGCGTGCTGGAACAACGGCACCTGTGCGCCTTCGCTCCACCAGTGGGGCCCCGTCTGCAACTACGGCACGAACGCGCCCTGCCTCGCGGACCTGCCCGGAGGGACACGGCCCCTCGCCGTCTACGTCGACCACCCGAACCCGTTCCCGGCCGACGCTGGCGGCGCATGGAGCCAGGAACTGGGCACCGTGCGTAGCTCAGTCTTCTTCGCCCGGCGGCCCGAGAACCCGATGGCGAACGCGACGTTCAGCTTCGTGCCCTACTGCACGGGAGACCTGCACGCCGGCGCGTCGACGCGCACGTGGCAGGTGAAGCCCGGGGTGTTCGACCCCACGGTGACGCGGACGCACGCCTTCGCGGGCGCGGCGAACATGGACGCGTACCTGTCCTGGCTGCGGCAGCGCCACCCCAGCGTCCGCGTCGTCTGGCTCATCGGCGTCTCGGGAGGAGGCTATGGCGCCCAGCTCAACCTCCACCGCGTTCGCCAGCGCTTCCCCGAGGCGCAGGTGCACCTGCTCGCCGACTCGGCGCCGATGCTGCCGACGACGTACTTCCCGGCCTGGGCGGCCGCCTGGAATCTGCAGGTGCCGCAGGTGTGCGCGGGCTGCGACGGGGGCCTGCCGGCGATCCTCGAGCAGCAGCTGACCGACGCGCCGACGTCGCGGGTCGCGCTGCTGTCGTTCTCCGAGGACGAGGTCATCACCCGGTTCTTCTATTCGGGCTCCGACACGGCGAGCTGGCTCGCGCCGCCCTTTGGCGCCTACACCCAGGCGCTCGTCGGCCTCGAGGCGCGCTCCGAGTTGCGCGCGAACGCCCGCTACTTCCGGCTGGCCGGTCGCGACCACGTCATGGTGCAGCGCGCGGGGCTGGTGTTGGGTGACGGCGGGGTGTCGGCCTCGGTGTCGAGCCCCGACGGCGGAGTGAGCCTCAAGGCGTGGCTCGACGCCTGGGCGACGGGGCAGGGCCCGTGGCTGAACCACCGCTGACCCTCGGCGCGCGGCGCCGGTCGCGTCAGTCGAAGGTGCCCGACACGGCGACGCCGTTTGGCATCGGGCCGACGCGGAGCGCCGGGGCCTCGCCGGCAGCGCGATGAAAGAGGAGCGGCAGCGCGACCGAGAAGGCGCTCCCCATGGCGACCCCCACGAGGATGTCGGTCATCCAGTGCTTGTCGGCGGCCATGCGCAGCGTCGCCGTCGCCAGCGCCATGGGCACCCCGACCGCGAAGGTGAGCCAGGCGAAGCGGTAGCCGCGCATGAGGCCGATGACGCCAGCCGACACCGACAGGCCCACGGTGAACGTGGTGTGCCCGGAGAAGAACGACAGAAAATGGTCGTTCGGGTCCCCCGCCTGCGCGAGGAGCGCCTCGTCGGCGCCGACGGTGTACGGGCGCCCGCGGCCGACGGCGAACTTGACGGCCTGGTTGATGGCGAGCGCGGCGAAGGTGGACTCGAGCATGAGCACGAGGTCGACCGCCCACGTCCTCCAGAAGTCCGGGCCCGACGACGCCCCGAGCGCGTCGAGGCCGGCGACGACCAGCGGCAGCGCGACGAAGCCGAGGGCGTCGGACGCGGTGGCCGCCGGGCGAAGCCCCGAGGCGCTCGGCCCGAGCGACGGGTTGAAGGCCTGCCGCACGGCGGTGTCGAAGGCGTTGGTCGCGCACCACCGGCAGGCGCCAGGTGCGAGCGCGCCCGTCACGGCCAGCTCACTCACCACCCAGCCCGCCACGAGGGCCCCGGTGACGGGAAGGTCGACGCGCGGGTCCCAGCGGAGCGGGGCCGGGCCGGCGGCGAGACAGGTCGAGAGCGCGAGCGTCAGCACGGAAGCTGAGTGTGCCTTCGCTCGCGGAGCCGCGCCACGGTCGCGTCAGCCTCACTGGCGCGAGGCGGGGCGCCCCTCGCGGCTCGCCCGGGTCGAGGCGCGCGCGCGAGGGTCGCGTGAGGTCGCGCCCTGGGCGCCGCGCCGTGGGGGCTCGAGGGTCGCGACCCGGCCGCGAGGCAGGCACGTGGTGAGCGCGGCGTGACCGCTGCCGTCAGCCATGGCGTATAGGCTGCCGCGTCGATGTCGCGCCGTCCTCCCTGGCTCGTGGTGCACCCTGACTCGTCCCGGGTCGAGCTCGCGCTCCTCGAAGAGAGCCGCGCCGCGGGCTTCGTCGACGCGGGAGCGCGGTGCTCGTTCGCCCAGCTCGTCGAGGCCTGCCAGGGCCCCGCGCACGCCGGGCTCGCGCCGGCCAGTCCGTGGCTCGTGCGTGCGCTCTTCGCCGCCGAGGCGCCTGCTTCGACCCAGGGCGCCTTCGGGCGCGTCGCGGCGACGCCCGACCTGGCGATGCAGGCCTTCGCGCTGCGGGGTGAGCTCTTCGCGCAAGACGTCACGCCTGCGCTCTTCGCCGACGTGGCGGCTCGCGCCGGCGGGCGCGTCGCCGAGAAGGCCACCGCCCTCTCGGCCCTCTTCGCCCGCGTCGACGAGCGGCTCGCCGCCCAGCGGCAGGTCGACGCCCGCGCCCTCGTCGCGCTCGCGACGCGGCGGCTGAAGGAGGCCGGGCTACCGGCCGGGCTCGAGCGCTTCTCTGGCGTCGAGGTGCGGGACCTGCACGACCTGCCGCCTGCACGGCTGGCCTTCGTCGACGCGCTGGCGAGGGCCTGCGTCGCGCGCGGGCAGGCCTTCCGGCTGGTGCTCCCCTGGAGCGGGAGCCCCCAGGCCGACGCCTTCGTCGGGAGCGTCGCCCGCTTCTTCGAGCGTCGCTGGGAGGCGCTCGCCGGCGTCGAGCTCGTGCCCGAGGCCGCCGCCGGCGAGGCCGGCGTCGCGCTGCGGTCGGTGTTCGCCGCCGAGCCGTCGCCCGTCGCGGTGGCGGGCCTGTCGTTCGTCTCCAGCGCCTCGCCGCGCGACGAGGCCCGCGCCATCGCGGCCGGCGCCCGGCGGCTGCTCGACGAAGGGACACCGCCCGAGCGCATCGCCGTCGCCTTCCGGGATCTGGCCGAGGACACCGAGCTGCTCGTCGAGCAGCTCGAGCTCCTCGGCGTCCCCGCGCGGGCCCGGCTCGGTGTGCCGCTCGCGCGCAGCCCCATCGGGCGCCTCGCCCTCTCGCTCCTGCGCCTGGCCGACGACGAATTCCCGGTCGACGACGTGGCCGCGCTGCTCGAGAGCCGCTATGCGCGGGCGCTGTCTTCCCAGCTGCCGCCGTGCCGGAGCGCGTTCGCCGAGGCCGGCATTCGCGACGACGTCGTCGGCGCCGCGGGCGGCCAGGGCGCGTGGGCGGCGCGGCTCGGGGCGCTCATCGAGCGCAAGCGCCGCCTGGCGGCCGAGCAGCGCGGCGTCGAGCCCGAGGTCGCCGCGCTCGAGCGCCTCGCGGCGGGGGTGCAGCGGGTGCTCGCCCTGGGGCGGTCGATTCCGCAGCGGGGCACGGCCCTCGAGCTGCTCGCGGGCTTCACCTCGGCGTTGTCGGCGCTCGGGCTGGACGAGGCGCTGCGGGCGCCGGAGCCGGCGACGACCGGCGCGGTGCTCGAGCAGGCGCTCGACCGGGCGCTCGCTCGCGACGAGGCGTCCTTCGAGGCGCTGACGGCGCTGCTCGCGGCGCTGCGACAGGGCTTCGAGCGCACGGGCTTCGGCGCGGCGCGGCTCGACCGGCGCACCTTTGCCCGGTGGGTGTCGCTCGCCGCGGCCGAGGTGAACCTGCAGGCGCGTGGGCCCCGCGCTGGCGCGGTGTGGCTCGTCGACGTGCGAGAGCTCCCGGGCCTGCACCTCGACGCTCTCTTCCTCGGCGGGCTCGTCGACGGGCGGTTCCCGGGCCGGCCCTCGCTGCAGCCGCTCCTGTCGGACGAGGAGCGCGCCGCCATCAACGTCGCCTCGAACGGCCCCCTGTTCCGCGCCTCGGTGGTGGACGACGGCGTCGCCCTGCCGGTGCGCCTCGCCGAGGACCGGCTCCTGTTCCAGCTCGCCCTCTCGGCGGCTCCGCGCGTGACGCTGACGGCCCCTCGGGTCGATGGGCGAGGGCGGGCGCTGTCGCGCTCCCCGTTCCTCGACGCCCTCGCCCGGGCGGTCCGGCCGCTCGGGACCGAGACCCGGGTGCACCGGCCGGTGCCGCTGCTCGAGGACGCGGCCTGCGAGGCCGACCTCGCCGCCCGAGCTGCCCTCGAGGCTTTCAGCCCCGTCGAGACGAGGCAGTCGCCGCCCAGCCCGCTCGCGCCGGTGCTCGAGGGGGTGCTGGCCGACGCGCCGTGGATGAGGACGGCCCGCCACGCCGCCGCCATCGAGACCGAGCGCCTGCGCTTCTTCTCCGACGACGGCCGCGCCCCCGGGCCGTGGTCAGGGCGCATCGACGGCGAGGTGCTCGAGCGCCTGCAGCCTTCCCTGGCGTGGGCGAGGGAGCGCCCGCTGAGCGCCAGCCAGCTCGAGACCTGGGCGCGCTGCCACTTTCGGGGCCTCGGCCGGCGCGTGCTCGCCCTCGAGGCCGACGACGAGGCGGCCGAGGAGCCCGACGCGCGGGTGCGGGGCGAGCTGCTCCACGCGGCGCTGCGGCGCCTGGTGCCGCGCCTGCAGCGCCTGGGTCGAGGCGTTCCCGTGCGCGAGGTGTCTCCCGAGGTCGACGCGGCGATCGCTGCCTGCCTCGAGGCGAGCGCCGACGAGGTGAGGCGCACCCACCCGGTCGGGCACGCGCTGCTGTTCGAGCTCGCCCTCGAGCGCGCGCGCGCCGAGCTCACGAAGCTGGTGGTCGCCGAGGCCCTGGCGCCCTTCGAGGGGGGGCGCCCGGAGCGATTCGAGCAGCCCTTCGGCCGCCCCGAGGCGCCGGAGCCCGTGCGTGAGGTCTCGCTGCCCCCTGCCTTTCCCGACGAGCGCCCCGTCTTCGTCACCGGCGCCATCGACCGGCTGGACGTGTCGGACGCGATGGTGGCCGTCGTCGACTACAAGCTCTCGCGCACGGGCAGCGCGAGGTCGCGTCGCGAGGCGTTGCTGACGCAGGACTTCCAGTTGCCGCTCTATCTGCACGTCGCCCGCCAGCAGTACCCGGGGCGGGCCGTCGATGCGGCATGGGTGGCGCTGCGCAAGGCCGACTCACTCACGTTGTCCAAGGTCCTCGCGGATGAGGTGCGGCTCGACGAGGTGCTCGCCCTCGACCTCGAGACGCGCCAAAGGCTCGCCGAAGCCGGGGCCCCCAACCTCGCCAACGCCGTGCACGCGCTGCACGGCGCGCTGCGCGGCGGTGACTTCGGGCCGCGCCCGCTCGACTGCGGCAGCTGTCACCTGCGCAGCGTCTGCCGCATCTCGTCGCGGCGGTTGTTCGACGAGCGGGAGGGGCGCTGATGGCCGCGCGCCGCCGACAGGCCCAGGACGGGCAGCTCGGGCTCGACCTGGGCGGCGGCCGCGACGCCGCGGCCGCGCCGGCACCCGTGACGTCAGGAGCCACCGAGGGCGTCGCGATCGCCCCAGAGACGCGCGCGGGTCCGGTCGAGCCAGCAGCGGGTGCGGGGGCGGCGGTGACCTCGGAGGCGCGCTCGGGATCGGCCGCGACCCCGGGAGGAGAGGGTGCTACCCAGCCTTTCGAGGCGCGCTCGGCGTTGGTCGAGCCAGCAGCGGGCGCGGGTGCAGCGGTGGCCTCGGCGGGGCGTTCGGGGTCGGTCGAGCCAGCAGCGGGTGCGGGTGCAGCGGTGGCCTCGGCGGCGCGTTCTGCGTCGGCCGAGCCAGCCGTGGGTGCG
>JADCJJ010000260.1 GCA_020247085.1 Myxococcaceae bacterium | reverse complement strand
GCCTGATGAAGCAGGCCGACTCGTTCTTCGAGGTGCTGGTGCGGGTGCTCTACGCGGGAGTGCTGAGCGTGGCCGAGTCTGTCGTCGCGCTGGTGCTGGCGCTCGTCGCGTCGGTGCTGGCCGGGCGGGTCTCCGAGGAGCGCCCACGCGCGGGCCGCGCGCTCTCCCGGGTGGCGCTGTGGTGGCCGCTGCTGGGTCTGCTGCCGCTCCCGCTCGAAACGGTCACGGCGACTGGGGCCTCGCTGGTGCTGGTGCTGATGGCGGCGCACTACGCGGTGGTGGCGCAGGGCGAGTGGGCGAAGGGCGCCGCGTCGGTGCTGGGGGCCCTCGCCTTCAACGCCGCGGTGGCGGTGCAGTGGTTCGGCCACGGCTTTGGCGAGGCCCAGTACCTGCTGGTGCCCGCGGGGCTGTCGGGCGTCACCCTGGTGCACGTCTTCCGCGACGAGCTCGACGACGTGCTGGCAGCGCGGCTGCGGGCCGTCGCCATCGGCCTGGTGTACGCGGCGGCGGCCTTCCGCCCCCTCGCCCTCGACGCGCCGCTGGCCTTCTTCGTCTGTGTCGCGCTGTGCGTGGCCGGGGTCGGGGCCGGCGTGGCGATGCGGGTCCGCAGCTTCGTCACGCTCGGCACCGTCTTCCTGGTGACGACGGTGGTGGCGACGCTGGTGCGGTGGGGCGTGCGGGAGCCCCGCCTGGGCGCGCTGTTCCTCTCGGCCCTGGGCCTCGCCGTGGTGGCCTTCATGGTGGTGGTGACGACGAAGAAGGCCGAGCTGCTGGAGCGCTACCAGCGCGTCCGTGGCGCGCTGCGTCGGTGGGACGCCTAGGGGCCTGCCGACGCCCCTGCGGCGCGGGCACTCCACCGTTGCAGCCCCTCGGATTTTTCTCGCTTCGTGAGAAAGCACACGTTTGCACACCTGGGGCTGGCCGGGGGTCTTGGCTTGATGCCAACGGGGGCTGGATCAGACGCCAGCGCCCGTCGTAGGGGCAGGCCCGGGAGCCAAGACATGCACGTGACGACAGCGCGAAGGGCAGACGAGAACACCACCTTCGGGGGCCCGGGCGGCGCGCCGTCGCTGCGTGCCCTCGCGCCGTTCGCCGTGCTCGCCGTCGCGCTGCTCGCCGGGTGTGAAGGCTGCCGCCCGCGCGGCGGTGGCGTGCAGGCCTCGCTGGGGGAGCTGGCCGTCGTGTGGCAGGACGCCGACTTCAAGCCCATCGTCGACCGGGACGCGAAGTACGACTTCGGGTACGCGCTCGTCGGCGACCGGCGCACGATGGTGGTGGTGGCGAAGAACATCGGCTCGAGCCCCATCACCCTCACCGAGTTGGTGCACGTCGAGGGCGACCCGGTGTCCATCGGGTCGGCGGTGAAGCCCGACGCCTCGTGGCGCGTCGACTTCCAGCCGGGCCTGTTGCAGGCTTCTGAAGAGACGAGCTTCGTGGTGACCTTCACGCCGCGCACCGGGCGCTCGACGTACCGCGCGCGGCTCCGCCTCAAGGCCGAGGGCGCGACCGACGAGACCGGCACGGCCTTCATCACCCTCGTGGCGCGGGGCGAGCTGGGCGCGTGCGACCTGCCGCGCGTCATCGACTTCGGCAACGTGCCGGTGGGGGACACGTTCTCGACGCCCTTCACGCTGCGGAACCCGACGCTGCAGGCGACCGAGGGCGAGGTGGGCGCGTTCACCGGCGCCGACGCGGCGGCCTTCGGGCTGGGCGCGAACACGGTGGCCGGCAAGGTGCCGGTGGCGGCCGGCGGAGAGGCGACGTTGAACTTCACCTTCAGCCCCACCGAGCAGCGGGCCTACGAGGCGACCATCACCCTGGCGGGCGCGGCGCCGTCGTGTGAGGGCGTCTCGGTCAGGGTGAAGGGCACCGGCGTCGACGACGTGCTGACGTGGACGCCGACGACGCTGCGGTACGGCCTGGTGCCGCCGGGCTACGAGAAGCAGCTCGAGGTGACGTTCACCAACACGGCGTCGCGGCCCATCGAGCTGAAGAACATCACCCTCTCGAGCGTGCGCGACTACGCCCACGTCGTCCCGATGGGCGCCGACGACACGAAGCTCACCCTCGTGCCGGGCGGGGCGACGCGCATGAAGGTGGCGTGCTCTCCGGCGATGCTGGGCAACCGCTCGGGCACGCTGCGCTTCGACACCGGCCTGCGCAAGACGCCGAACGGCACCATCGCCCTCGAGTGCGCTGGCGGCGGCCCGAAGATTCGCGTGACGCCGCGGCCGCAGGTGGCCTTCGGGGCGGTGCCCTTCTTCCAGGGTAACCCGGTGCCGGTCACCCGCCGCATCAGCGTGCAGAACGTCGGCGCGGCGCCGCCGATGGCCGACGCGGCGTTCAACCTGCTGCTGGGCAAGGTGGACATGGCGGGAACGCCGGGCCAGATGCCGATGTTCGAGGTGCGCCCGGCGAGCGCCGACACGCAGCCCGGCGAGTTCTCGCTGTCGCTGGTGAGCTCATACGACTCGCGCACGGGGCTGCGGCCGGTGACGGGGCAGAACGAGGTGGCGCTGCAGCTGAGCCTGCTGCCGCGCACCTCGGGCATGAAGGCCGCCGAGGTGCTCATCCACTCGAACGACGCCACCGAGCCGACGGTGACGTTGCAGGTGACGGCGGCGGTGCAGCTGCTGCCGCCCTGCAACTACCGGGTGACGCCGCAGCTGACCAACTTCGGCATCGTGCCGGCCGGCACCACGAAGGACATTCCCGTCACCATCGAGAACCTGTCGACGGCGCGCGGCGACTCGTGCTTCCTGTCGAACTTCGCGCTCGCGGCGGGCTCGGACCCGGCCTTCAGCTTCGTCGGCACGCCGCCCATGGAGAAGGAGCTGCGCCCGCAGGAGTCGTGGCAGCTGGTGTTGCGGGCGGCGCCGCGGGGCCCCTCTCCGACGAGCCTCACTGCGCTGGCGGGCGCCGTCGTCTTCGACGTGACCAACCCGACGAACCCGCAGGGGCGCATCGACCTGCGCGCGTCGGTGGGGCCGTCGTGCATCGCGGCGACCCCGGACCCGCTGGACTTCGGCGCGGTGCGCATGGTGCCGCCGCCGGGCATGCGCTGCTCGAGCCCGACGCGCACCGTCACCATCTACAACACCTGCTCGACGCCCGTCGTCCTTCGCGGGGTGAGCATGCAGGCGCCGGCCGGGCAGCAGGCGGGCGGCCCGCAGTGCCCGGGCAACCGGCCGTGCCCCGAGTTCTTCCTCGTCCAGGCGCCCTCCATCCCCTCGGGGGGCCTGACGCTGACCCAGGGCTCGGCGCCGGTGACGATGCAGGTGCGCTACTCGCCGCTCGACCTCGGCTCGGACTCGGGCGCCATCGGGCTCGACGTGACGCAGTCTGGTTTGCAGGTGCAGTACCTGGTGGCGGTGCAGGGGCGGGGTGACGCCGCGGGGCGGCAGACCGACACCTTCACGCAGAGCAGCCAGCCCCGGGCCGACATCCTGCTCGTCGTCGACAACTCGGGGTCGATGGCCTCACACCAGGCCAGCCTCGCGTCGAACTTCACCTCCTTCATCCAGTACGCGCAGTCTGCGAACGTCGCCTACCAGATTGGGGTCGTGACGACGGACAGCGGGTCGCTGCGCCCGACGTCTGGAGGTGGGCGGTTCCTCACCAGCGGCACGCCAGGGGTGCAGAGCCAGTTCTCGTCGTTGGTCCAGGTGGGAACGGGTGGCTCGTCGACCGAGCGCCCGCTCGACATGGCGACCGCGGCGCTCACCCCGCCGCTGCTCGGCGGCAGCAACGCAGGCTTCGTGCGGCCCGACGCCAACCTCGCGGTGGTGGTGGTCACCGACACCGAGGACCAGTCGAACCAGCCGACCAGCTACTACCAGAACCTCCTCATCAACGTGAAAGGCTTCGCCAACATCTCGAAGTTCACGTTCTCGGTCATCGGGCCTTTCTACCCGGCCAGCTCGCGTCCCAGCTCCTGCTCCTACGACGACATCCTCGGGCGACAGACCCGGTACACCGACATCATCACGGCCACGAGCGGCGTGAAGGAGGAGATCTGCAACACCAACTGGGCGATGGCGCTGCAGGGACTCGGTCGCACGGCCTTCGGGTTCCGAACCCAGTTCTTCCTCACCAACACGCCGGACCAGACGCAGGGCGGCATCATCGTGCTCGTCAACGGCCAGCCGGTGCAGGCTGGCGCGTACACCTACGATGCGGCGTCGAACAGCGTGCGGTTCCAGCCGAACACCACGCCGCAGCCGGGGCAGACGCTGACGGTCGACTACGCGACGACGTGCTTCTGACGACGGGCCTCTGAGGGGGCAGGCGCCCGCCTTCGCCCCGGGTGAGGGCCTCGCCTGCGTGGGTGCAGGGTGCCGGTGCGCGGGATGTCTTCCCGGGCGAGTTGCCCGGTCGCGGGTCCGCCGGGGAACGAGGGGTGACGAGGGCGCGCCGGTGGGGCCGACGTCGCGCCGGCGGTGCGTCGGGCGCGCGGGAGGCCGGCTGCCGTGGCGCGCCGGGAATGCTCGCGGTGCACGTGCCTCATGCCGGGCGGTCCGTCCGTGGCACCTCGACGCCGCGGCCGCCTTGCGCAGCGGTGAGTCCGACGTCGCGCCGGCGGTGTGTCGGGAGCGCGTGAGGGCGGCTGCCGAGCCGCGCCGGAGACGCGGTGGCGCGCGGCGGGGGCAACCGCCTTCGCACCTGCTCGAGCCGCCGCACGGCCGCGACGCGCTCGCGAGCGCCCCCGGTGGGCCCGCTGGCCCCTGCCATCGACGGCCGCGCGCGTCGCCACCCGCTGGCCACCTCGGAGAACGCTGGCGACATCAGGTCGCGAGGGCGAGTACAGCGCTCCCGTGCTCGCCTCTGCGCTCCTGCTGACGGTCGCCGCGCTCGACGCGCCAGGCCTGGCGGATGCCGGTGCTCCAGTCGTCGTCGAGCACCTTTCAGCCCAGGCCGAAGCTGCGCCGGGGGCGAGCACCGCCTCGCGGCGCCCCCCGCTCGTCGAGCCCGGCCGCGCCGTCGACCCGTCGCCCATGTCCTCGGCAGACGTCGTCGCGGCCGAGGTGTCGCCGCTGGCCGCCGACGCCGGCCCGTTGCCCATGCCCCCCGCCGACGTCGTCGCGCCCGAGGCGCTGCCGCTGCGCGTCGAGGCCGTCGAGGTGCGCGGGCTGTCGTGGACGAAGCCCTTCGTCGCGCTGCGGGAGCTGCAGCTGGCCGTGCCGGGCGAGGTGACGGGCGAGCAGTGGGCGCTCGGCCTCACGCGCCTGTGGAACTGCGGCCTCTTCAGCCGCGTCGACGGGCGCCTCGAGCGGCGGCCCGAGGGTGTCGTCGCCGTCGTCGAGCTCGAGGAGCGCTTCTCGCTCAACCCGCTGTTCAGCTTCGGCGTCGGCGGCGGCGCGGCCTGGGTGCGCGCCGGGCTCAACGACACCAACTTCCTCGGCCGCTTCCTCGAGTGGGGCCTGCGGTACGAGCGCTTCCTCGCCTTCAACGGGGGCCAGGTCTGGTTCCGCGACCCCCGCCTCTTCGGCCGGCGGCTCACCGGGTTGGCGCAGGTCGAGTGGCTGTTCCGCCCGCGGCCCGAGTACACGCGGCGGCGGCTCCAGGGCCTCGTCGACGTGCTCGGCGAGCTCGAAGACCGGTTCCTCTTCGGCCTGCGCGTCGAGGCCTTCCGCGACGAGTACAGCGCGCCGCTCGCCGGCGAGGCCCGGCTGCCGGTCGACCTGCAGGGCGTGCTGGTGCACCCGTCGGTGCGCATGGGTCGCGTCGACACCGTGCGGCTGCGCGAGCGCGGCGCCTCGCTCGAGGTGCGCACCACCCTGGGCGTGACGTCGGACCCGCGCAGCCCCGTCTTCCTCCAGTCGTTCGTCGAGGCGCTGGGCTTCTGGATGCTGGGCGAGCGCTTCAACCTCGCGCTGCGGGCCCAGCTCGGCCTCTCGACGCCGGCGCCGACGGAGCAGCGCTTCTATCTCGGCGGGCTCGACCTCATCCGCGGCTTCGACGACTCCTCGGTGCGCACCGAGCAGTTCCTCGCCAGCAACGTCGAGCTGCGCGGCGTGGCCTTCGACTCGACGTGGTTCGCCGTGGTGCCCGCGGCCTTCGTCGACGGCGCCGTGGTGCGCGCCGAGTCGCGCGAGGTGCGGGGGCTCGTCAGCGCCGGCCTCGGCGTGCGGCTGCTGGTGCCCAAGATGTTGCGCACCGGGCTGCGCGCCGACGTGGCCGTCACCCTCGCCGGTGGCCGGCCGCAGGTGGGCTTCGCCTTCGGCGTCTTTCAGTTCTTCTCCTCCACCGACCGCTTCGCCATTCGCTGACGGGCGGGCGCCTCAGCGGCGCGTTGACCAGCCCAGGCCCACGAGGGCGGCGTCGCGGGCCGGGCCGACGGTGACGGGCAGGTAGGCCAGCCACGCGCGGCAGGTGGTGGCGTTCGCGGCGCAGGCCGCGGCGACGAGCGCCGACTCGGTCTGCACCGACGTGCCGCCTGGCAGCGACCAGGCGCCGTTGCCGGAGCGCGCGAGGGAGCCGTCGGGGTAGAAGAGGGTGCCGTTGCCGGAGCGCGCGAGCGTGCCCGAGGGCCAGAACCACGACGCGGCCGCGCCCGACGTCTTCGCCATCGGCCCCTTGTCCCACGTCCAGGTGCCCCCGCGGCTGCGGAGCAGGCTGCCGTCGGGCCAGGTCAGCAGCACGTCGGCCGGCTGAGGCTTCGAGCAGGTGAGGGCGCGCTGCGCCTCGAGCGCCGCGGTCTCGGCCGTGGCGCCGGCCACCAGCGACATCAGCCACAGCGTCGAGGTGTCGGCGCAGGCCTCGGAGAGGGGGGTGCTGCAGTACCGCGTCGAGAGCGTCTTCAGCGTGGACGTGTCGAGCGCGTCGGCGGTGGCGAGCTCGAGCGCGCGGCGCACGGCGGCGCAGTCGGCGGTGTGGGCGGTGACCATCGACGTCAGCAGTAGCGAGAGCATCGTCATGCGCGCGCCTCGACGGCGCTCGCCCGCGGTCTATTCACGGCCCGCTCGACGGGAGCGGCCCGGCCGGCGGGGAAGGCTCGCCTCGGCGCATGGCTGGGGTACCCTGCGCGCCACCATGCGCGTCGTCTTCCTCGCCCCGACGTTCCCGCCCGAGATGATTCAGTACACCCGTGGCCTCGCCGAGGTGGGGGCGAAGGTGTACGGCATCGCCGACACGCCGCGCGAGGCGCTGCCGCGCGAGCTCAAGCCGTACCTGCACGACTACCTGCAGGTGCCGCGCATCATGGACGAGGACGACGTCATCGCCCGGGCGACGGGCTGGCTCCGCGGCGTGCCCGTCGACCGCGTGCTCGCCAACTGGGAGCCCCTCGTCATCCTCGCCGCCCGCATCCGCGAGCGCTGGGGCATGCCGGGCATGAGCGCCGACGTGGTGCGGGGCTTTCGCGACAAGCAGCTGATGAAGGAGCGCGTGCGCGCCGCCGGGCTGCGCGTGCCGAAGTCGCGCCGCTGCACCTCCGAGCGTCAGATTCGCGAGGCCGCCGACGAGATTGGCTACCCGCTGGTGGTGAAGCCCATCGCCGGCGCCGGCAGCGCCGACACCTACCGCGTGGGCGAGGCCCGCGAGCTCGAGCGTGTGTTGGGGCTGGTGCGGCACGTCGCCGAGGTGTCCTGCGAGGAGTACGTCACCGGCGAGGAGTTCACCTTCGACACCGTCTGCATCGGCGGCAAACCGGCCTACGAGAACATCGCCGCGTATCTGCCGAAGCCCCTCGAGGCGCGCTCGAACGAGTGGATCAGCCCCGTCATCATCACCGTGCGCGACATGGCGCAGCCGCGGCTGCGGCCCGGCATCGAGCTGGGGCGCAGGGTGTTGACGGCGCTCGGCATGGGCGACGGCTTCACGCACATGGAGTGGTTCCTCACCCCGAAGGGTGAGGCGGTGTTCGGTGAGATTGGCTGCCGGCCGGGCGGCGCGCACCTCGTCGACCAGATGAACTACACCGGCGACATCGACCTCTTCCGGGAGTGGGCGCGGGTGGCGACGTGGCGCTCCTTCGAGGCCTCGACCGAGCGCAAGTACAACGTCGGCATCGTCTTCAAGCGCGCCTTCGGCCAGGGCCGCATCAGCCGCATCGAGGGGCTGGGGAGCTGGCTGCGTGAGGCCGGCGACTGGTGCGTCGAAGAGAGGCTGTTCCGCCCGGGCACCCGGCGCCGCAACTGGAAGAGCACGCTGCTCTCCGACGGCCACGTCATCGTGCGGCACCCGGACTGGGACGAGGCGCACCGCCTGTCGTTCCGCGCCGCCACCGGCATTCGCCTCTTCGCGGGGTGACGCGCCCGTCGGCCCCCGGCGCACGCGGGCATTGCCTTCGCGGCGGCGATTGAGTCACGTGCGGCGCCATGCGCGACGTCTGTGTCCTCGGTACCGCCACCACCGCCTTCCAGCGCCTGCCCGACGTCAGCCACCTCGAGCTGACGCGCCAGGCGGTGCTCGCGGTGCTGGCCGACGCCGGCCTTGGTGACGGGTCGGCCATCGGCAGCGTGCACTTCGGCAACTGCGCGCTGCACCTCTTCGGGCAGCCCAACATTCGAGGGCAGGTGGCGCTGCTGCCGTTGATTCGCGAGCGGCGGCTCTCGGCGCAGGCGCCCATCGTCAACGTCGAGGCCGGCTGCGCCACCGGCGGCGTGGCCTTTCACGGCGCGTGGATGGCGGTGGCCTCGGGGCACGTCGAGCTCGCGCTCGCCCTTGGCGTCGAGAAGACCTTCATCCCCGAGGCTCCGACGAAGATGCACGAGCTCTTCGAGGGCGGGCTCGACCAGCTGCGGCCGGACACCTGGCGCCGGTTGTACGAGGCGCAGGCGCCGCTGTGCGGCACCACCTTCGCGCCGCGGCGGGAGCGCATCACCATTCTCGACGCCACCGCGCTCAACGCCGCGTGGCACATGAAGCGGTACGGCACCACGGCGCGGCAGTTGGCGCACGTCTCGTCGAAGAACCACGCCAACGGCGCGAAGAACCCCAACGCGCAGTACCGCGCCGAGCTGACGGTCGAGCAGGTGCTCGCCGACAAGGCCATCGTCGGCCCCTTCACCCGGGCCATGTGCGCGCCCGTCAGCGACGGCGCGGCGGCGGTGCTGGTGTGCTCGGCGGACTTCCTGCGGCGCCACGGAGGCAACGCCCGCCGGCCCGTGCACGTCGCCGCCACGGTGCTGGTGAACGGCACCCGCGAGCGCCCCGACGAGCCGTCGGTGACGAAGTATGCCGCCACCAGGGCCTACGGCCTGGCGAGCCTCGGGGCAGCCGACGTCGACGTCGCCGAGGTGCACGACGCGACGGCCTTCGCCGAGGTGGCCGCTACCGAGGACCTGGGCTTCTGCGCCGAAGGGCAGGGCGGCGCCTGGGCCGAGGCCGGCGCGTCGGCGCTGGGCGGAGAGCGCCCAGTCAACACCTCGGGAGGGCTCGAGTCGAAGGGCCACCCGCTGGCCGCCTCGGGCCTGGCCATGCTGCACGAGGTGACGCTGCAGCTGCGGGGCGAGGCGGGGCCGCGGCAGGTGACGGGGGCCACGGTGGGCCTCGCGCACAACGCCGGCGGCCTCATCGGCTTCGACGAGGCGATGTGTAGCGTGACGCTGCTGCGCGGCGGCTGACGGCGCCCCGGGGGCACCGGCGGCGGCGGTTTCGGGCCGACAGGCGCGGCGCCGCGGGGCAGAGTGACGGGCGGTCACCCCGCTCGAAGGGAGTCGTCATGCACCGCCTCGTCACGCTCTTGCTCGCGGTCGCGCCCGTCGCCGCCCACGCCTTCTGCGGCTTCTACGTCGCCGGCGGGGGCGCCTCGCTGTTCAACGACGCCACCCAGGTGGTGCTGATGCGCGACAAGACGCGCACGGTGCTGTCGATGGAGAACAGCTACCGGGGCCCGCCCGAGGACTTCGCGATGGTGGTTCCGGTGCCGGTGGTGCTGAAGAAGGAGCAGGTGAAGACGCTGCCGCGTGACGTCTTCCGCCGCGTCGACACGCTCTCGGCGCCGCGCCTTGTCGAGTACTGGGAGGTAGACCCCTGCTACCTGGAGCCGGAGTACCGGCGGAGGAAGGGCGGCGTCGTGGCGCCTGTTCCGGCGATGGCCGAGATTGGCGGGCTGGCGGCGGGCGCGCCGCTGGTGAAGGTCGAGGCCCGCTTCGCGGTGGGCGAGTACGACGTCGTCATCTTGTCGGCGAGGGACGCGCTGGCGCTGGAGCGGTGGCTCCGAGAGAACCGCTACCGCATCCCCGAGGGGGCGGAGCCGCTGTTCCGCCCGTACATCCAGGCCGGCATGAAGTTCTTCGTGGCGAAGGTGAACGCGAAGAAGATGACGTTCGAAAAGGGCGTGGCGCGGCTGTCGCCGCTGCGCTTCCACTACGACTCCGAGAAGTTCGAGCTGCCGGTGCGGCTGGGGCTCATCAACGCGAAGGAGAAGCAGGACCTCATCGTGCACGTGCTGGCGCGGAACCAGCGGTACGAGGTGGCGAACCGGCCGAACGTCACCATCCCCACCAACGTCGACCTGGCGCCCTCGGCGAAGAGCGAGTTCCCGTACTTCTACGTCTCGCTGTTCGACCGCACCCTGGCCCGCAACCCGGGGGCCGTGGTCACCGAGTACGCTTGGCAGGCCACGAGCTGCGACCCGTGCCCGTCGTCGCCGCTGTCGGCCGAGGACTTCGCCCTGCTGGGCGCCGACGTGCTGCCGACGCCGTCGCGGCCCGACGACGAATGGGCGCCGGAGCGCCAGTTCGTGCTGACGCGCCTGCACGCGCGGTACGACAAGACGTCGCTGGGAGAAGACCTGGTCTTCAAGGCGGCGCCGCCCATCGTGGGCGGGCGCGAGTTCCTCGCCGGTGACCAGGGACTGGAACAGGGCGCGCGGCCCGACACCTCGAACAACTTCCAGGGGCGCTACGCCATCAGGTACCCGTGGAAGGGCGCGGTGGCCTGCAAGGCGCCGGTCTACGGGCGCTGGGGCGGGCCGTGGCCGTCGGTGGTGGACCCTGGCGGGGTGAGGCCGGCGACGGACACGGCCTTTGTGCCCAGAGACCCGGCGAAGGTCGACGCGCTGGCCGAGAGCCCCATCGCGGAGTTGTCGGTGAAGGGGCTCAAGGCGCGGGCCGGAGAGGCCCTTCGCCTGGCCGCGCCGACGAAGCCGTGACGCCGGGAGCGCCCGCTCACTGCACGGCGACGGGGCCGTGGTCGTCGCAGTGGGCGCCGTGCGCGTGGTGCAGGTGGCCAGCGACCAGGTAGTCGGTGTGGTCGCCGTGTGGCACCGCGTCATGCCCGCAGCCGGGCCCGTGGGCGTGCGAGGCGTCGTGGGCTGCGCAGGCGTGCGAGGGCGTGCAGGCCGCCGGGTTCTGCGCCGACACCTCGAGCGTGCACTCGTCGACGTGGCCGTCGTGGCTGTGGTGCAGGTGCCCGTCGTGAAGGTAGTCGACGTGGCCCTGGTGCTGAATGGCGGTGTGGCCGCAGTGCTGGCCGTGGGTGTGGGTGTGGGCGTCGTGGGTGCGATGGCTCAAGGTGGACTCCGGTCGGGGCGATGGTTGTTGCAACTGCACGGGCGACGATGTCCCGCGGAGGCGCGGGGCGCAAGGGCGCGGCGCTGACTGATGAGCCCATTGCAGCCGCGATGGCGTGGCGGCCGAAGCGCGGTCGAAGGCGCGCTCGAAGGGCAGATGCAACGCGGCTGGAAGAGGCTGCTCGGGGACGCGGCGTCGCGCGTCACCTCGGCGCGAGGCGGGCGACGGACCGGTCGAGTTCGGGAGCGCGCGCCGGGCGCCACGGTGCGCGGGGGCGGACAGGCGGTGCGGCCGCGCGGTCGGGTTGGGCGAGCGTGCGAGGGTCTGGTCATCATCGCGGGCGCGTCGCCTGCGCCGGGCCCGAGGGGCGCGGCGGCGGACCGGCGGCGCGGCCGCGCGCGGTCGGGGTCGGCGAGCGTTCGCGGGGCCGGTCGTCATCGCCGGCGCCGGGCGCGAGGGGGTGCGGCGGCGGACCGGCGGCGCGGCCGCGCGCCCTCGGTTTCGCCAGTGAGCGATGAGGCGTCCGAGCTGGTCCGGGCGAGCGGGGCGTCAGGCACTCGTGGTCGAGCGCGGAGCGGCCCGAGCACCACGGGATGGCCGAGGCGCTCCTCCCGGCTCGCTCTTCAGCGGAGCGCCGGGCCCGAGCGGCCGGGGCGGGCTGGCGGCGCACCGTGGGCCTCTTCGGCGCGGGCGCGCTTCAGCGCGGCGGCGAAGGCGAGCAGGCTCCCGGCGAGGCTGAGCGCCGCGACGAGGAGGAACCGGTTCACCATCGTCCGCTCGTCCCAGCCGGCCTCGTCGACGAGGCGCGATGCGTCCGAGGGCATCGACGAGGCGCCGAAGCCGGAGGTCTCGACGCCGAAGGGCACCTTGGCCGGGTCCTTGCGGGCCTCCCACCAGACGCGCGTCGCGTCGGCCCAGCTCGCGGCGCCGATGACCAACCACCCGACGCGCAGCCCGCGTCGGAACAGGGGGTTCGGCGACCGCACGAGGTACGCCGAGGCGAGGAGCGCTCCGTAGAGCATCGCCCCGCCGTCGCCAGCGAAGGTGGAGAGGGCCGCCTGCGTCGAGGCCGGCAGCAGGTGGGCCACCGCGGCCAGCGCGAGGAAGGCCCCCGGGATGACCACCAGCGCCGGCTCGCCCCGTCGGCGCCCATACGTCGCGAGCGTCAGCAGGGACGTGAAGACGAGCGCCGACACCAGCCAGCTGCGGCCGAAGGCGTACGTCACCCACGGCAACGGCACCGCCCACGTCCCCGATAGCCACGCCGCGCTCGCGTGCCCCAGCTCGTGGAGCCACATGCCGAAGGCCAGGCGCAGGAGCCAACCCATGTCGGTGGCGGAGACGAGCCACATGGCGACGAACACCAAGGGGAATACCGCCAGCCGCCGCGACTCTGGCAGCGCCCGCGTCGGCTCGAACGCCTCGGGCCGGGCCGGCACGGGCACCGGAGCCGGTCGCAGGTCGAACTCGGAGCGGTTGCAGCCCAGGGCGTGTCCACCCCGCGCGCCGCACTCGGGGCAAAGCACGAGGAAGCGCGTAGGCCATTGCTCGCTCGTTCGCCACCACGCCGCGCCCGGCATCCGCTCTTTGGCGGCGGGGGGGGCTTCCCGCTCGTGCAACCGGAGCGCACACCCCGGCAAACCGCGGGGGCTCCTCTCGTGGCGGTGGGCGGCGTCTGCGCGGCGGGACGGGCGGAGGCGCGGGGCTCCCATCGCGCCGGGCAGTGCTTGACGCTGCCAGCGCGCGCCCGCTACAGCCCTCGGCGCCGTCAGGTGCCCCAGGTGGGGCGTTGAAACAGGGAAGCCGGTGAAAATCCGGCGCGGTCGCGCCACTGTGACCGGAGCGCCCCACATCGATGATGGGGCACGGAAGGACTCGAAGCCGGGGCCCGTCGTCGTCGCGCCCCACGTCACTCCGGCCGCATCGGGGGAAGACGGGAGCCTCCGCCACACTCCGGCGAGCCAGGAGACCTGCCCGACGGTGCGCAGCGCCCCAGAGGCGCGGCGCGTGGCCTTCTCTCTTCGCGGAAGAGAGCAGAGGGCAGGGGCATGTCGTCTGTCGTCGCCAGCGCGCTGCGGTCGCCTGCGCCCGTCGGCCTTGCCCTCTGGCTCGCGCTCTGGTCCGCCGAGGCCCGCGCGGAGGCGCCCGACGCCGGCGCAGCGCTGTCGCTCCCGCCGGTGCGCGTGACGGGGCCCGGCGAGGCGCCGGCAGCCTCGTCGCCCCTCGTTCGAGACCCGGGCGCCCTCACCACCGTCGTCCCGGCGCGCGGCCGCGCTGGCGAGGTGAAGGACGCCTCGGAGCTCGTCGCTGCCTCGCCCGGCGCCGTGGTGCAGGACCAGGGCGGCGCCGGCCAGCGAAAGACGCTGTCGCTGCGCGGCGCCTCGCCCAACGGCGTGCTGGTGCTGCTCGACGGCGTACCGCTCAACGCCCCCGGCAACGCCGTCGACCTCTCCCGCCTGCCGGTGGCGATGCTCGACCGCGTCGAGGTGCTGCGCGGCGCCGGCAGCCGCTACGGCCCCGGCGCGATGGGCGGCGTCGTCAACCTCGTCACCCGCGCTCCGGGGCCCGGCGCCCGCGTCTTCGCCGACGTCTCGCAGGGCAGCTTCTGGACGACGACGGCCTCGCTCGGCGGCGCGACGACGCTGGCCGGCGGAGACGCCCTCGCCCTCGTCCACGGGCTGCGAAGCGACGGCGACTTCACCTACCGGTGGGACGACAAGCCCGCCCTCGCCGGCAACGAGTGGCCGCAGGCGGTGCGGCAGAACAACGCGGCGCTCCAGGGCGGCGGCCTGGTGCGCTGGCGCCGCGCCTTCGGTGCCACCCGCCTCGACGTGCTGGCCGAGGGCCTCTTCGAGCGCCGCGGCCTCGCGGGCCCGGTGCAGAACCCCACCGTCGATGCCGCCCAGCAGACGGGCCGCGGCACTGTCTCGGCCCGCGCCGTCACCGCCTTCGACGACGGCGGCGAGCTGCAGGTGCTGGGCTTCGGGCGCCTCGACGCCACGCTGCTGCGCGGCAGCCCCTTCGGCCTCGCGCCGCTGTCCCAGCTCGAGACGAGCGCCGGCGCCGAGGCCGTCTACACCCGCCGCGCCCTCGGCCGGCACCGCCTCACCGGCCTGCTGTCGGGCGGTGGCGACTTCCTGCGGGAGCCAACGGGCCTCAACCCCGCCTGGGGCCGCCTTGGCGCCATGGTGGGCGACGAGGTGTCCTTCTTCGACGGGCGGCTCCTCGTCGACGGCTCCGCGCGCGTCGACGTCGCTGGCCCGTTCGTCGTGCTGTCTCCGAAGCTGGCCGTCACCGCGCTGCTGCCCCGGGGCTTCGAGCTGCGCGCCTCGGGTGGGCAGGCGGCGCGGCCTCCCGGCTTCCAGGAGCTGTACGTCGTGCAGGGCACCCTGCTGCCGAACCCCGAGCTGCGGCCCGAGCGCGGGCTCCTCGCCGACGTCAGCGCCGCCTGGCGCGCCTCGGGCGCCGCGGTGCAGGTGACGGGCTTCGCCGGGCTGTACGAGAACCTCATCGCCTACGAGCTGTACCCGCCCACGCTCGCGCGCCCGTACAACTTCGCCGCCGCCTCGGTGATGGGCGCCGAGGTCGAGGGCGCGCTGACGCCCGCGCCCTGGCTCGAGGCCCAGGCCAGCTACACCTTCATGGCCACGCAGAACCTCAAGGACGACCCGCGCTACTACCTCAAGGCCCTGCCGTACCGTCCCCGCCACCGCGTCACCGGCCGGGTCGTCGCCGGCCCCGACTGGCTCCGCGCCCGCGCCGAGGTGCTCGTCCAGTCGGAGCAGTTCGTCAACCGCACCGAGGCCGTCGCCCTGCCCGCGCGGGCCTTCGTGAATGTGGGCATCGCGGCGATGCCGTGGAAGAACCCCCGCGTGACGCTCGCCTTCGACGTGAAGAACGTGCTCGACGTGCAGAGCCAGGACGTCGATGGGTATCCGCTCCCGCCCCGCGCGGCGTTCCTGTCGCTGGGGGTGGCGGTTGAATAAGCGGGGCTTGGGAGGCTTGGTGATGGGTTCGAGGTCGATGGTCGTCGCGCCGCTCGTCGCGGTCGCTGTGCTCGGGTGCCCCGACACCGGCATCGTGTGCCGCGAAGGCACCAACCGCTGCGGCGCCGGGTGCGCCGATTATTCGTCCGACCGACGCAACTGCGGCGGCTGCGGCCAGGCCTGCGCCGTCGGCCAGGTGTGCGTCGCCGCCCAGTGCGTGTGCCAGGCCGGCACCACCCCGTGCGAGGGGCGCTGCGCCGTCCTCTCCTCAGACCCGGAGGCCTGCGGTGCCTGTGGCCGCTCCTGCGCCGATGGCCTCGTCTGCGAGCGCGGTGAGTGCAAGGTCGCCTGCACCGCCGGCCTCAGCATTCGCTGCCAGGACTCGTGCGTCGACCCCTCCACCGACCCCGCCAACTGCGGCGGCTGCGGCAACGCCTGCCAGGCCGGCCAACGCTGCGTCGCCGGCGGCTGCACCTCGGACCTCGTCGTCGCCTGCTTCTCGTCCGGCCAGGTCGCCGGCCTCTCCGCCTCGACCCTTCAACGTACCCCCCTCGCCAGCCTCGGCTCGGGCCCCGCGGCCCTTGCCTCCATGCAGGGCGTCCTGCTCGCCGCCGATGGCCTCGACCGCCGCCTCACCCAGGCCGACGTGCCCCCCGGCGAGCTCTGGCGTCAGCTCCCCGCGCGCGCCATCGCCACCGGCGCCGTGCCCAACCAGCTCCTCGTCGCCCAGGACCTCGTCTACGTCGTCAACGCCGAGAGCGGCACCCTCCAGGTCGTCCGCCGCGGCCCTCCCGACGGTGACGCCGGCCTTCCCCTGTCCACCATTCAAGAGCTCGTCCTCGGCCCGAACACCTTCCCCCAGGGCCTCGTCAAGCTCGGCACCTCACTGTGGATTCCCCTCTACGGTGGCTTCGGCGGCGCCGCTTCCGACGCCGGCCAGCGCCTCGTCGAGGTCGACGTCTCGACCCCGACGTCCCCCCGCGTCGTCTCCGACGTCAGCCTCGCCGGGCTCGACCTGCGCCCCTTCGATGGCGGGAGCGCCGCGCCACGCCCCTGGGCCATCACCAGCCGCGCCGGCGCCCTGTACGTCGCCCTCAACAACCTCGACCCGGACACCTACCAGCCCGCCGGCCCCGGCCTGCTCGCCCGTGTCGACCCCTCCACCCGCGCCGTTCAGGCCATCGACCTCGGCGCCGACGCCTGCCTCAACCCCCAGTGGGTCGCCCGCTTCGGCGACGGCCTCGCCGTCTCGTGCGGCGGCCGGGCCGCGTACACCGGCCCCAACTTCGTGCTCACCGCCGTCGAGCGCGCCGGCGTCGTCGTGCTCGACGCCCAGGACCGCCGCGTCGCCACCTGGAGCCCCACCCCGCCCACCTGCCCCGACGCCGGAGCGTGCCCCCTCTTCCTGCCCGGCCGCTTCGGCGTGAAGGACGCCCGCCTCTTCCTCGCCGACCAGAACGCCGGCCGCCTCACCGTGCTCGAGCTCTCCGACGCTGGCCTCGTCGAGCGCCGCGGCCCCGCACGCAACGACGCCCTCGCCGTCTGCCCGCCCAACCCCACCTCGGGCGTCGCCAACGTCTCCGACGTCTACGTGCCGTGACCGCTGGCCTCGCCGCCCTCGCCCTCGCCGCCAGCCCCGCGCTCTGGCTCGGGCCCCGCCCGCCCAGGCCCGTCACGCGGCTGGTCACCGTGGCTCCCTCGCTCACCGAGACCGTCCTCGCCCTCGGCGCCGGTGAGACGCTCGTCGGCGTCAGCCGCTTCGACGAGGCCCCCGAGGTGCGCGCCCTGCCGCGCGTCGGCGGCTTCGTCGACCCGTCCGTCGAGGCGATTCTCGCGCTCGCCCCCCAGCTCGTCGTCGTCCAGAAGTCCCCCGGCAACCAGCGCCCCATCGAGACCCTCGCCGCCCGCGGCGTGCCGGTGCTGGCGCTCCCTCTCACCTCGGTGGCCGACACCGCCGACGCCCTCGTCACCCTCGGTGAGCTGCTCGGCCGCGAGGCTCAGGCGCGCGCGCTGGTGAAGGCCCTCGCCGACGCGCGCGCCTCTCAACGCTCCCTCGCCCCGAAGCGCCCGGCGCGCGTGCTCTTTGTCTACGGCTTCTCGCCGCTCGTGGTGGCCGGCCCTGGGAGTTTCGCCGCCGAGCTGCTCGATGACTGTGGCGCCGCCAACGTCGCCCACGCCGCCACCACCGCCTACCCCGTCTGGTCTCTGGAGCAGCTCCTCGCCGCTCCACCCGAGGTCCTCGTCGACGCCGCAGACACCCCGAAGGGCCGCGACGCCCTCCGCGCCCTGCTGCCCAGGACCCGCTGGGTCACCCTCGCGGACAAGGACCTGCTCCACCCCGGGCCCGCCCTCGCGCGCGCCCTGCCGCCCCTGTGCGCCGCCCTGCGCGACCGTCGCGCCACTTCACCCTGAACGGCGCCCAACCCCGGCGCCCAACCTCGACCGCCGCATCGGTCCGGCATCGCCTCGGCGGGTCCCCGGCGGGGGAGGAGACGCGCTCGAGGCGCACCTCGAGGCGCCCGGCTGGCGCGAGATGTCACGGAGCGTCGCGTGCCGTCGTTGGGGAACGGCTCATGAGCCGCTGCGAGGCGTACGCGCTCGGCCACGGCACTCGCGGTGACGAGTTCGACGCCGGGGAGCAGCAGGGTGAACACGTCGTCGTCGGAGCGGGACGCCATCGAGTCCGTGCGGGCCTGGGCCTTGAGCCGGACGCGCTGGCTGCTGCGGCCTCGGCGACCGGAGCGACGGCTGCTGAACTCGATGCGCGCATCGCCCAGCTCCAGCCTCGGCAGTTCCTGCTGCACTCGGTGCATCGGCCGCAGCCGACGGTGTTCAAGAGCCGTGATGCCTTGACGGTTCCCTGAGCCCCGTTTCCTGCTTTGTTCTCCGTCGCTGCTTCCGACGACGCTTCGATGAAGAGAACCTGTCTTCTGCTCCTGTCGGTCGCCGCCTGCGGGCCTGCGGAGGAGCTCTGCGATGAGTCCCTCTTCCGCGAGTCGGGAGAGACGGGCGCGCTCGGGGCGCCGACCGCCGAGAGCCGCGACGCGATGCTCCGCCGCCTCTACCCGGAGCTGGTCACGGTCGAGCTCTCGTCACCCGAGGGCGCTCCCGATCGCGAACACGTCGACCTGGTCTTCGTCGCCGAGGGGTTCCAGCAGACGGAGCTCGGCGAGTTCGAGCGCGCCACGGCGGCCCTGATTCGCGGGTTCCGGGGCGACGTCCTCGAGCGGGCGCGGCCGGGGCTGTTCCGATTTCACCGGCTCCCCGTGGTCTCGTCGTCGTCCGCGGTCACCAACGCGGATCCGCGCGACACGCCCCTCGGCGCCTGCCTGAAGGCCGATGCCCTCGACGCCTCGAGGTTCCTCAGCTTGCGCGGCGAGGCGGCCCTCGAGCTGGTGCGGCTCCGCGCCCCGAGCCTCGATGCGCTCGTGGTGCTGGTGAACTCACGCTCCGGCCGCGCGAACGCCGAGCTGCACCGGGTGACGGACGGCTCGCGCACGTCGGTCGTGCGAATGGGGCTCGGGCACGACTTCCGCGTCCTGACGCACGAGCTCGGCCACAGCCTCTTCTCGCTCGCCGATGAGTACGCGGACTTCGACGGGCCGTTGCCTCCAGAGGCGATGTGGCGGGGACCCGAGGACCCGCTGGCGCACCTCCCGAACCTCACCGTCGAGCCCACTGGCGCCAGGTGGGGCGGCGGCGCGATTGCGGGAGGCCTGCGGTTCGGCCGCGGCGTCTGGCACTCGAGCGACGGCTGTCGAATGCACCGCGACGGGGACTCGTTCTGCCCGGTCTGCGCGGCTCACATCGAGCGGCTCCTTCAGGTGTTCGAGGGCCGGGCGCCCGCTCTCCCCCCGGTGTGTGGCCTCCGCTCGAAGACGCCGCTCGGTGAGGTCCTCACGCTCGAGGACGTCACCTCGGCGCAGCTGGAGGCAGCGTCGGACCTCCCGGCCCTGGTCTGGGGCCGGGCTGGCTGCGAGGCGCCCTGTCCCGCCGTCCGGCCGGAGTTCATCGTCCGCGCAGGCGTGGCCTGGATCGTTCGCGAGCCGTTGCCGGCAGGGTGGAGCCGTCGCGAGGCCCACTGTGCGGCGGCGTGCCGCTACGAGGGCGACCGCACCTCGGCGCCCGAGCTGTTCACCGCGGAGGCCCCGGAGGACGGGGTGGTCGAGGTGACCTGCCAGAGCGCCGCAGGCCTCACGCGGTCGTCGATTCCGTACCGCGCGCGCTGAGACCGCCTCCATCGAGGTGACAGCCTGGCGCGCCGCTGGCTGGAGAGGTGCTGGACGCACGCGAGAGCTACAGTCAGGGCGTGCCCAGGCCCAGCTCGTTGAACGTGGTGGCCTCGGCGTCGCTGCTGATCGTTACGTTGGTCGTCGCGCTCCCGAGCGGTTGGTACGCGCGGTACATCGCGCGGTTCGTCGCAGCCGAAGGGCGAATGCTGCCGCCCGGCGCTGTGATTGCCGATGTGCTCTCCGTCGTGCTGACGATCTGGACGCTCACGATGCTGGCGCTCGTTGCCCGCTCGTTCCGTCGGGCGATCGAGCCTGGCTGGTTCGTCGCGTTGATCGTGTTCACGCTGTGCCTCGGCGCCGGTCACCTCGAGGCCGTCCACCTCAAGACGCATCTGGCCTGCGCGGAGAGGGGTGTGCACGGCATGAGCCAGAACTGTTCGCCCTGGCTCTCCCGCTCGCCGTGGTGACGAGCGAACGCTCGACTGGGCATCACTCAGCGCAGGGAGATGAGGCCCCGCACCTCACGGCTGCTGACGCTGCTGCAGTGTGGGCGCGACGAGACCATCGGACCGCACCGGCAGCTCCTTCAAGGTGTTCGGGTCGACGCTCAGCGCGCTGTTGAGCGCCGTCGGCTTCCCACCGTCCGAGTCGATGCGCTCCCACGCCGCGAAGACGCCGCGCTTGCAGAAGTTGTTGGTGGGGTTCTGGTCGACGCAGCGCTGAAAGACCTCCGCCGCATTCCGCCACTCCGTCGGTCCGCTCGTCCCGCTCAGCACCAGCTTCGCCGCGTACTGCAGCTCGGGAGAGTCCGCACCGGCTCGTGGGATTGGCGGTCACGCCCCTCGACAGCGGTCACTCGACGAGCGGCCGGCGCCTGCGGCAGCGCCACCAGCCGCTTCACCAACGCCTCGCCCGCACACTACGGCGCCACCATCTCAGACGGGGCGAAGCCGAACCCGGTCCAGTGCCACGCATCCTGGGTGACGGACTCCCCATCGACGCACGCTGAGTTGTTCTCGGAATCGTTGGAGTCGGCGCTCGAGCGCTCGGAGCAGGTGGTGGACCGCGTCGTCTTCACTGTCGCCACGCGAGGGAAGGTGCGCGACCAGACCACCTCGCGCGTCGTCAGTTGGCCCCCGACGCTGCAGCGACTGACCGAGCTCTCCCAGGTGGTGATGTCGAGCAGGGGCTCGAGCACTGCGCCCCGGACCTCCCACCACGACTCGGAAGCACCGGATCCTGAATCGCACCCAACGATGTGGCAGCGAACGAACTTCGAGCTGAGATGCAGCGCCACCCGGTCAGGGCCAACCAACCGCTCGGTGACGAGGTTGCTGCTCGTGAACTCGTCATTTTCTGCGCATGAGGTCGGCAGTCGCTCACCGAGCACCGAGAGGTCCACGCGGCACCAGCGCCGGGGCGTCTCGGTGACGAGCAGCGACCAGCGCGTCAGCGCATACGGGTGGTCAGGCCCCGTGAAGCGCAGCGTGAGGAGGCGCAAGGCTCGCCCCTCGACCGAGCGCAATACGGGACCGACGGTGGCCCCGAGCACCGCGACAGAACGTGGGTCGTTGGGCCGCTCGCACCTGACGATGTCGATGTAGCCTGCGCTGTGAGCCATCAGCGACACCGGGATGACGGCGACCTCGCCAGCGCGCAGACTTCAGCGAGCTGGATGGAGGTCGCGCGCACATGGCAGGCCGAAGAATCTTCAACGAGCACGACGCACAGCGATGCCTCGCAGCGATTCGTCGCACTGGGGCGCCTCTCGGCGCTTGGGCCCGGGCCCACGGCATCGACGGGCGCTCGCTGAATCTCTGGCGAGCCAACCTCGCGCGCCGAG
>JADCJJ010000026.1 GCA_020247085.1 Myxococcaceae bacterium | reverse complement strand
GCGGTCGCCGCCGCAGTTCGGATTCCCGATGCAGGGCGCGTGCGTGTACGTGTCCCAGATGCCGGTGAGGCCGTTGGGGAACGTCACCATGCCCCCGTCCGCCGCGATCGCCCGCCAGTCACAACGCGCCTGGCCGCCGTCGACAGTGGTGCCGAACGTAAAGAAGTTGTTCACCAGGACGCCGCCGGTGATCTCGAAGCCGTTGTAGCCGCCGACCCCGCCGTCAGACGTGATGCGGGTGAGCGGCGTCGGGGTCGCGCTGGTCAGCGTCACCGGCCCGGGGATGAAGACGCGCGTCGAGCCAAAGTCGGCGTTGGGCCTCGTCTGGCCGTTCATCGCGTTGCCGAAGCCCGGCATCGCCGTCACCGGCTGGCTGGCGACACCGCCATCCACGACGTCGATGATGAGTACGCCGCCATCGTTCCGGACCGCCGCGCTGCACCCGTTCCCGAGCTGGCGCCGGTAGCCGTACCGGTCCCAGGTGGCGAACTGGGACTTGTAGAACCCGCGAATGTTCAGCAGGTCGCCGACGCGCGGCTGGTAGGTGCGCGGGAGGTCAGCGAAGCCCTTGGTGATCCACAGGCCCTGCCGGTTGTCGCGCGTGTCCTGCACCCAGAACTTCGCCTGCGAGTCGCCCTGCGTCCCGAGGAAGCTCTCCTCGACGCCGGTGACGACGACATCTCGCACCTGCAGGTGCTCACCGCAGATGTTGGCGCACTTGGCGGCCGCGATGGAGAAGTCGCTCCCGCTCCACCCGAAACCGTTGGGGCAGGTCGCCGTTCCTCCGCCCGTCGCGCTCCCTCCGCCTACCGCGCTCCCTCCGCCCACCGCGCTCCCACCACCCACCGGGCTCCCGCCACCCACCGCGCTCCCACCACCCGCCGCGCTGCCGCCGCCCGTCGCGCCGCCGCCCGTCGCGCTACCACCACCCGAGCCGCCGGCGAAGCCACCGCCCGTGACAAACCCACCCCCGACCGAGAAGCCGCCGCCGCCACCCGTCGAGCCCGCGTCGGGGCGCGGCGGGGGTCGGCCGGGGCAAGCAGACAACACGGCGAGGGCTACCAAAGACGAGATGAGGGGACGCATCATGATGAAGGGACCGGACGCTTGCTGGGGTGGCACCGCCTGCCAACCCGGTTGATTTCGAGACGTGACGCTGCTGAAGCGCGGAGCCTGTACACGAGGCCCCACAGGCCAGCAAGCCACGGAGCGATGCGATGCGCGCAGTCGGGTTCACCCGCCATGGCGGTCCTGAAGTCCTTGAAGTCCTTGAAATACAGACGCCTCGACCGAAGTCCCGGGAGGTGCGGGTGAAGGTGAAGGCGGTCGCGCTCAACCACCTCGACGTCTGGGTGCGCAAGGGCTGGCCCGGCCTCAAGCTCGAGCTGCCGCACGTGCTGGGCGCCGACATCGCCGGCGTGGTCGACGCCGTGGGGAGCGAGGTGACCGACCTCGAGCCCGGCGCCGAGGTCTGTGTCAACCCTGGCATCTCGTGCGGCGTCTGCGACAAGTGCCTGCTGGGGGCCGACAACCTGTGTCGGCAATACACGATCCTCGGAGAGCACGTGCGCGGCGGCTACGCAGAGTACGTCTGCGTGCCGCGGCAGAACATCTTGCCCAAGCCGAAGCGGCTGTCGTTCGAGCAGGCGGCGTGCCTGCCGCTCACCTTCCTCACCGCGTGGACGATGCTGGTGCGGCGCGCGCAGCTGTCGGCCGGCGAGACGGTGCTCATCCACGCGGCCGGCTCGGGCGTCGGCTCGGCGGGGATTCAGATCGCCAGGCGGCTCGGCGCCACCGTCATCGCCACCACCTCGACCGATGAGAAGGCGGCGAAGGCCCGGCTGCTCGGCGCCGATCACGTCATCAACTACGCCACGGACGACTTCGTGGCCGAGGTGAAGCGGCTGACGAACAAGAAGCTCGTCGACGTGGTGTTCGAGCACACCGGTGCCTCGACGTGGGACAAGTCGGTGGCGTGCCTGCCGTATGGCGGGCGGCTGGTGACCTGCGGCGCGACCGCGGGCAGCGAGGTGAAGCTCGACCTGCGGGTGCTGTTCTACAAGCGCATCTCGCTGCTGGGCTCGACGATGGGCTCGAAGGGAGACCTCTTCCGCATCCTCCAGCTCGTCGACGAGGGCGCCTTCCAGCCCGTGCTGGACCGGGTGCTGCCCCTCGCCGAGGCGGCGGCGGCCCACGCGCTGCTCTCCGAGCGCAGGTCCTTCGGCAACGTGGTGCTCGTGCCATGAGGGCGTGCTTCGTCGTCGACGCGGTGCGAACGCCCATCGGCAGGCTCCGGGGCGCCCTGAAAGACGTGCGACCCGATGATCTCGCCGCGGTGCCGCTGCGGGCGCTGCTCGAGCGGCAGCGCCTCGAGGGCGCGCGCGTCGACGAGGTGTACCTCGGCTGCGCGAACCAGGCCGGCGAAGACAACCGCAACGTGGCCCGCATGGCGGCCCTGCTCGCGGGGCTGCCACAGACGGTGCCGGCGGCGACGGTGAACCGGCTGTGCGGCTCGGGCCTCGAGGCGCTGGTGGCGGGCGCGCGGATGATTCAGCTCGGCGAGGCCGACGTGGTGCTGGCCGGGGGCGTGGAGTCGATGACGCGCGCACCCTGGTCGGTGCCGAAGCCGTCCGACGGGTTCCCCGGCGGCAAGCTCGAGGGCTACGACACCTCGCTCGGGTGGCGGTACCCCAACCCGAAGCTGGCAGCGCTCTTCCCGCTCGAGCAGATGGGTGAGACCGCCGAGAACGTCGCCGAGCGCTGGCAGCTCGGCCGCGAGGCCCAGGATCGGTTCGCCCTGTCGTCGCACGAGAAGGCCGTGGCGGCGCAGCGAGAGGGGCGCTTCTCCAGCGAGCTGGTGCCCGTCACCATCACGCAGCGCAAGGGCCCGCCGGTGGTGGTGACCCACGACGAGCAGCCTCGCGCAGACTCGAGCCTCGAGGCGCTCTCCTCGCTGAAGGCCGCCTTCCGTGAGGGCGGCACGGTGACGGCAGGCAACGCCTCGACGCTCAACGACGGCGCCGCAGCGGTGCTGCTGATGAGCGAGGCCGCGCTCGACGGCCGCGCGCCGCTCGCCCGCTACGTGTCGAGCGCGACGGCCGGCGTCGACCCCCGCACCATGGGCATCGGCCCGGTGCCTGCCTCGCAGAAGGCGCTCGCGAGGGCTGGTTGGCGGCTGAACGACGTCGACCTCGTCGAGCTGAACGAGGCGTTCGCGGCGCAGGCGCTGGCGTGCATGCACGACCTCGCCCTCGACCCCGCGCGGGTCAACGTCAACGGCGGCGGCATCGCGCTCGGGCACCCGCTCGGCAGCTCGGGCGCGCGCATCACCGCGACGCTGCTGCACGCCCTGTCGTCGCGCGGCGCCCGGCGGGGGCTCGCCACGATGTGCATCGGCGTCGGTCAGGGCATCGCCGCCTGCTTCGAGCGCCCCTGAAGCGCCGGTCCAGACGCGGCGTTCACGGGCGTACCGTCGCGACGAGCGGCTGGCCGCACCTGCATGGCGCGCGACGATGGCGCCTCCTTCGTTGAGTCCCTGGACGACGACCGCCGGGGGCCTGCTCGCGCCGCGAGGCGACTGGAGGGCGCGGCGGCGAGGGGCGGTTCGCAGCGAGGGCGAGGCCCGGCACCGCCACGCACCGTCGCGCGGACTTCGCGCTCACCCGGGCTTCACGCTCGCCAGCACGCGCTCCCGCCAGGCCGCGCCTCCTCAAGACGGGCCACTCGCGTGGCGGCGCACCAGAGCCCCGCCGGCAGCCCGCTGCGCTGGGGCGCTTCGGTCGGTCCTCGCGCGCCACGAGCCGGCCCCTGCCGCGGCAGCCCCCCAGCCCCGGTGGGCACCGCCCTCACCCGCCGAGGTTCTTCGCGAGCCGCTCGACGTCACCGCGCAGGGCGTGGCCCGCCGGAACCACACGCACCAACTCCTGCGCCAGCGCCCAGGCGCGCTCCCGCTTCCCCAGGCGCGCCTTCGCGAGCGCCAGGTTGTACGGAACGCGCCATTCGTCCTTCGGGGCGAGCCGCTGGGCGCGCTCGAGCAACCTCACTGCCTCGCCGTGCCGCTTCGCGTCGTCACCCTCGATGAAGAGCGTCGCGAGGTTGAGCAGCGGCTTCCACTGCCGGGGATCGAGGTCGATGGCCTTGCGGTACGCGGCCTCGGCCCGCTCCATCAAGGGGACGGCACCGTAGAGGTTCCCCAGAGCGAACCACGCCTCGGCGTTCGCCGGTGCGCGCTCGAGCAGCTCCTCCAGGACCCGCTCGGCCCGCGCTCCGTCTCTCTGCAGGAGCGCCAGGTGCGCGAGGTTGAGCCGCGCCTGCGCGTGGTCTGGCGCCGCCCGAACCTCGCGCTCGAGGTACGCCATGGCCCCGGGCACGTCATCGAGCATCATCGTCGCCGCGAGGACCTTCTCGAGCAGCACCGGGTGGTCGCCGCAGACCGACAGGCCCCGGTCGAGCACCTCGCGTGCCTTCAGAAACGCGCCCTGCTCGAAGAGCACGTCTCCGAGCGCCGCCCAGGCCTCGACCTGCCTGGGGGCCAGGGCGCGCGCCTGCTCGAAGGCCTCGAGGGCGAGCGGGAGCTGCTTGGCGCCGCGGTACGCCTCGCCGAGCAACCGCCGGGCGTCGGGGCTCGAGGGCATGAGCGCCACCGCCACCTTCAGGGGCGCGACGGCCTCGTGCGGGCGGCCCTGCCCGACCAGGGACCGGCCGTGGTTCAGCTGACAGAGGAACGTGTTTGGCCCGAGCGCCGCCCCCTTCGAGAGCGCCTCGAGCGCGCGCGCGGACTCGCCGAGCGCCTCGTGGACGAGGCCCACCACCGTCCACCCCAGCCCCAACGCCGGCGCGAGCCGCACGCAGGCCAGCGCGTGCACCTTCGCCGCGTCGAGCTGCCCCGTCGCCAGCGCCAGCCGCGCCAGCCCCGCGTAAGCCTCGGCCGTCGCCGGGTTGCGCTCGAGCACCACCTCGAAGAGCGCCACCGCACCGGCCACGTCGCCGTCCTGCAGCCTGGCCTCGGCGGCCTCGCGCTTGCCCGCCGAGTCCGCCGCCGTGCCCTGCGCCTCTTCGTCGGCGCTGAAGAGCCGCCAGGCCTCTTCAGAGGCCCCGGCCCGCAGCGCCGCCTCCCCTCGCCTGTAGACGTCTGAACGGGGCATGGAGCCTCAGGACCTCCAAAGGGCCGCACAGCCGGGCGGGACCTTCTGGCTGGCGTTGGCCAGCGCCGACGCGGAGCTCACCGGATGTTTCGGCTGGTGACCTGCGCGGTGTCCACCTGCGCCTTCAGCACGTTCGACAGCGTCTGCCAGTAGAGCGAGATGTTGTTCATCATCTGCTGGTACGTCGCCATGTCGCGCTGGAACTGGGCGGCCGAGGCCGGGTTCTGCATGTCGTAATGGAGCGGGTTCGGCATCGAGCGGCCGTCCCACGCCGGGGTGCCGCCAGCGCGGTCACCGCCGACGCCAGCGGGGCCCGCGGCTGGCCCGCTGCCGGGCGCGTCGCCACCCAGCCACCCGGTAGCGAACTTCACCGTCTTGCCCAGGGCCGCGACGCCGTCCCAGAGGTCGACCTTGCCGTCATCGTTCACGTCGGCCACGTCCTTCGCCAGCTGGCCGAGCTGCCGCACGTCGACCTCGACCGTCGCCGAGCCGCCGAGCCCCACGCCGAGCGCCGCGCCGAGGCTGCCGCCGAGCTTGAGCTTTCCGTCCTCGTAGCCGAACGTACTTGCCGCCCGCGCCTCGGCACCCGCGCTCGCGTAGCCCGTCGCCGACACCGAGAAGGGCCCCGCCGAGAAGCGCAGCTCGCCCTCGACCTTCGCTACCGCCGACGCGCCCGCCTCGCCAGTGACGATGGCGGTCGGTGGCGTGCGGGTGATCTGCACGCGCCCGGTGGCCTCGGCCACCGCCTCGGCGCTCGCCCGCGCGTGCCCCTCGACGGTGGCTCGTACGTCGACGCCGCCGATGGTGAGCGCCGGGGTCGACGCCCGCCCGTGCAGCTCGGCCTCGACCGAGGCGCCCGCCCGCGCCGTCACCACGGCGTCGAGCCCGTTGGTGTCGAGCCGCCCGCGCCCGTCGACGCTCGCCTTCACCTCGGCCTTCGCGCTCGCCGCGTACGACGCCTCGCCCAGCCGCCCTGAGGCCTGCCCCGACGACTCCGCGTACACGCCCGCCCGCGCCTCGCGATTGACGGCCACGTCGACGCCGCGGCGCCCGTCGAAGCGCGCCGCCTGGCCGCCCGTGACCCCCACCTGCGTACGGACCGACCCGTGCGCCCCCTCGACCAGCACCCGCTCGGTGAGCCGCGAGGGGTCGACCTCGGAGCTCCACGACGCCGGGTCGAGCTCGAGCCAGTCGAGCGCCTTCTCGGCCCGCTCGCCGATGGCGTCGGCCCGCGCGAAGGCCCCCGGCGTGGCGATGTCGCGCTCGCGCTGGGCGCTGACGCCGACCGACCGCTCGGCCTTCCACTCGGCGCCGCCTCCGGCGCTGAACAACCCGTCTTCGAAGACGCCGTGCGACCGCGTCTCGAGCGCCGTGCCGCCCGCCTCGCGGCGGTTGCGCGTGACGACGCCGCCGGGGCCCTCGCGCACCGTCGTCACGTCGGATGAGCGGTGCCGGTTCCCTTCGGAGTCGGTGATCGTCGCGTGCGTGGCGCTGCGGCGGCCGTCGGGCAGCGCCGACTCCACCGTCTGCTCCCGGCGTACCGTCTCGACGCCGTACACGTCGTTTTGTCGCGTGGTGACGGTGTGCCGCCGGGTGTCTGCCGTCAGCGATGTCGTCGCCGCGTGAGCCTGCGAGGAGCGCCGGCCCAACACGTCGGTCTCGGCCGAGAACGAGTTCTCTGTCACCCGGTCGGAGCGGCGCGTCGTCTTCGAGTACTCGAGCTTCGACTCGAGCAACGCCCCCGGCTTCGCGGTGGTCAACACCTGCTCGGTCTCAACCCCGCCGCGCCGCGCCGTCGCCACCCGCGTCTCGGCGCCCCCTGGCGTCGTCGTCACCCGTGCCCGCTTCGACCTCGCCAGCGCCGCCACCTCGCGCTGCACCCCCTTCGTCGCGTGCCGCGCGTCGGCCCGGGCCGCCTTCGGGGCCTTCCGGTCTGCCTTCGAAGGGGAATTCACACGACCCATGGACACGCCTCCTCACCGAGGTCAGAGGTTATCGCCGCCCCCATGGCGCAGGTTGTGTGCCCAGGTCACACCCTGCGCGGGCGCGCCGGGCCCGTCGTCTCGGCGACTACCCAGTCGAGATACGGACCGAGGCCAGAAGCAACTGGAATCACGAGCATTTCAGGGGTCTCGTACGGGTGCAGGGCATCGAGGCGGCGCTTCAGGGCCGGCACCGTCGAGGCCGTCGTCTTCATCACCAGCACGACCTCGACCTCATCCTGAACGGCCCCCTGCCAGCGGTAGATGGAGCGGGCGCGGGGCAGCAGGTTGGCGCAGGCGATGAGGTGCTCGTCGACCAGGGCGCGGGCGAGCGTCACGGCGACCTCTTCGGAGGGGGCCGTCGAGAGGGCCACGACGACCTCGGCGCGGGCCCGGGCCCGGGGCTGGCGAGGGGACCGACGGGGCCGCCGCGCCGCCATCAGAGCGGCACCTCGCTGGTGACCGAGCGCCCGTCGCTCAGGGTGACGACGACTCGGGCGACGGCGCCGCGCAGGCGCTCCGCGGGGCCGACGTCGAAGTGCAGCCCGTAGGCGCCGGGCGTCGCCCCGACGCTGCGCTGGGGTGCGCCCGGGAGGTACACGGCGGCAGCGGCGAGGTGGTCCTGGCGACGGGGTTGAACCACCACCTGGAGCCGCTGCCTGCCGCGGAGTACGAGCAGCCGGAACTCGGCCCGCTCCTCGACGACCTGGGGGCCGTCGGCCGCCGGGCGCGCGGGGAGCGCCTGGCCGCCGTGGGCCTCGACCCCGTCGATGGCGGCGTCGGCGGCCGCGAGGGCGTCGAGCGCGAGGGCCAGCTCCGGGTCGTCGGCGGCGGCGGCGCGAAGGGCGGCCGCCTCGGCCTCGGACGCCAGGCCCAGGTCGAAGCGGAACAGCTCGTCGAACGAGACCCGGCGGGAGCGCTTGCGCGTCACCACCTCGTGCGCGCGCCGGGCCGCCCCCTCGAGGCTGCCGACGGCCGCGCCGGACAGGGCCTTGACGAACAGGTCGTGCTCGAGGCCCGCGTCCGCGCCGTACCACCAGGCGGCGTCGCGGCGCTCGACGTCGAGAATCGCCAGCTCGTCACGCCGGTCCGGGTTGAGGGCGGTGAGGCGCGCCGTCGTGCGCCGGGCGCGGCGGTCGGCTTCGAAGAGCACCGCTGACAGCCGGGCCAGCGCCACCTGCGCGCCGGGGTGCGCCCTTTCGGCCAGGCGCTCGAGGGAGACCCGGGCGGATTCGAGGCGGTCGCGCGCGCCCAGCGTCTGCATCGCCCAGGTCGCCAGCGTCGGGCCGTCGCCATCCTGCTCGGGCAGCGCCGCGTCGACGGCCTGGTCGGCGGCGCGCTCGACCCGGGCGGCGACCTCGGTGGCGGTGACGCCCTCGGTCCACGCATGCAGGGCCGCCTCTGGCAGCACCGCCAGCGCGGCGTCGAGGGCGGGCTCGTCGAAGGGCACCTTGAGGCGACGCCGCAGCAGGTCTCCCGCCGCCTCGAGGAGCCGCCCCACGGCCGGCGCCGGGTCGGGACGACTGGCGGCCTCGAGCTCGGCCTTGAGCGCCGCGAGCTCGTCGACGCGGGCGCGGTACTTCTCGATCGGCGACACGGTCACTGGCCTTCCTCCTGACGCGCTTCCAGGACGTAGGCCTTGAGCCAGGCCTGGGCACGAGAGACGCGCTTGTACGAGTTGACGACGGTGATGCCGAGCCGGCGCGCCACCTCTTCGTGGTCGTCGAGGTCCTGGTGGTGGTACAGCTCCCACGCTGCGGCTTCGTTCGGGTGCTCGACCTCGAGCCTGCGGAACGCCGCCCAGTACTCCTCGTCGGCCTCGCGGGCCTCGGCTGCCGCCCTCGCGTGCGCGACGGCGCGGTTGCCCTCGGCCACCGACTCCTCCCGCTCGTCTTCGCCCTCGCGCGGGCCCTCGTCCAGCTCCTCGCGCTGGCGGCGATACCGATCGATGGCGCAGTGCTTGACGATGCGCAGGAAGAAGGTGCGCGGAGAGGCCGCCTTGCCGGGCACCAACTCGGAGACGCCACGGAACTGGTCGAGGCCTCGCGACATGAACTTCGCCGCCGCGTCCTGGAAGATCTCGTCGACGTCGTCGGGCGAGCCCCTCATGAACGCGCCCTGCACCCGGCGGACGACGGTGGTCGAGGCGTCACGCCAGCGGAAGACGAGCTCGCCGAGCGGCTTCTGAAAGTCACGCCCCTCGGCTTTGCGCCTGGAGACGTCTGCGAAGAGGTCGTCGTCGGAGAGCATGGCTGAGGGCTGCCGACCATACCCGCTCAGACACCTCGTGGAGGCGATTCCTGACGGGGCCGCCCCGGCCTGACGGGCGGCGGTGCTTTCGCTTTGCGCGCCGGCGCGGGCGCGGACATGGTGGCTCCATGACGGATGGGACGACGAGGGCGACGAGCGAGGCCCTGGCGCAGGTGCTCGAGCGCGAGGCGCAGGCCTTCGGGCCGGCGCTGGCGAGGTTGGCGGCCGAGCGGGGCCTCGCGGTGACGCGCAAGGACGACGGGGTCGTGGTGCCGATTCCCATCACCGCGACGCCGGTCGTCTTGGACGCGCACGAGGGGCGCCGCCGGCAGCGGCTCGCCGCCCGGCTGGCCTCGGCGGGGCTGAAGATGTCGCGCGCGGTGCTGGGGGGGGTGCGGCGAGAGCTGGTGTTCGACGGCCTGTCACCCCTCGAGCAGCAGCTCGCCGAGCGCACCTTCCGCGGCCTCGACACGCTCGTCACCACACGCGTTGACTTCTTCCTCGACGGCGTCGAGGCGCGCGCGCTCGAGCTGAACGCCACCATTCCGGCGATGCAGGCGTACAGCGACATCGCCGCCCACACGTTCATCGAGGTGGTCGGGCGCCACGCGGGCGCGGCGCCAGCGCAGCTCGAGGCATGGAAGCGCGCCAACGGCAGCAACGCCCGCGCGTTGTTCGACGCGCTGATGGCCGGGTACGAGAAGCTGCGGCCAGGGCAGCGCCCGGCGCGCATGGCGCTGTTGTGCCGGCGCCGCGACGCGCAGCTCACCGAGCAGCGGGCCCTCTGCGCGCGCTTCAACGACTTCGGGGTCGAGGCCGAGGTGGTGCACCCGGACGAGCTGGCGCTGTCGGGGGCCGACGCGCTGCTGGCGAACGGGCGGCACGTCGACCTCGTCTACCGGCACCTCTTCGTGCGTCGCCTCGAGGAGCCTGACCTGGCCGGCGCCGAGACGGTGAAAGCGCTGCTGGCGGAGCCCAACGGGACCCGGGCGGTGGTGCTCAACCCGCCGGCGTCGCAGGTGGAGGTGAAGGCCGTGTTCGGGCTGTTGTCCGAGGCGCTCGAAGACGCGTCGCTGGCCCTCGCCGCGGGGGT
>JADCJJ010000259.1 GCA_020247085.1 Myxococcaceae bacterium | reverse complement strand
GGAATCGTCGGCCGGCGGTGGCCCTCACCGGCGGCATCATCGGCCGACGACATCATGGCCCGGCGGAATCGTCGGCCGGCGGTGGCCCTCACCGGCGGCGTCATCGGGCGACGGCATCACGGCCCGGCGGAATCGTCGGCCGGCGGTGGCCCTCACCGGCGGCATCATCGGCCGGCGACGTCACGGCCCGGCGGTTCCGCGCAAGGGTCGCGCACGCCCGTCAGGCCTTGCCCGGCTCGTTCGACGGCACGACGGAGGCGTCGGCGGGGGCCTTCTTGCGGCGGAGGTACCCGATGATGCCGGGCAGGATGGAGAGAAACACCACGACGATGATGACCTTCTCGACGTGCTTGCCGATGTTCGGCACGAGCTGGCCGAGGACGTAGCCAGTCACCGTCATCGACGTGACCCACGCGACACCACCCACGACGTTGAAGGTCGCGAAGCGCGAGTACGGCATCTTCGCGGCGCCGGCGACGACGGGCACGAAGGTCCGCACGAGCGGCATGAAGCGGGCGATGATGATCGCCTTGCCTCCGTGCTTCTCGTAGAACGCTCGCGCCGCTTCGAGGTGCGACCGCTTGAAGAAGCGAGAGTCGGGCCGGTTGTAGAGCGCGCTGCCCAGCCTCGAGCCGATGACGTACGACGTCGCGTCACCGATGATGGCCGCGGGGATGAGGAAGACATTCAGCAGCACGAGGCTCAGCTGCAGCTTCGCGTCCGGGTTGTTCGCCGCCGCCGCCGCGTACGTGCCCGCGACGACGAGGAGCGAGTCGCCCGGCAGGAAGGCCACCAGCGCGCCCGTCTCGAGGAACACCACCAGCGACAGCACGCCGTAGGCGTACGCCGTCGAGTGGCCATCGATGAGGGTGCCGGGGTCGCGCAGCCAGCCGAGGACGGTGTGCAGGAGGTCGAGCATTCGCGCCGCGCCTAGCACGACCCTCTTCGCAAAAGGAACTGCCCGCGACGGCGTGACGACCTGCTGCGAGCCCCATGAACGACGACGGGCGCTCCCTGTTACAGGAGCGCCCGCGGTCGACGACGGCCTGGGGCCGAACGTCAGTCGCGCATCGCCGTCTCGGGCTTCTTCTCGCCTGCCTGGCTCGCCGACATGGTGGCGAAGGCGATGTTCCCGTAGCCAGCCGCGGCACACGAGAACATCACGCGCTTGATGATTCGGAACTGCACCTTCTTGTCAGCCTGAATGTTCACGTCGCCCTTGAAGGCGCCGGAGTCGTTCGCCGCGTTGTGCAGGTCCTCGAACTGCTTCTTCATGTCCCGCAGCTTCTCCTCGAGCGCGGGAATGTTGAGGTAGTCCTCGCGGGTGAGGTCTTCGACGCGGCCGACCGACGTGCCCGAGACGATGACCTGGTCCTTCGACACCTGCACCACGGGGGCAATCTGCAGCTCGTCCGTGTTGGCCGCCTCTGGCAGCTCGATGTCCTTCGACATCGAGAGAATCTCACCCGTCGCCGAGAAGTTGGCGATGAGGAAGAGCACGAGGATGACGAACATATCGACGAGCGGCGTCACGTTCAGGTCTGCGTTGACGCTCTTGGCGCCGTGCGGGTGACCGAACACCTTTGAGTGCGCCAGCCGCTTTCCGTACCGCTTGCCAGGGGCTTCGATGGCCATGGGTTGAGTCCTTGTCAGCTGCTGGAGGCCGGTGACACCGACACGCTCGGGAACTGAGCGCCGATGCAGGCGTCGATGATGCGCACCAGGTCTTCGTACAGCACGTTGTCTTCCGTCTGCAGGGTGATGCTCGCCTGGTCAGGCTGCTCCGTCTTCACCTTGCCGAGGTTCTCGAGGAGCTTCTTCAGGTCGAGCTTCCCCTTCTCGTCGTGCACGATGGGAATGGGGTCGTACTGAAGCCCGCCGACCGACAGCTTCAGCTCCTTCTCGGTGATGAGCAGCGAGGGCGGAGGCGGCTTGTTCTCCTGCGGCTGCTCCTCGCTCGCGTTCTGCCCGGAGTTCGACACCTGCAGACGCCCCAGCTGCGTCCACACGGCCGTCATGATGAGGAAGACGATGGTGACCGCCATCAGGTCGATGAAGGGCACCAGGTTGATGTTGGTGTCGAGCGGCTTCTTGCCGCCTTTTCCACCGCCACCGAGGTCCATACCGCCGGCCATGCGTCACTCCTTCGAGGGGGCCCCGAGGCGGAACCCCGAACAGACTCCGAAAGCATCAGGCTGCCAGACAGTGCTGGCCGGGAACGGTTCCTCCCGGCCGGCAGAGACTTCGGGCGAGGCGGGTTACTCCTCGGCCTGGGCCGGGACCGTCAGATTCTTGAACTTGTCCTTGTTCTGAACGACCAGGTTCAGCACTGCCACCGACGTCTCGTTGATGTCGTTGATGAGCGACTGGGTGCGGCCGTTGAGCACCGAGAAGAAGATGAGGAGCGGGATGGCGGCGATGAGACCAAAGCGCGTGCAGTTCATCGCTTCGCCGATGGAGCCGGCGAGGATGGTGGCGCGGTCGGCAGGAGCTGCGTGCGCGACGGCCTTGAACGAGTTGATGAGGCCGTCGACCGTACCCAGCAGCCCGGCGAGCATGGCCGCGTTGCCGAGCATCGCGAGGTAGCCCGAGCGCGCCTCGAGCTTCGGGTTCTCACGCAGCGCCGCCTCATCGAGGGCCGCCTGCACTTCCTCCTCGCCCTTCGGGACGTTCATCAGGCCCGACTTGACGACGTTGGTGAGCGGCGTCGGCTTCTGGCCGGCGACGTAGTTGATGGCCTTGTCCAGGTCGCCCGCGTAGATGTGCTTCTTCAGCCCGCGAAGGAAGCCGTCCTTGTTGATGGCGGCCGAGAAGAACAGCACGATGACGCGCTCGACCGTGATGGCCAGGCCGACCACGAAGAAGAACGCGATGGGGTACATACCCCACCCTCCCTCGACCCACGAGTGGGCGATGGAAGCGAAGAGACCCTGTTCCTCACCAGCGGCCTCTGAAGCGAGCGGAATCAGCGATGCGAGCGTCATTGTGGGAATGCCTCCAACCAGTGTCCGGGGTCCCTGGGTAGCTGTCGGTCTTCGGATCAGGACCTGTCCGAAAAGCGCGCGCACCATAAGCGTCTGCTGAAAAGCGTGTCAAGGCACGACGGACCCTCGGCGCGCCGAGGCGTTGGCCGTGCGTCAGCGGCGCGGCATTTTCCCGAATTCCGAGAAGAATCGAGGGGGCCGCGTGGATCAGCGCAGCCCCTGCCGAGCGCCGCTGGCAACGACGTGGCGCCCTCGCAGAGACGAGCGCGAACTCACCGGGGCCGGGGTGCGACGGCGGCGATGGGCCTCAGGGGCCGCGACGGCGCGACCGCTCGCGCCGCACGGCGACGGGCACCTGCCCCGGACACGCTCAGCGCGCCGGCGAGCGGGGGCACGGGGCCACAGGGTTCCCTCTCGCGCGCCGCCGTGCGAACGTCTCGGCTGGGCACTCCTCGGCGAGGTGCCGGGCGTGGGCCCTGGTGTACCCGACGTACGTGGTGGCGACGTCAGTCGCACTCTGGCGCTGGCCGCTCCTGATGAAGACGCCTCCGAGGCCTCCGCCGTGACAGCGACCGACGACCAGACTCGGACGCTCACCGAAGGCGCGGCCATCGCGGCGCCGCAGGGGCAGCCGGAGCCGCTCGAGCTCGAGCGGGGCGCGACGGTGGGCCGGTTCGTCGTGCTCGAGCGGGTCGGCGCCGGGGCCACGGCGACCGTCTATGCCGCGTGGGACCCGCAGCTCAGCCGCCGAGTCGCTTTGAAGGTGCTCCGCGCGAACTCGGACGTCACCGAGCGGCTGCGCACGCTGCGCGAGGCGCGCGCCCTCGCGCAGCTGTCACACCCGAACGTCGTGCGCGTGTTCGACCTCGGCGACGTCGACGGGCTGCCCTTCATCGCCATGGAGCTTGTCGAGGGGAGCTCGCTGCGCGAGCTGCTCAAGACCCCGCTGCCCGAGGCGCGCCGGCTGGCCCTCTTCGAGCAGGCTGGGCGGGGCCTCGCCGCGGTGCACGGGCTCGGCATCGTCCACCGTGACTTCAAGCCGGCGAACGTCCTCGTCGGCACGGACGGGCGCGTGTGCGTCAGCGACTTCGGGCTGGCCATCGCCGCCAGCGACGTCGCGCGCCCTCCGCCCACGGCGCCTCCAGCCGCCCCGGTGGCGGGGGGCGCGGCGCTCGAACAAGGGCTCACGCAGCACGGGCTGACCCTCGGCACCCTCCAGTTTACGGCGCCGGAGCAGCTGCGCGGCGAGGCCCTCGACGCGCGGGCCGACCAGTTCTCCTTCGCGGTCGCGCTCTGGGGCGCGCTGTTCGACGAGCTGCCCTACGGCCCCGGCGGCGTCGGGGCGAGCCGGCCGGCACCACCGCCGGTGCCGAAGCGCCGCTCGCTCACCGGGCGGCTCATCGAGCCCGTGTTGCGTCGCGCCCTCGACTTCGAGCGCGAGCGACGCTACCCCGACCTCACGAGCCTGCTGGAGGCGCTCGCGAACGCGCGCCGGCGCCCGACCCGCCTGGCAGCCTTCGTGGGTGTGAGCCTCGCGCTCGCGGCGGCTGGCGTTGCGGCGCATCGAGCCACCGGCGACGACCCCTGTGGGGCGCGCGCCCTCGCCGCCGCCGCCGTCCCTGAGGGCGTGCGCGCCAGCCTCCGGGCGAAGGGCAACCTCAACCCGCTGGCCGACGTCGGCGCGCAGCTCGACGCCTGGCTCTCGCGGTGGGTGAACGCGGCCGAGATCGTCTGCCGGGACGACGCCCTGCGCCAGCGCCCGACGGCCCGGGCCTGCCTCGAGCGGCGGCTCGGCGACGTGACGGCGCTGACGACGGTGCTGACGGCGCGCGGTGACCCCATCGAGACCGCCCTCCCCGCCGTGCTGGCCCTGCCCAGCCCCGACAGCTGCCTCACGACGCCCACGTCGAGGCGCCAGGTCGAGGCCGGGGCACGGGAGCGCGCGCTCGATCGCCGCCTCGCCGAGGCCCGGGCCGCCGAGCTCGCAGGGCACCGGAAGGACGCGGTGGCGATCGCCCGCGAGGTCGCGGACGCGGCCCACGCGGCGGACGACGCCGGGCGCGAGGCCGAGGCGCTGCACCTGCTGGGGCTCGGCGCGATGGGCACCGGAGACCTCGTCGAGGCCGAGCGGGCGCTGCGCGCCGCCATCCCCGGCGCGATGGTGGCGCGCGACGAGCGCCTCGAGGCCTCGGTCTGGATCGACCTGGTGGACCTCATCGGCGACCGGGCGCGGCGCTACGACGAGGCGTCGCGGCTGCTGCCCATCGTTCGCGCAGCGGCCGCGCGCGTCGGCGACGACGTCGAGGTTCACGTCCGCGCGCTCACGGTCGAGGCGCTGGTGACCGCCGGTCTCGGAGCGCCCGAGGCGGCGCTCCCCATCATCGGCGAGGCCATCAGGCTCGCCGAGGCGCAGGTCCCGCGAGGCCCCCTGGTCGCCTTCAGGACGCACAACATCCTCAGCTCCGTCCTCGCGGCGCTGGGAGACGTCGACGGAGCGCTCCGCGAGCTCGAGCTGGCCGAGCGCGCCCTGGCGGGGGCGCTGCCCGAGGGCCACCCCTCGTTCGGCGCCGTAGCGAACAACCGGGGCATGTACCTGCTCAGACGGGGTGACGTGGCCGAGGCGCGGGGCGCGCTCGAACAGGCGCTGCCCATTCTCGAGAAGAGCGCCCATCGAATCGGTGTCGGCACCACGCTCGACAACCTCGCGACGCTGGCGCGGCAGCAAGGGCGGCTGGACGAGGCGCGAACCCTTTCGGAGCGCGCCATTCGGGTCCTCGCCGAGACGCTGGGCACGGCGCATGAGCGCACCCTCAACGCCGAGGGGGGGCTCGCGCTCGTGGACCAGGCCCAGGGGCGCCTCGACGCCGCCGAGGCGCGCCTCGACCGCGTCCTGAGCGCGCTCTCGGAGAGGAGCGACTGCAAACCCGCAGCGGCCAGCGCGCAGCTGGCCCTGGCGACGCTGGCCTTCGAAGCAGGTGCGCCGCCGTCGAAGCAGCACGCCCTGGTGAGCGCGCTGCGCGCCCGGCTCCTCGGGTTCCAGAGCACCTCCGTGCGCGGGGTGCATGCCGAGCTCGCGCTCCTCGAAGCGGCGCAGGCCCAGCGCGAGGGCGACCTGCAGGCCGCATGGCATGCGCTCGAGCGCGCGCGCGAGGGGAGCCGCTTCGTGGCGTGGCACGGGTTCCCGCGGCTCGTCGAGGCGTGGGCCGAGGGGGTCGCGGGCCGTCCACCACCCTGCGAGGGCCTGCCGGAGCACGCGCCACTCACCCGCGTCCTGCTGCGGCAGTGCCGCCGCTGACGCTGCCGCCGGCCGGGCCCAGCGCCCGCCCCGCCTCAGAAGAGCAGCGCGAGGGCCTCGCGCAGGGAGTCCACCGGGAGCACCTCCATCGTCAGCGCGAGGTCGAGCCGCTTCGCCGACGACCTCGGCAGCACCACCCGCCGGAAGCCCATCTTCTGCGCCTCGGCGAGGCGGGGCTCGACCTGACCGACGGCGCGCACCTCGCCGGCGAGGCCCACCTCGCCGAGCACGAGCGTCTGGCCGTCGACGGGCCGGTTCTGCAGCGACGAGACGAGGGCCGCGCACACCGCGAGGTCGCTGGCCGGCTCGGTCAGGCTCATGCCGCCGGCGACGTTGACGAACAGGTCGCAGCCGACGAGCTGCACGTCTTCTTTCTTCTCGAGCACCGCGGCGAGGAGCGCCACGCGCTGCGAGTCGACGCCCATGGCGGTGCGGCGCGCGGTGCCATAGCCCGTCGGCGCCACCAGCGCCTGCACCTCGACGAGGATGGGGCGGGTGCCGTTGAGCGTCGACGTCACCACGCTGCCCGACGCGTTCTTCGGGCGCTCCGACAGGAACAGCGCGCTCGGGTCGGGCACCTCGACGAGGCCGGCGCCCTTCATCTCGAAGACGCCGATCTCGTTCGTCGACCCGAAGCGGTTCTTGTGCGCCCGCAGCAGCCGAAACGGGTGCCCGCGCTCGCCCTCGAAGTAGAGCACGGTGTCGACCATGTGCTCGAGCACGCGGGGCCCGGCGATGGAGCCCTCTTTCGTCACGTGGCCGACGATGAAGGTAGGCACGCCCGTCTTCTTGGCCCAGGCCATCAGCCGGCCGGCGCACTCGCGGACCTGCGAGACGCTGCCGGGGGCGCTGCCCAGCTCGGGCAGGAACATCGTCTGAATCGAGTCGACCACCAGCAGCGCTGGCGCGAGCTTCTCGGTGGCGCCCAGCTCCTTCTCGAGGTCGGTCTCGGCGAACAGGTGCATCAACTCGCTGCGCACGCCGAGGCGCTCGGCGCGCATCTTGGTCTGCTGCAGCGCCTCCTCGCCCGACACGTACAGCCCGGGCCGGTCGCGCGAGAGCCGGTCCATCATCGACAGGAGCAGCGTCGACTTGCCGATGCCCGGGTCGCCGCCGAGCAGCACGAGCGAGCCCTGCACGACGCCGCCCCCCAGCACCCGGTCGAGTTCGGCGATGGCGGTGAGCCGCCGGGCCTCTCTGGCACCGTCGACGTCCTTCAGCAGCACCGGCTTCGTCTGCCCCGTCGAGGCGCCCCACGCCGGCCGCGCCTGCGAGGCCTTCGACGGCTCGACCTCTTCGACGAGCGCCCCCCACGTCCCACACTCGGTGCACCGGCCCAGCCACTTCGGCGACACGTAGCCGCACGACTGGCAGGTGAACTGCGTCTTCACGCCCTTCGCCATCACGCCCTCACGCTCGATGCCGCGCGCCCATCGCGCGGCCTTGGGGGCTATAGCCGAAGGGGCTGACATCGAGGCGCCGCGGGCGCAGGACCAGCAGGGCAATCGCATCAGGTCCTCGGCGCGTCCCGTGGGCCCCTTCCAGGGCAGGCGAGGCGTGGTGGCGTCGGCCTCGAGGAGGTTGAGGGCGACGTGGCGCAGCATCGCCAGGTTCTCCGGGGCGTCGTTCTTTCGAACGCGGGCGCCAGCTTCGTCGAAGGCGACGTCGAGGACCCAGTGGAGCTTGTTCTCCTCACGCCAGTGGCGCCGCACGGCGCGGGCGAACGTCTCGGCGTTTGAGCCATCGAGGCTGAGGCGGAAGGAACGCACCTCGCGCGAGGCAACGCCGTTGAGTTCGTGGATCGCCTCCACCATGCCGACTCGCTCGAGGCCCGCTCGGTCGTCCTGCTCGAGCAGGAGGTCGATGCGGTTGGTGCGCCAGGACAGCCGGCGCGCGACGCGGCCATGGCCCTGGGCGGCGGTCTTCGGCGAGGCCTGCGGCGCCGTCTCGAAGCGCTCCGCGCTTCTCACTATGGTGCGCACATGATCCACCCCTTCAGCAATGCCACCCAGACGCGCTGGGACAAGGGCGAGTTCAAGGTGCAGCTGAACACCGTCGGCTCGACGCGCCCGATGGGCTTCTGTGACGGCACCGCCGCCGACCTCGCCGAGCTGCAGCAGCTGGCCGAAGCCGAGAACAGCGCGCTGCGCATCGAGAAGAAGCTGCTGAAGACCGGCCGCGAAATCTGGACCCTCCACGGCGCCTGACGCGCCCGTGCGCAGCGACAGGGTCCGTCCCTGGCTGCAACCTCGCGCCCGTGCTCCGCCCGACGCGGCCCGCCAGCGCCGGACGCCGCCCCGGACAGGCTCCAGCGAGCCGTCGGCTGCGCCAGCGCCGGGTGCGGGTGCGACCGTCGGGCGCGTCACCCCCACCTCCCACCGCGCGAGCCCACGCCGTCCGACCTCTTGCCGCCCTCTCGCTCGACGCGCGCGGGCCTCGACGCCCCCGGCGGCGCACCGGTCCACCACCGACGGTCGACCGACGAGCGCCGCGACCGGCGCCGTCAGAAGCGCGCGGTGACGAGCCCCATGGCGCCGCCCGGCACTGGCGCGCCAGCCAGGCTGACGGTGACCTTTTGCGCTCGCTCCTCGGTGAGGACGCTCACGTGGCTGGCCTCGAGCGCGAGCGGCAGTCCGAGCCCGCCCAGAATCGCCCCGCCGACGACGAGCGCCGCGGCCGCGCCGCCGTTGACCTGGCTCCAGTCGTTGCCGCGAATCGACGCGTTCGCGGTGAGCGCGGCGAGCAAGGCGCCCAGCACCCCGAGGCCTGCGATGCCCATCGTGGCAAGGTACGACACGCCCAGGCTGCCTCGGCCACCCGACGCCCGGTGGGCCGCCCAGGCCACCAACGGCGAGACACCGATGCTGCCCACCCCGAGCCCGAGCCCCAACAGGCCCCCGACATAACCGCCGCTGCTGACGAGCAGCGTCGCCAGCAACAGGCCGCCGCCCAGGGTGCCCAGGAAGGCGACGCTGGTCAGGGCCAGGCGCCCGGCGCTCGCGCCCACCCACGGCCGCGCCTCGAGGGCGTCGCTCCGGAAGAGCGCCGCCAGCGCCTGAGCGGCGACCACCAGCGCTCCACCCGAAATGACCACCGGCAGCGCGAGGCCACTCACCCCACCCCCAGGGACCTGCGCGGCGAGGGCGACGGACCCGACGGTCGCGGCGAGCGCGAGCGAGAGGAGGAGCCCGACGAAGCTGCCCGCCGCGAGCGCGGCCCCCGACACCTCTCCGCCCGCCAGCGAGACCCCGAGGGCCGCCCCCAGGAGCGAGAGGACGAGTCCGCCGGCGCCGACCACGAGGTGCGAGAAGCAGAACGAGGGCCGTAACCCGAAGGTCGCCGGGCACGCCTGGTCGGCCACCGGGAGCAGCAGCATCGGAGCTGCGAGCCCCACCGCCCCGCCGAGGAGCGCCCCGAGGAAGCGGCCCGCGCGCCGGTCCGAGAGCGGCCCCTGCGGCGGCGAGAACAGTGGCAGGGGGGGCGGGGTGCGCTTCTCGCGAAAGGTCTCGCCGAGGCTCGGCAGACTCCGCTCGAGCGCCGGGTCTGCGCGGGCCGAGGGGGCCTCGTCGCCTCCGACCGACGCGCCCGCGACTTCCCGCGCCTCGGACGAGGGAGACAGCACGGGCGAAGGGGACGCGGCGAGGAGCGCCGCGGCGAGGAGCGTGAGCATGGGCCTCTGAGCCAAGCAGAACCTGGCCCCGAGGGGCACCTCCGCGTCTGGCCCTCGACCGCTGCCCCCGGGCGTGACGGCCGACGGCGCGCAGCGGCCGATGGGCGCACCCTCGCCGGTGTCGCCACGCCCTGCCGAGGGCCGCGGCGATGGCCGTGCGCGCGGTGGACCCCTCGACGGCGCCGCCAGGCCGAGCGCGGCTCAGGTGCCGCCCGGCAGCGCGCGCGCCTCGACGTCGCGCAGCACGGTGCCGGTGGGCTCGACGTCGCCGGGCAGGCGGTCGAGGTCGCCGGCCAGCGCCGCCGCCTCGCGCGCCCCGGGCAACAGCCGCCCGTTGAACGAGCCCACCGACGCGTTGAAGGCCCTGTTCGCCGCCTCGAGCCCCTTGCCGACCTTCTCGAGGTGTTCGGCGAAGACGGCGATGCGCCCGAAGAGCTCCTTCGCACTCTCGCCGATGCGCCGCGCGTTCTCGGTGAGCCTGGCCTGCTGCCACTGCAGGGCGCAGGTGCGCAGCAGCGCGAGCAGCGTCGAGGCGGTGGTGATGATGATGCGCTGCCCGAGCGCCTCCTCGTAGAGCGAGCCGTCCTCCTCGAGGGCGGCGATCAACCCGCTCTCGAGCGGGACGAAGAGCACGGTGATCTCGATGCCCTCTCCGACGGCCCTGGCGTACTCGCGGGACGCGAGGGCGCGCACGTGGGCCCGGAGCGCCTGGGCGTGGGCGGTGCGCCGCGCGGCGCGCTCGGCGTCGGAGAGGGCGGGGTCGAGGGAGTCGAGGTAGGCGTTCAGCGGCACCTTGGCGTCGACGGGCACGAACCGGCCGCCCGGCAGGCGCACGGTCATGTCGGGGCGCAGCCGCGCGCCCTCCTCGTCCTGCACGCTCGCCTGCTCGCTGAAGTCCACGTTGTCGACGAGCCCGGCCAGCTCGGCGATGTTTCGGAGCGAGACCTCGCCCCAGCGGCCCCGCTGCCGGTTGTCTCGCAGCGCGCTCGAGAGCGTCTGGGCCGCCACCGAGGCCCGCTGCTGCAGCTCGGCGAGCTGCTTCAGCTGCTCGCCCAGCGCCTTGGCATCGCCCTCGCGCCGTTCACCGAGTTCCTTGACGAGCCGCTCGTTCTTCTCGAGCTGCTCCTTGAGCGGCGCCAGCGTCGCGTCGATGGCCTTCTGGCGTGCCTCGAGGTCCTGCTGTGACAGGCGGTGCTGGTGCGCGAAGTGCTCCCGGGCCTGCTCGAGCAGGGCCTGGGCGCTCTGCTTGAGCAGGTCCCCGCCAGTCGCCTTGAAGGTGTCGGTGAGCGCGGCCTTCGACTGCTCGACCGTCGCCTCGAGCTCGGCGAGCGCCCGCTCGCGCTCGGCGAGGAGCCGCTGCATCGACACCTCGCGCTCGGCGCCGCGGGCCGTCGCCTCGCGCAGAGCCTGCTGGGCCAAGGAGAGCTCGCGTGAGACCTCATCCCCTCGCGCGCGCTCGGCCGCGACCTGTCGTTCGAGCTCCGAGCGCCGCCGCTCGACAGCCGTGAGCGCCGCCTGAACGCCAGCCTCGCTCCGCTGGGCGGTGCTCAGCGCCGCGCGCAGGTGCGAGACCTCGGCCCGCAGCCCCTCGAGTTGCTGCTGCGCCGCCCGGGCGGTCGCGAGGGCCTCGGCCGCGCGGCTCGCCCGGCGCAGGAAGACGACCGCCGTCAGCGCCGCGCCCAGCGCGCCACCACCCAAGAGGGCCACCACCAGCGAGCTGCCGTCCATGCAGGCGTCAGTAATTACCGGCTGGGCGCAGCACGACGGAAAACACCGACGGGTCGACGCCCCCTCTACCCCTCACGGCGCGCCGTCGCCGCCCCGCCTCGAGGCCCATGCCCCGACAGGTGGCGCCACGGCGCCGCGAGGTGACGCGCAGCATGGCTGGTCCGGTCCTGCCCTCGAGCGCGGGTAGCGCAGGCGCTTCAGGCGCCCGGCGCGTTGGCACGGGCGGCAGGGCCGACCTCGAAGCCATCTTCGCCCTGGAGCGCTGAAGCACCGAGGCGGTGCTCGTCGGGGCAGCCTCTGGAGACACGGCGTTGTTCGGTGCAGGGGCGGCGTCGGTGAGGTGGGTCTCGAACGGGTCGGGCTCGGCGCGCGCGCCCGCGCCTCTTCGGTGGGAGTCCGGCGGCTCACGAGGGCCGGAGACCGACCCACGCCCTCCCCCGGCATTCGTCACTCGACGTGGCCGGTCCCCACCTGGGGGCCGAGGCCTCCCAACAGCATCGTGGAGCGATGTGCCAACGCAGGCGACATCTCGGCGACTCGACGGACCAGCACCTCGGTGAACCGCCCGTGCCGGTTCCTCAGCTCGGGCCAGGCGGCGAGCCGGTCCCCATTCGTCGCGAGGGCCTCGAGCGACGCGCGCGTGGCCGCCAGTTGCTCCGGCGTCATGAGGTCGAGGCGGCCGACCATCGTGTGCACCAGGCGCGTCGGCTCGGGCTTCAACGTGAGCGGGAGCAGCGCGTCGGTCTCCGCCCGCGGCACGAGAGAGAAGAGCCGGAGGCCCTCGTCGAACCACGCATCATCCCAGGTGGCGAGCATGGCGTTGGCTTCCTTCTCGAACAGCCCGCTCTCGACGAGCGCCTCACGCAGCGCCACGCGCACGTCGACCGACGACGACCCGCTCGTGAGGGGCCGCGGTACCCGGCGGACGCCCGTCGCGAGCGAGACCCGGCGCACGCCCACACGCTGGCCCGCGCGCTCGAAGCGCAGGCCCTCACCGAGGTCGGCCTTCGCTCGCAACGTCACCTCGCCGCTGGTGGCGCTGGCCGAGGCCGGCCGTGAAGTCACGGTGCTCGCTGGCATGCGGGCGGTGGCCTCGAAGGGACAGACGCCGTCCACGCCCGTCTCGGTCGATGCGCCAGAGGCTTTTCGGTTGGCCGTGGCGCGAGTCCACGCCTCACAGGACGAAGGGGCGCTCCGGCAGGTGCTCTCCGACGCGACGGCCGCCGACGCACCGACGCTGTGGCACCTCCTCGCGGTGGTGCAGGCCCCACTGCGCGGAACCTGTCAACGTGAATGAGACACCCGGGTTCCGAATTTAGGCTCGTGTAATCACGCTCCCATCCACCGACTTGGGCTTGTTGATCCACGCCGCCGTCGGCAGGGGCGGTGGGACGGGCGTACCGTGCACGAAGCGCTCGGGATGGGCGCCGTGAGCAGCCTCGAGCACCCGTACGCGCTCAGCGCGCCGCTGTTCCGCGCGGCCGAAGTGGACATCGGCCGGGGTCAGCAGGCCGAGGCCCGTGTGGTGATGCTCGTCGTTGTACCAGGCGAAGAAATCGACATGGAACGCACGCGCGTCCTCGGGGCTGCCGAAGCGCTCGGGGTAGTCGGGCCGGTACTTGAGCGTCTTGAACTGGGCCTCCGAGTACGGGTTGTCGTTGGACACGTGCGGCCTCGAGTGTGTCTTCGTCACACCGAGGTCGGCGAGCAGCATCGCCACGGGCTTGGACTTCATCGACGAGCCCCGGTCGGCGTGGATGGTGAGCTGCCCGG
>JADCJJ010000258.1 GCA_020247085.1 Myxococcaceae bacterium | reverse complement strand
CCTCCATGATGACCGCCTCGACGAAGACCTGCCGGCGCTGAATGTCGAGCTTCTCGATGACCCGCACCAGCGACCGGTAGTCGTTCTGGCTCGCGATGATGACGAGCGCGTTCGTCGACTTGTCCGCCGACACCTTCACCTCGCCCGAGAACAGCTCGGCGGCGCTGGTGGCCCGTGCTCCGCCGGGCGGCGGGGGGGCGGGCGTCTTCGGCCGGTTCGCCGTGCCCTGCGCGAGCGTCTGCAGCGTCGATGCCACGTCCTCGGCGTTCGCGTTCTCGAGGTAATAGACGTTGATGCGGCCCTCGCCCGAGATGGGTATGTCGATCTCCCGGATGAGCGCCGTCACCCGGTCCATCGCGGCGGGGCTGGCGATGATGATGAGCTTGTTGGTGCGCTCGTCGGGGATCAGCTGGGTCAACGTCGCTGGCCCCTGCGCGTCGGCGGTCTGTGCGCCCGGCACGGCCCCTGGCGGCGGCGGCGGCACGAAGCCTCCCGGGCGCTGCCCCGGCCGGTTCACCTTCGCCTCGAAGAGCTTGGTGATCTTGTCGGCCATCTCCTGCGCCGTCGCGTACTGCACCTGAAGGACCCGCATCTCGTCCGACGCCGAGCGCGAGTCGAGCTGCTCCACGAGCCGCTCGAGCCGGTGCATGTTCGAGCCCAGGTCGTTGATGATGATGGTGTCGGGCTGGAACGGAATGGTGTCGCCAGACGGCGTCACGAGCTGCTGCAGCACGCCGCGCAGTTGCTCGATCTCGACGTGCTTGATCTTGAACATGCGCGTCACCATCTGCTCGTTCATCGTGTACTGCTCCGACGGGTCGAGGATGGTCTGAATGGGGAACTGCTTGGCGCGCTGCTTGTCGACGATCTTCAGGAACTTGCCGTTCGCGTAGACGGAGAGGCTGTTGGCGTCGAGCGCCGCGAGGAAGGCGGCGTAGAACTGATCGGAGTCGACCTCGACCTTGCCGTTCTCGGGCCCGATGATGGAGATCTTCCCGCGAATGTTCTCTGGCAGGATGAACGTCTTGCAGGTGACGTCCGAGACCGTCTGCACCAGCTTCTCGATCTCGACCTTGTCGAAGTAGATGTTGTAGCGGCCCTTGCGCCGCGACTCGTCGCACGATGGCTTCTTCGGCGCGATGGTCGCACCCCCACCGCCGCCCGGCGCGCCGGCGGCTCCCTTCTGTGGTGGCGGCGGTGGTGGCTGCTGCCCCAGCGCCAACAGCGGCGACAGCGCACAGACGAGAACGACGAGGGGACGGAGGTGCATGGAGTGAAGTCGTTTCAACGGACGTTGTAGGTCTTTCGAACCGAGGCCCCGTTGCGCTCGACCTCGATGTCGATGCGCGAGGCCTCTTTCAGCTTGGAGTAGACCTCGAGCGACTTCTAGGAGCTGTTCAGGTCGTACCCGTTGATGCGCTTGATGACGTCGCCGTTCTGCACGCCGATCTTCGAGTAAATCGAGTCGGGTCGAATCGAGAACAGCTTGAAGCCCTGGGCCACGCCGTCCTTGAAGGCCGGCACGATGCGCGCCTGCATCGCCACGTCGTTGAGGTTCGACAGCGTCTTGTCGATCTCCATGCGCGGCACCTCGTACTCGTTCTCGGAGAGCTGCTTGATCGTCGCGCCGAGGCCGACCGCGGGAGGCGGCTGATCGTTGTACTTCACCGGCGCCGCCGCGATGGTCTGCACTGGCGGCGGAGGCGGGGGCGCGGCCGAGCCGTCGCCGGGGTTCTCGTCGATGAATTCGCGCCGGTTGTTGTGCTTGACGATCACGCGCTTGCGCTCGATCTCGAGCACCTCGGCGCCCTGCACCACGTCGCCGACCATGTACGTGTTCGTCTTCAGCGTCACCACGTCCTGAATCGACGCGACCGACCACTGCGGGTTCGACTCCGACACCAGCGTGCCCAGCAGCTTCAGCCGTAGCGAGGTGTGCACCGGCGGCGAGGTGAGGTCCTCGACCGGCTTCTCGGGCTCCTTCACCTCGGGCTCCGGCTTGGGTACCGGCAACCCCGTCAGCTTCGCGAGCCGGTCGAGCGTCAGCTGCGGCACCGGCTCGATGAGCTGCGGCTTCACCACCTGGCGGGCCTCGCCGCTCGGCAGCGGCAGCAGCCCGGCCTCGATGAACGCGTTGGCCGTCTTCCCCACGAAGAAGGCCACGCCGAACATGAAGGCGAGGTGAACCAACCAGAAATGACGCTTGAAGAGGAACTCCACGGCAGGCCTCGGGCTGAGCAAGCCAGATGCCACGGAGAGCGCTGATTTCACAGATGAAATCAGCGGCGCCGCGCCAGGGGACTGCCAAATTGTCAAGGCATGGGGAGAAGGCATGACAGGCGGTCAGTCGAGCCGGTGCTGCAGGGTGAGGGGCTGGCCGTCGCGCTCGAGCTCGACGACGAAGGTCCGGGCGGTGTCGAGCAGGGACGCGAGGCCCATGACGCGGTTCAGGGAGTCGAGCGGTTGGCCGTTCACCGCGCGCACCACGTCGCCTGCGCGGAGCCCGAGCGTCACCAGCGGAGCGCGGCTGGCGAGCGTGACGAAGCGGAAGCCGATGGCCCGCCCGTCGCGGAACGCGGGGAGAACGTGCACGGAACGGGCGAGGCCGGGCAGGTCGTCGATTCTCGCTCGCAGCTCGGCTCGGGTGAGCGTGAGGTCGCCAGGGCGCGCCGGGGGCGCGGGCGTGTCTGGCAGACGGGCGGCATCGGTGGTGAAGGGCTCGAGCACGCCCTGGCGCAGCACCACGTTGGCGCGGCGCGAGACCGAGTCGAACGTCGCGTCGAGCACCGGGGCGCCCTCGGGCACCGTGACGACGCGCCCTGAGGGCAGCTCGAGCGCCGCCAGCGAGCCCCCGGGCCCGCGCGAGGTCAGCGTGCCGAGCAGGCGCGCCTGGAGCGGCGGGCGCGGCGGCGAGGCGCGGTCCGCCGCCACCGGGTTGATGCCGAACAGACGCGTCGTGTTCGTGAGGTCGAGCGGTGCGCCGGGCGAGACGGGCGGGCGCCCGGCCGACGACGAGCCATCGAGCGGCGCCAGCGCGGAGGCCTCGGACGGGGGCAGGGCGCACTGCACGCCGGCGGTGAGCGCCAGCGCGGTCACGAGCAGCGGCGAGGGGGGCGGACGTCGGGCCATCACGCTCGAGCGGTAGAGCAACGCGAGGGCCAGCGCCCGGGCGCGGTCGTCACGGGGGCTTGCGCGCGCCGCCGACGTCGCCGCCGTGACACGCTGTCGAGGGCGGTGAGCCTGTCGCGCGACGAATTGTCCGCGTGGCTGCGATGCCCTTGCACACCGCCGCCCCGCGAGACAAGAGGGCCGGCCATGAAGCCAGGTCTGACGCTCTCCCTCGTGCTCGTCGCCACCGTCGCCTCGGCCCAGACGACCACCACCATCGCCGTCGCGGTGCAGAACCGCTCCTTCATGGTCGACCGCTACCTGCCGGCCGGCGCGGGGCCATTCCCTGTCGTCGCGCTCGGGCACGGCTTCTCGCTCTCGAAGGACAACATGCGGGGCTTTGCCGAGGCGCTGCAGGCCGATGGCTTCGCCGTGGTGGTCCCGCAGCTCCCCGGGGGCTTCGGCGTCGACCACTCGCTCAACGCCGACATCCTCAACGCGGCGATCAACGCCGTCATCATGGCCGGCCAGGGCGACATGATGAACGTCGGCGTCGGCGGCCACAGCGCCGGCGGCCTCGCGGCGTGGCTCGCGGCCTCGCGCCGCCCGATGACCCGCGCCGTCATGCTCCTCGACCCCGTCGACAACATGAACCTCGGCGCCATGGCCACGCCGATGGTGACGGCGCCCGCGCTGTTTGCCTTCGCGCCGCCAGCGATGTGCAACTCGACGAACAACTCCATCGCCTGGTTCACCTCGAAGCTCGAGCCGAAGGGGCGCTTCAACGTCGTGATGGCGAACCACTGCGACGCGACCGAGCCGCAGAGCGGGATCTGCAACGCGGGCTGCGGGCCGAACTTCTTGACTCCGGCCACCTGGAACGCGACGCGCTCGGCGCTGTTCAAGCGCTACACACGCACCTTCTTCAGCCAGTTCATGCGCGGGGTCCGGTCGACCTGCGTCGAGGCCATGGCGACGGGTGACGTCACCGCGAACGCCATCAACCAGGTCGACCTCCGGCTCGGCTCCCTCTGCGGCGCTGACGGCGGCGTTCCCATGGGCGGCGGCGCGGCGGGCGGAGGCGCGGCCGGTGGAGCCACCGCAGGAGGCCAGGCGGGTGGAGGCTCAGCCGGTGGTTCGTCTGGAGGTTCGACGGCCGGCGGTGCGGCTGGCGGAGCGACGGCGGGTGGAGGGACGGCGGGTGGCGCTACGGCGGGCGGAGGCTCAGCCGGCGGTGCGGCGGGAGGCGCGACGGCGGGCGGCGAGGCCGCTGGAGGTGCTGCCGGTGGTTCCGCGGGTGGGAGCGGCCCCGGGCCGGCCTGCGGACCCTCGAACTGCCCCGGCTGCTGCAACGGGAACGTCTGCGTGTCGTCGACGGACACGACCTGCGGCCTCAGCGGCGCCGCGTGCGCCATCTGTTCGGCCTCTCAGATGTGTGAGGCGGGCCGGTGCACCTCGACGCCGGCCCCCGGGTGCTCCTGTACGACGGTGGATTCGGCACTGCTCTTCGCCGCCCTGGCTTGGTGGGGGCGGCGGCGTCGCCGCTGAGCCGCCCGAGCGTTCGCTCTCACTCGCGCCGCCGCCGCGGCCTTGAGGGGCGCGTGGGTGTTCCGACCCGCTCGTGGCCGTGGCGGCGCTCGCGGGCGTGAGGCTCCGACGCGGGCCGGGGCCTACCCGTCGCCGTCGCCTCAGTCGCGGTGGAGACCGTCGGGTGCTCGGTCGAGCCCGCCCTTCGCGCTGGCGGCGCTCGCATCGTCGACGGTCTGGTGCGCGCCCGTCGTGGTTCCACGCCCTCTGGCTGGCAAGGGCGTCGTCGACGACGAACCTGGCGAGCGTGAGGGCCGGGCCACCCGACGGCGCGCCGCCTCATCGTCAGCCGACGGGGGCCTTCCCCTGCGACCCGGTCAGGCTGGCAGAGGCCCCGGCGAGCGCGTGCCCGCGCTGGCTGGCCTTCGCCGCCCGTCCGGTGCCAGGGCGCACCCCGCCGGCTCGAGGCGCTGCGGTCCCGTTCGGCCCTCCGGGCACCGGGCCGAGCAGCCGGAGCGCCAGGCGTCGTCTGGCGCGGAGCCTCGCGGGAGTGGTGGGTTCGAGGTGTCGTGGTGTCATCGTCGGGTCGGAGCCGGCTCGCTCTGCCTCCAGTGCGCGCGCCGGACGATTCGTTTCGAACGGCGCTGCTTCTCGATGCCCGAACGCCTCGAGACCGATCACCCTTCCGGGCCGGCTCCCCATTCGGTGAGGAGCGCCCGCGCTCGGGGGTGCTCCGGCTCGAGGGTGAGCAGCACCTCGAGCGCCTCGACGGCTTGGGCCCGTCGTCCGAGGCCCTCGTGGGCCAACGCCAGGTTGAACACCGTCGAGGGGTGCGCGCCCGACTCCTCGAGTGAGAGGGCGTACAGCGCGCAGGCGAGCTCGAGCGCGCCGAGGTGGTGCGCGGTGACGGCGAGCTCGAAGGGCACGTCGAGCCGTTGCTTGAAGACGAAGTGGCGCGCGGCGGCGGCGGCGATTCGACGCACGAGCTGGTGGCGCTGGGCCTCGTCGAGCGCGAGCGAGCGGAGCCGCCCCGCGAGCTGCGCCAGCAGGTCGGGGTCGTCCTGCGTCCGCTCCAGGAAGGACAGGGTCGCCGCCGCGTCCGGCGCCGCGCCCAGCAGCGCCTCGAAGTCCCCCAGCAGGGTCAGCACCTCGCCGCGCGCGCCCCGGCGCGCCCAGGCCGCGTCGAGCCCGCTCGTCGCGCCGCCCGACACGAAGGCGTACAGCGTGAAGACGTGGCTCGGCGTCGCTGGAGCCAACGCCCGGAAGTCGCCGGCGACCAGGCGCGAGAGGGCCTCGAAGTCGACGCCCGCCGACGTGGTGCCGTGGCGAGCGAGCAGCGGCGCTTCGTCGACGGTGCGCGCGGTGACGCCCTTGTCCGCCGCCAGCACCAGCAGCGGGCCGTCGAAGGTCCTCCGCCACGCCGCCATCGCGCGCGCGGCGCCGACCGGCACGAGGAACGTCCCGTCGCCGCGGCCGTCGAGGCAGGCGGGCAGCGGCGCCGGCTCGAACGCCCACGTCCACGGGTCCTGCGCGACGTCGAGCGCACCCTCGAATCCGGCCCCGGCCCGACGCCGGTACGCGGCGTGCGGGAGCGTGTCGAAGAGGTAGTGCGCGAGGAAGACGACGGGCCCCGACGCCAGCCGGTGCGGCGCCAACGCGTCGAAGGGCGCCACCGACACGAGGCCCCTCGCCGCCAGCGCCGCGAGCTGGCGCTGCGCCGTGAGCGCCTCGAGCGTCGAGCGGGCCACGTCGGTCAGCACCACCGCTGCCGTCACGCCCCGCGCCTCGAGCGCCGGCGCGAGGTGGAAGGCGAGGCGGCCGGTGCCCGCGCCCACGTCGACGACCGTGACCGCGTCGGCGCCGGTGTCGCCAGCGAAGGCCGCGATGAGCTCGGCCTCGACGTCGGCGAGCCGCGGGCACGTCGTCGCCCGCCAGGGCACCAGCCCGTCACCGAAGGCGCTCGGGCCCAGCGCCTCGTAGACGTCTCGCTGGCGGGTCCACAGCTCGGACCTGGCGAGGGGCGTCAACACGCGCGCGCACCGAAGGGCGGCCCGAAGGACGAGGGCCTCAGAAGAGCGTCGGCGTCTTCGCCCCCCACACGATGGCCGGCTGCGTGTCGTAGTCGACCACTAGGCGCTGGGGCGGCGCCGGCGTCGTCGGGACGACGGCGACGACCCGGGTGCGCACCGACGCCGGCTGGCGCGCGTCGATGCGCGACTTCATCGCGTCGAGCGCCGCGCCCTCGAGCGTCACCGTGCGGGGCAGCTGCGTCAGGCTCGCCTTCTCAGCTACCACCTGCCCGTTCACCGACAGCTGCGCGCTGGTGATGCGGGTGTTCAGGTCGAGCGGCTGCATCGTCGCGCCGTCCGAGAAGCGCAGCGTCTTCACAACCAGTTCGATGCGCTGCACCAGCGCCGTCGCCAGGCGCAGGTCGGGAATGTTCGTGTAGTCCTCGGCCCGCAGCACGGGTACGTCTCGGTCGAAGGACAGCTCGCACCCGCCCGACACGACCTTCGTCTCGACCCGCACCTCGCCCGAGGTGATGGGCATGCCGCACGTGAAGGTCTGCAGGGCCACCTCGGTCGTCCCGCGCACCGGTGGAATGCCCTTCGTCTCGTCGACCCGCACCTCGGCCGGCCCGCAGGCCGACACCGCCAGGCACAGCCCCAGACCGCCTCGAAGTATGCCGTTCATGTGATTGCTCCTCGCTCGCATGTGCCTGTGGGCAGTGGCCGCCAACTTGCCCAGACCTCGATGTCGGGAGACGATTGCCAACCGCCGTCAACCCCCGGGCGAACCACCTTTGGGAACCTACCACCTCGGCCGCCGTCTCGTCGCTGCCTCTGGCGTGGTCGAGGCCTACCTCGGCTCGCGCGACGACCGCTGGCTCGTCCTGTCGCGGCTGTCTGCGCCCTGGAGCCAGGACGCGACCCTGCTCGACCGCTTCGGCGGGCCGTCGCGCGCGCTGGCAACCGTGTACTCGGACGAGGTGGCCACGCTGCTCGAGTACGGCCACGGCGGTGACGGGTTCTGGCTGGCGGAGTCCACCGGCGACGGCGAGCCGCTGCGCGCGCTGATGACGTCGCGCGTCGGCCGGCTCTCGACGGGCGAGGCGGTGGCCATCGCCGAGCGCGTCGCGACGGCCCTCGACGCACTCCACGGCGCGACGACGCCCGTCGTGCACGGAGACGTCTCGGCGTCGAGCACCTTCATCTCGTCGGCCGGTGGCGTCCAGTTGCTCCACGCCGGTCTGGCCTGCGTGGCCGGGGCCCACCCCTCACGCGGGCCAGCCCGCAGCGAGCCGCACGCCATCGCTCCGGAGCAGCTCGACGGCGCCCCTTCGTCGCAGACGGACGTGTTCCGGCTGGGCCTGCTGCTGCTCGAACTGCTGACCGGCCGCAGCCCCTACGCCGAGACCGCCCCGCAGCAGGTGCTCGACCACGCCAGGCAGTACCAGGGGCTGCCGGCCTGCGCGCTCGAGGGCGTGCCCGACCAGCTCCGCGTCGTGCTCTCGCTGATGATGCACCGCGACCCCGTGCACCGCCCGCCCGCGAGCGAGGTGCTGAGCGCGCTGCAGATGGCCGCCTCGGCGCTCGACCTGGCGACCGGCGCCGAGGAGGTCGCCCTGGCCTTCCATCGCCTCATGAGCGACCGCCAGCCGCCGATGGCGGCCCGCACGACCGAGCTGCGCCTGACGCCACCGAAGATGAACACGCCCCCGCCGGTGCTGCCCCGG
>JADCJJ010000257.1 GCA_020247085.1 Myxococcaceae bacterium | reverse complement strand
GCGAGCGCGTTCCCCTCGGGTCTCGTGCGCCTGGGGGCGGCGTCGTCGCGGGCCGACCGCCTGGTGGTGTACCCGCGCCCGCTCGAGCTGCCCGGCCTCGAGGTGCCGCTGGGCCGCAACCTCCAGCCCGGCGGCGTCGCCGTCGCCTCGAAGGTGGGCGACTCGCCGGAGCTGCTCGGCACCCGCGAGTGGCGCGACGGCGACCGGTTGCGCGACGTGCACTGGGCCGCCTCCGCGCGCACCGGGCGGTGGGTGGTGCGCGAGTTCCAGGAGGAGTACTTCGTGCGCCTGGCGCTGGTGCTCGACGTCGAGGCGCGGAGCCGCCGGGAGGACGCGAGGCTCGAGCGCAGCCTGTCGTTCGCGGCGGGCCTCGCCGGCGCGCTGGCGCGGCGCGACACCATCATCGACGTCGTCGCCGCCGGTGACACGGTGTTCCGCTGCCAGGCGGGCCGGGCGCTGGCTTCGGCCGAGCAGGTGCTCGAGGTGCTCACCGCCATCGAGCCGGCCCCGCGCTTCGACGCGGCGGCGCTCGAGGCCCAGTTGGTGCCCGACGCGCCGAAGCTGTCAGGCGTCGTCTTCCTCGCGATGCGGTGGGACGCGGCGCGCGCGGGGCTGGCCGGGGCGCTGCGGGCGCGCGGCGTGGCCCTGCGCGTGGTGTCGCTGCGAGGCGAGCCGCGCCCCGCCGGCGTGGCCCCCGAGGAGTGGGTGACGCCGTGACGGCCCCCACGCCACCGGCGCACGCCGCGCGCCTCGTCGAGGTGGGCCCGGTGTTGGCCACCCTGGCCGTGCACGCCGCGGCCCACGCGCGGTGGTGGCTCGGCGGGCGAGGAGCGAGGGGAGCGCCGCCGTGACGGCCCCCATGCCACCGGCGCACGCCGCGCGCCTCGTCGAGGTGGGCCCGGTGTTGGCCACCCTGGCCGTGCACGCCGCGGCCCACGCGCGGTGGTGGCTCGCCGGGCGAGGAGCGAGGGGAGCGCCGGCGTGACGGCCCCCATGCCACCGGCGCGCACCGCGCGCCTCGTCGAAATGGGCCCGGTGTTGGCCGCCCTGGCCGTGCACGCCGCGGCCCACGCGCGGTGGTGGCTCGCCGGGCCGGCGGCCGTCGCCGTCGTCGGGGCGGCGCTGCGGCGGCCGCGGTGGACCGGGAGGCCCGGCGCCCTGGCCGTCGCGGCCGTGGGAGCCCTGGCGGGCGTGGTCCTCTCGGCCGTCAGCCCGGCACCGGACAGCGCGCTGCCCCCGGCGCTCGTCTCGGCCCTGACGTGCGGCCTCATCGCGCTGGCCCTGTGGCACGTCGCGGCCGGGCGCGGCGAGGCGGCCTGGGCGAGCGCGTGGGCCCTGGCCGCGCTGTCGGTGCGCCTGTCGACGCCGCCAGCGCTGCAGGCCTCCCTGGCGGCGCTCGGCGTCACCACGGCGCTCGCGCTCGCCGCGCGCTCGGGCGCCTGGCGCTCCGGGGCGGTGGGGCTCGCCGCGACGGCGGGCCTGTTCACGCTGACGGCCGCGGGCGCGCTGGGCCTGGCGACGCTGGTGCGCGCGAGCGAGCGCGCCCTCCTCTCTGCCGCCGCCGCGCTGGTAGGCCCCGGCGCGACGCCCCGGCCCGAGCTGAGCGTCGCGCGCAGCCAGCGCCAGGGGCTCGACGGCACGGCGCTCTACGAGCTCGACGCCCCCGTCCCGCGGCTCCGCACCCTGCTCTTCGACGACTTCGACGGCGCGCGGTGGACGACGTCCGAGGGCCTCGCGGCGCAGGCGGGCCTGCTGTCGGGCGGGGGTGAGCGCCACGCGACGATCTGGGTGCTGACGGGCGGCGAGGCCCGCGTCCCCGTCCCCGAGGGCCTGACGGCCGTGGGGGGCGCGGCGGTGGTGGTACACGCGGGGCAGCTCGTCACCGCCAAGGACGTTGCCGGGCGGCGCCTGACGCTGTCCTGGAGCGACGCGCAGCCGCCGAGCGACCCACCCGGGCCGGGCACCCTCGCCCTGCCCGAGGCGCTGCGGGCCGAGCTCGAGCCGCTGGCCCAGGGCCTGCTCGGCACGCCTCCGGGCCGCGCCCGCGCCGACGCCGAGGCGCTCGCGCACCACCTCTCGGAGCGGCACGAGTACACGCTCGACGTCGACCTGCAGGGGCCCGGGCACCCGCTGGCGGTGCTGGTGGCCGAGCGCCGCCCGGCGTTCTGCGCGTACTTCGCCTCGGCGATGGCGGCGCTGCTGCGCACGCGGGGCGTCCACGCCCGGGTGGTGGGCGGCTACGCCGGCGGCGCGGTCAACCCGCTCACGGGCCGCATGGTGCTGCGCGCCCGCGACGCGCACGCGTGGGTCGAGGCGTGGCTCCCGGACGAGGCGCAGTGGGCGACGTTCGACCCGACGCCGTGGCGGAGCCGGGACGCGCTGGAGGGCCGCGGACCGCCCTCGCGACTCTCGCAGCTGGCCGACGCCGTCGCGTCGGCGGCGCGGCGCGCGCTGGCGCTGGCGCGGCACCGGCCCCGCGAGGCGCTCGCCTCGGCGGCGTCGAGCCCGGTGACGTGGCTGGCGGCGGGGCTCGCGGGCGCCGCCGGGCTGTGGCGGCGGTGGTCGCGCCGACGGCGACCCGCGCGCGAAGCGACGGTGGCGCCGCCGGCCGACGCCGCGCTCGCCCGCGCACGCGCCCGCTTCGAGGCGCTGCTGGCCCGCTGTGGCGTCGTCGCACGCCCCACGCAGACCGAGGGGGAGTTGCTCGCCAAGCTCTCGGAGACGGCCCCTCGCGAGCTCGTCGCGCCGGCGGCCGACTTCGTGCGCGCCTACCAGGGCGAGCGCTTCAGGGCGCGCACGGGCCGCGCCCTCGAGGGGCCCCTCGACGCGCTCGAGCGCGCGGTGTCGGCCCGCGCGCGACCCTGAAGCGGTCGGCGCGCGGTTGTGCGCCAATGCCCCGTGCGTTAAGCGCGCGCGCGATGTTCCGGAACCTCCTCGAGCTGTACCAGTACCGGGCGCTGCTCTGGGCCCTGTCGATGCGCGAGCTGAAGGCCCGCTACCGCGCCTCGGTGCTGGGCTTCCTGTGGACGTTCCTCAACCCGACGCTGAGCATGGCCGTCTACGGGCTCGTCTTCGGCTTCATCATGTCGAGCTCGCAGGAGCGGTACCCCTTCTATCTGCTGAGCGGGCTGCTCCCGTGGATCTGCTTCTCGACGTCGGTGCTGGGCGGCACGACGTCCATCAGCGACCGGAAGGACCTGCTGACGAAGGTGCGGTTCCCGGCGCAGGTGCTCCCGGCCTACGTGGTTCTGACGAACGTGCTGAACCTCGTGTTCTCGCTGCCGCTGCTGTTTCTGCTCGCCGCCGTCTACGGCGACGCGCCGTCGTGGCACGTCGTGCTGGTGCCGGTGCTCCTCGCGCTGCAGTCGCTCTTCACGCTGGCCGTCACCTACCTGCTGTCGGCGCTCAACGTCGCGTTCCGCGACCTGCAGCACATCATCGCCAACGTGATGCAGCTGGCTTTCTTCCTCACGCCGGTGCTGTGGCCGCTGAAGGACCTCGACGGCAAGCGCTTCGGGCTGGAGCTGAGCGGCGCCGAGCTGCAGCAGTTGGTGGTGCTGCTCAACCCGATGGCCGCGCTGACCGAGGCGTGGCGCGACGTGCTCTTCCGGCACCAGACGCCGGCCTGGCAGCCGCTCGCCGGCGTCGTCGCCGTCACCTTCGTGGTGCTGTGGTTCTCGGCGGCGGTGTTCGAGCGCCGGCGTGAGGAGTTCGCGGAGCTGGTATGAGCGGCCTCGATGCCATCGTCCTCGAGCGCGTCTCGAAGCACTTCAAGAAGCGCTCGAAGCGCAACGAGATGACCACGCTGAAGAGCGAGGTCGTGCGCATCCTCAAGGGGCAGCGCAAGGTGGTGGAGCCCGCCCAGCACATCGAGGCCCTCAAGGGCGTCGACCTGCGCGTGCCCCGCGGCGCGACGATGGGCATCGTGGGGCGAAATGGCTCGGGCAAGAGCACGCTGCTCAAGCTGGTGACGGGCATCTACGCGCCGACGTCGGGCACCGTCGCGGTGAACGGCCGCATCTCGGCGCTACTCGAGCTGGGCGCCGGCTTCCACCCGGACTTCACCGGGCGCGAGAACATCCTCATCAACGGCATCATCCTCGGCATGTCGCGCGCCGAGGTGAAGGAGCGGGTCGCGGAGATCGTCGACTTCGCCGAGCTGGGTGACTTCATCGACGAGCCGGTGCGCACCTACTCGAGCGGCATGTTCATGCGGCTCGCGTTCTCGGTGGCGACGCACGTCGACCCCGACATCCTCATCATCGACGAGATTCTCTCGGTGGGCGACGAGCACTTCCAGCGCAAGTCGTCGGCGAAGATGAACGAGTTCCGCCAGTCGGGGAAGACGATTCTCTTCGTCACGCACGACCTGTCGCGCATCGAGACGTGGTGCGACTCGGCGGTGTGGATCGACGGCGGCCGGACCCGCATGGTGGGCGACCCGCGGCAGGTGGTGACGGCCTACCGGCAGGCGGTCTCGGCGGCCGAGGCCGAAGGGGAGCGCCTGGGGCACTCGGCGCTGTCGACGCCCGGGCTGGCGCTGCCGCAGGTGAGCGCGCCGCCGGTCGAGGCCGTCGCGCCGGCGGTGCAGCTCGTCGACGTGCGGCTCCGGGACGGGCTGGGGGCGCACCCGTCGGCCTTCAGCGCCGAGGGCGCGCTCGAGGTGCTCGTCGACGTGCAGCTGGCGGCCGCGGCGCGCTGCGATGTGTCGGTCGAGGTCGCCACCGTCGCGGGCGTGTCGCTGTTCAAGACGCAGTTCGCCGCGGGTGAGCTGGGCGGCGGCGCGCACACGCTGCGCCTCTCGCTGCCCCGACTCGGCCTGGGTGAGGGCGCGCACGTGGTGACAGCGACGGCGTGGAGCGGCGCGCTGCCGCCGCAGGCGCAGTCGAAGACGCTCGTCGTCGCCCCGCACCCGTCGGCCTTTGGCCTGCTGCGGCCGGAGCACGCCTGGTCGCTCGAGCCCCGGGGTGACATCGCGCCGGCGCCGGCGCCGCGGGCCCCCGAGGCGACGGCCTGAGGCCGAGCAGCCGCCGCGCGCGCTGGCGCGCCTGGGGCGGCGCTGCGTCGAGCGCCGAGGTGAGCGGGCCTCGGGCGCTCCCGCCGCCTCGCGCCCGGGTCGCCCGCGGCGGCCTTGTCCTTCGTGCAGCTCGAGCCGCCAGCCCCGCCGAGGGGTGACGGCCACCGGTGAGCGCCTGGCTCCGGGCGCGCGCGCGGGGCAGGCCCCCTCTGCATCAGCGCCCACGCGGGACACGCCCCTGCCGCCCTGCCCGGTCCGCCGGTGACGCTGGCCATCACCGCCCACCTGCGGGAGAACGCCGGCGGGCCGTCGCGTCGTCGCTCGGGAGCGTGGGTGTTGCCGTCACAGCGTTCGCTACTTCGCATCGTCACCTGGGCCGGGCTGGGGCTCTCGGCGCTGGCGGGGTGCCAGAAGCCGGCGGCGGCGCCGAAGTACACCACCGCGCGCGCCGACGTCGGACCCGTCGTCGGGCGCGTCACCGCCAGCGGCACCGTCTCGGCGCTGGTGACGGTGCAGGTGGGGGCGCAGGTGTCGGGCCGCATCCAGGCGCTGGCCGTGGACTTCAACTCGAAGGTGACGAAGGGGCAGGTGCTGGCGCGGCTCGACCCGGCGCTCTTCGAGGCGGCGCTGCAGCTGGCCCAGGCCAACGAGAAGGCGGCCCTCGGCGGGCTGGCCCGCGCCCAGGCCCTCGAGAAGGACGCCCAGCGCAAGCTCGTCCGCGCCCGGACACTGGCCGACCAGAAGCTGGTGCCCCTCGCCGAGCTCGAGGCCGCGCAGGCCGAGGTCGAGGTGGCGCAGGCCAACATCCAGGCCGCCGAGGGCAGCGTCGCCCAGGCCCGCGCCACGCGGCAGCAGGCGCAGGTGAACCTCGCCTACACCACCATCACCTCGCCCATCGACGGCACCGTCATCTCGCGGGCCGTCGACGTAGGGCAGACGGTGGCCGCGTCGCTCCAGGCGCCCACGCTGTTCACCATCGCCGAGAACCTGTCGAAGATGCAGGTGGACACCAACGTGTCCGAGGCCGACGTCGGCAAGCTGTCCGACGGTATGGAGGCGCGCTTCTCGGTCGACGCCTACCCCGCGCGCGTCTTCACCGGCCGCATTCGCCAGATTCGGTACGCGCCGCAGGTGGTGCAGAACGTCGTCACCTACGACGCCGTCATCGACGTGGCCAACGACGAGCGGCTGCTGCGGCCGGGCATGACGGCCAACGTCGCCTTCGTCTACGCGCGCGCCGACGACGCGGTGCGGGTGCCCAACGCGGCGCTGCGGTTCCGCCCCGACGGCGAGCTGGCGCGCCGGGCGCCGAAGGCCGAGCCGGGCCAGCGGCTCATCTGGGTGCTCGACGGCGACGCGCCCTCGCCGGTGGCGGTGACGACGGGCCTGTCGGACGGCTCGGTGACGGTGGTGCAGGGCCTGTCCGCTGGGGCGCAGGTCATCACCGAGAGGCAGGACCCCGGCGGCGGCGCGCGCCCGCCCGGGCTGGGGGGCGGCGGCATGCGGAGGGCCTTCTGACGTGGCGGCGCCGGTGGTGGCGCTCGAAGACGTCACGCGCGTCTTCTCGCTTGGAGACGTCGAGGTGCACGCGCTGCGCGGCGTCTCGCTCACCATCGAGCGGGGCGAGTTCGTCGCCGTCATGGGCAGCTCGGGCTCGGGCAAGTCGACGCTGATGAACGTGGTGGGCTGCCTCGACCGCCCCACCTCGGGGCGCTACCGGCTCGACGGCGAGGACGTGTCGCGGCGCTCGCGCGCGCAGCTCGCCCGCACCCGCAACCGCACCATCGGCTTCGTCTTCCAGTCCTTCAACCTGCTCGCCCGCACCTCGGCGCTCGAGAACGTCGAGCTGCCGCTGCTGTACGCCGGCGTCTCGACGAAGGCGCGCCGCGCCCGGGCCACCGAGGCCCTCGCCCGGGTCGGCCTCTCGGAGCGCCTCTTCCATCTACCCAGCCAGCTGTCGGGCGGCCAGCAGCAGCGGGTGGCCATCGCGCGGGCGCTGGTGACGAACCCCAGCCTGCTGCTGGCCGACGAGCCGACGGGCGCGCTGGACTCGAGGACGAGCGTCGAGGTGATGCAGCTCTTGTCGTCGCTCGAGGGCATCACCGTGGTGCTGGTGACGCACGAGCACGACGTCGCGGCGTGGGCCGGGCGGGTGGTGACGCTGCGCGACGGGCGCGTCGTCTCGGACGCGCGCCAGGTGCCGGCGCGCGAGGCCGTGAAGGAGGCGGGCTGACGCATGGGTCCTCTGCAGACGACGCGCCTGGCGCTGCGGGCGCTCAAGCGGAACACGCTGCGCAGCTTCCTCACCGCCCTCGGCATCATCATCGGCGTCGCGGCGGTCATCGCCATGGTGGCCATCGGCGAGGGCGCGCGCGCCCAGGTCGAGGAGACGTTCGCCGCCATGGGCACCAACCTGCTCATCGTGATGCCGGGCTCGTCGTCGGCCGGCGGCCTGCGCGGCGGCTTCGGCACGCAGCCGACGCTGACGTGGGACGACCTGAGGGCCCTGCAGACCGAGGTGCCGGCAGTCGAGGCGGCGGCGCCGACGCTGCGCCTGCAGGCCCAGGTGCAGAGCGACGAGCAGAACTGGGGCACCAGCGTGCAGGGCACCACGCCCACCTACTTCGACGTGCGGCGCTGGCGCCCCCGCCTGGGTCCGCCGATGACCGAGGCCGACCTCGAGGCCGGCGCCAAGGTGATGTGGCTCGGGCTGACGGTGGCCGAGAAGCTGTTCGGCCCCGACGCCGACCCGCTGGGGCACCTGGTGCGGGTCAAGGGCGTGCCCTTCACCGTCGTCGGCGTGCTTGAGAAGAAGGGGCAGAGCCCGATGGGGCAGGACTATGACGACACCGTCTTCGTGCCGTCGTCGACGTTCAAGACGCGGCTCAACCCGGGCCTGGGCAACTTCCTGTCGGGCGTCATCTTCGTGCAGGTGCGCGCCGGCGAGAGCACCCAGCGGGCGCAGCGGCAGGTGACGGCGCTGCTGCGAGACCGGCACCGCCTCGGCGAGGGCCAGGAGGACGACTTCAGCATCCGCAACCTGGCCGAGGTGGCCAGCGCCCAGCAGCAGGGGGCCGACACGCTGTCGGCGCTGCTGGCCTCCATCGCCGCGGTGTCGCTCCTCGTCGGCGGCATCGGCATCATGAACATCATGCTGGTGAGCGTGACCGAGCGGACGCGCGAGATTGGCATTCGCATGGCCGTCGGGGCGACGCCCGCGCAGATTCTGGCGCAGTTCCTCGTCGAGGCGCTGGCCCTGGCCATCGTCGGCGGGCTCCTGGGCGTGGGCGTGGGCCTGCTGGCGGCGCAGCAGCTGTCGGCGTCGTTCGGCTGGCCGCTGCTGGTGCGCCCCGACGTCGTCGCGCTGGCGACGGGCTTCTCGGGGCTGGTGGGCGTGGGCTTCGGGCTGTACCCGGCGGTGAAGGCCTCGCGCATGGACCCCATCACCGCGCTGAGGTTCGAGTGAGGGCGGCGGCGCTGGCGGCGCTCGTCGCGCAGGGGGCGGTGGCGCAGGGGCTGACGCTCGAGGCGGCGACGGCGAAGGCGCTCGAGCAGGTGCCGGCGCTGAGGGCGGCGCGGGCGCAGGAGGCCGCGGCGAGCGCGCGGGCCAGGGCGGCCTTCGCGCCGCTCCTGCCGCAGGTGAGCCTGGGCCTCTCGTACAGCCGGGCCACGGCGAACTTCGTCGGCCGCCCGGGGCAGGTGCCCAACACCATCGCAGGCGCGCAGCCGCTCAGCCTCGACTCGTTCGACTTCTTCACCGGCAACGTCTCGGCCCAGGTGCTGGTGTGGGACTTCCTGTCGACGTGGAACCGGCACCAGGCGGCGAAGGCGCAGGCCGAGGGCCAGGCGGCGCAGACGCGGGCGCTCGAGGTGACGACGGTGCTGGCCGTGCGCACCGCGTACTTCGCCGCGCGCGCGCAGGACGAGCTGGTGCAGGTGGCCCAGGCGTCGCTCGACAACACGAAGGCGCACCTGGCGCAGATTTCGGCCTTCGTGGCGGCGGGCGCGAGGCCAGACATCGACCTGGCGCAGGCGCGGCTCGAGGTGGCGAACGCGAAGCTGGCGCTGGTGAGCGCGCGGAGCGCGGCGGCGCTCGCCCGCGCGCGCCTGGGCCAGGCGATGGGGGTGCCCGGCCCGCTCACCGGGCCCCTCGTCGACGCGGCGCTGCCGGCGACGCCCACCGAGGACGAGGCCCTCGAGGCGCTTGCGCCGCGGGCGGTGGCCGCGCGGCCCGAGGCGCGGCAGCTCGACGCGCAGGTGCGCGCGAGCGAGCGCGCGCTGGCGGCAGCGAAGGGTACCTTCTGGCCGACAGTGACGGCGCAGCTGTCTGGCAACGCCCAGGCGCGCACGCTGGCGAACGTCGTGCCGAACGTCAGCGGGCAGCTCGCGCTGTCGTGGCCGCTGTACCAGGGCGGGCTCACCGACGCGCAGGTGGCCGAGGCCGAGGCCGCGCTCGTGGCGGCGAGGGCGCAGGTCGAGGTGCTCGCTTCGCAGGTGCGGCTCGACGTCGAGCAGGCCCGGCTCGACGTGCAGGCCTCGCGCGAGGCCGTCGAGGGGGCCCACGAGGCGAGGGCGGCGGCGGCGGAGCGGCTGCGGCTGGCCGAGGGGCGCTACGCGGCCGGCGCGGGCAGCGTCATCGAGCTGTCGGACGCGCAGGTGGCCTTCACCCGGGCCGGCGCCCAGGTGGCCCAGGAGACGTTCACGCTCTCGGCCGCGCGGGCGCGGCTGGCCGCGGCGATGGGAGACTGACGCGCGATGGCGTTCACCGACCGTGAGCTCGAGCTGATGCTGGCGGCGACCACGGCGGGCGACGAGGCGGCGCGCGAGGTGCTGGCCGACGCGCTGCTGGAGCGGGGCCACCCGCTGGGCGAGCTGCTCCGCCTCGAGGCCGGGGCGGGGGGGCTGCCGCGGCGATTGACGCTGGAGCGGGAGCTTCGGGAGCCGCTCCGCGCGGCGCTGCTGCCCTGGGCCCTGGAGCTGGAGCTCGACCGGGGACTCCCCGCGTGGGCGCTGTGCATGCCGCAGGCGCGGGCCCTGCGACAGGCCGAGGTGGACGAGGGCTGGCCGGTGCCGGCGGTGACGGTGGCGGGCGAGCTGCGCGAGGCGATGCCCCTGCTGCGCTCACCTGCCGCGCGGGGCCTGCGCGAACTCGACCTGTCGCCGGTGTGGGCCACCAGCCAGTACACGATGCGGGTCGGCGGGCCGCCGCCGCCGCTCGAGGTGCTCCCGGCGCTGAAGACCCTCGCGCTGCCGCAGGGCGAGGTGCCGGAGCACTGGGTGCCGGTGCTCGCGCCGGGGCTTGCCTCGGTGCAGGAGGTCGTCGTCGGCATCGGCGCGAACTTCTCGCTGCCGGACTGGGTGCTGGCGCTGCCGCGCCTGGCCCGCGTGCGGCTGGTGCCGGGGCGGGAGCCCGCCGACGGGGCGGTGGTGGACACGGCGCTGGCGTGGAGCGAGGCCGGGCCCGGGCGCGCGCTGGAGTGGCTGGGCGAGACGCTCGACGCGCGGGGCGTGCGGCAGGCGCTGCGGCCGGCCCTGCCTGGCGAGGTGGTGGCGCTGCCCGAGGAGGCGCACCTGCGGGCCGAGCTCGAGCCCGAGGGCCCGTCGTCGCGCGTCTTCCGCGTCAGCGGGGCGCCGATGGTGGTGCTGCGCACCGAAGACGCGCCGGCGGCCGACCTCGTCCGGGCGCCACGGCACCCGCTCCTCGTCGGCGTGAAGGGGCTGGTGCGCATTCGCCGGGGGCTGTTCGCCGAGCTCGACGCGCCGGGGGCGCCGCTGGGCCTGAGCCGATTGACGCCGCCGGCCGCGGTGCGCCTGGCGACGCAGCTGCTCGAGGCGCTCGAGGCGTGGTGGAGCACGGCAGCTCCCGACGTGCTGTCGGGCGAGTGGGTGGGGCTGGGCCGGGACCAGGTGCGGCGCCGCGACGACGGGCGGCTGGCCCTGGTGCCGACGCTGACGCGCCGGGTGGGTCCCGACGCGCACGCGCTCCCCGAGCTGGCCGGCGTGCCGCTCGCCTGGGGGCGCACCTCGACGATGGTGCTGCGCCTCGCCGGGGCGCTGCTGTTCGAATGGCTGACGGGCGTGCCGTTTCTCGACAGCGCCGACGGCAGCGCGCTGGCGGTGCACCGGCGCCTGTCGCTGCGCCTCGCCCGGCCGCCCTTGCCGTCTGCCGTCGACCCGGCCCTCGCGCCGTTCGACGAGGCGGTGGCGCTGGCGCTGTCGGGCCAGACGTCGCTGGCGCAGTGGCGGGAGCGCCTGCACCTCGCCTGAGGGGCGCGGGACGACGCGATGGTAACCGTGCGACAGAAATGACAAACACACACCATGCAAAAGCTGGCCGTTTTCACGCTCGCCGGGACGCTGTTCGGCTGCATTGACCTCCATCTCCCCGCGCGCCCCCCGCCACCGGGTCCAGGCAGCGTCATCGGCACCGTCGTCTTTGCCAGGCCGGGCCTGTCGACGCTCCAGCCGGCCGCGGGCGCGACCGTCGAGCTGCTCGGCTCCGGCGTGACGAGCCGCGTGAGCGAAGAGACCGGCGCCTTCGTGCTGCGCCCGGTCGCAGCATCGTCGTCCGCGATAATCGTCCGCTTCGACGGCGACGGAGACGGACGACCCGACAAGCAACGCCTCGTCTCGTTGAGCGACCTCGAGATGGGCCCCGGCAAGGCGGTGTCGGTCGGGCAGGTGGTGGTCGGGTCGACGGGCGTGGTGAGCGGGAAGGTTCTCAGGGCGGATGTCACCGGCACGTCGGGGCATGGCGGCAGCGCGGTCGCCGTCGTCGACCTGCCGCTCGCAACCGTCTGCTCCGACGATGGCTCCTTCGTGCTCGAGAACGTACCCGAGGGCCGGCTCACCATCGCCGTCTTCCGCCCGGGCTACGCGCCAGTTGCCGAGAGCGTCTCGCTGCGGGCCCAGGAGCTCTTCACGATGCAGCCGCTGCGCCTGTCGGCGTCCGACGCCGACGACAGGGCTCGCGTACAGGGGCGGGTGGTGCGGCCAGACGGCATCGGCGTTGCCGACGTGCGCGTCGCGTTCTCGACCGGCGCGACGACGTCGACCGACGAGGACGGCCGCTATCGCCTCACGCTCCCGTATGGGCTCTACGCCGTCGGCTTCAGCAAGGCCGAGTTCCTTACTGCCAAGCTTTTCAATG
>JADCJJ010000256.1 GCA_020247085.1 Myxococcaceae bacterium | reverse complement strand
GAGCGGATCCACGGATCGTCCAGCAGGCCGGCCTGGGCGAGCGCCTTCTCGGTGGCGAGCACCGCGAGCAGCGCGACGCGGCCCATGCTCCGCGTCGTCTTCCGGTTCCACTTCGACTCGTCCAGCTCGAAGGGCGCCGCCGGCGCGCCCAGGTGCGTCGTCAGGCCCTCGTACTCGGCCAGCGAGGGCACGACGACGACGGCGTTCTTCTGGGCCTTGAGCCGCGCGAACACCGTCGGCCAGTCGTGCCCGATGGGGCTGAACGCTCCGACTCCGGTGACCACCACGCGGTTCATCAGTGCAAGCCTCCGTTGACGCAGATCACCTGGCGGGTGACGTAGGACGCGCGGGGCGACAAGAGGAACGACACTACGGCAGCGACCTCTTCCGGCGTCCCGACGCGCCGCGCGGGAATGGCGGGCAGCGCGTGCTCGAGCACCTCGGGTGACACCATGTCGGTCGAGATGAGGCCCGGCGCGACGCAGTTGACCGTGATGTCCCGGCGGGCGAGCTCGACGGCGAGCGCCTTCGTCGCGCCGATGATGCCGGCCTTCGAGGCGCTGTAGTTCACCTGCCCGCGGTTGCCGACGACGCCAGACGCCGACGACAGCGTGACGATGCGCCCCGGTTGACGGCGCTGCACCATCGGCATCACCAGCGGCTGCAGCACGTTGTACAGGCCGTCCAGGTTCGTGCGCAGCACCTGGTCCCAGTCTTCGCCCTGCATCGCGGGGAACGGTACGTCGCGGGCCAGCCCGGCGTTGCACACCACGGCGTACGGCGCTCCGAAGGCCTCGACCTCGGCCTCGAGCGCAGCGCGCGTCTGCGCCCGGTCGGCGACGTCGAAGGTGAGCAGGCGGGCCGAGCGTCCCATGGCCTCGAGCGCGGCCACGACGGCCTGGCCTTCGTCGACCCGCTGCCGGCAGTGCACCACGACGTCGAACCCTTCTCGGCCGGCCTCGAGGGCGATGGCCCGGCCGATGCCCCGGCTCGACCCGGTCACCAACACCGTCCTGCTCATGACGAGCGCTCCAGGAACGCCGACACGTCGTCGGGCTCGTACGAGTTGACCTTCGCCGTCGCCTGCACCACGCCTTGCGTGCGAATGACGCAGTCGAAGACCGCGAGCCCATTCGAGGCGTCGAACTCGAGGGCGATCTCGACCTCGAGCCGCGCATCTGGGGGAAAGAAGGGCACCAGGCAGTCGAAGTGGCGCGTTCCGGCCAGGAACCCCAGGCGCGGGGCACGGCCGGCCCGGCGCGCGCGCAGCCCCGACCAGGCCGCCATCGTCTGCGCCATGAGCTCGAGGCCGACCAGCGCCGGCCAGCCAGCGTCGCGCACGAAGGGGCGCCCTGCGCGCACGATCGCCTCGGCGGTCAACCCGTCGCGGCTTTCGGCGAGGACGCGGTCGAGCAGCACCATCGGGCCCTGGTGGGGAACGAGCTCGCTGATCGGAGGAAAGGCCGGGGTCATTCGCGCACGAAGAGGAGTGAGACGTTGTTGCCGCCGAAGGCGAAGGAGTTGCTCATGGCCACGCGCGGCGGGCGGGTGGCCCGCTCGTTGGCGCCCACGAGCCGCAGCGGCGCCAGCCGCGGGTCGACAGCGCCGTCCCAGAGGTGCGGGGGCAGCGCGCCGTCGCCGGTGAGGGTGAGCCAGCACACCGCCGCCTCGAGCGCGCCTGCGGCCCCCAGGGTGTGGCCGGTGAGGGGCTTGGTCGAGCTGACGGGGGTGTCGGGGCCGACGACCGCCGCCGTCGCCGTGCTCTCCATGGCGTCGTTCTGCTCTGTCGCGGTGCCGTGCAGGTTGACGTACTCGACGTCGGCGGCGGAGAGCTGCGCGCGCGCGAGCGCCAGCTGCATCGCCGCGATGGCCTGACGGCCCGTCGGCTCCGGCGCCGACAGGTGGAAGGCGTCGCTCGTCTCACCCCAGCCGGCGAGCCGAACCGGCCCTTCGCCGCGGGTCAGCACGAAGAGCGCCGCGGCCTCTCCGATGTTGATGCCGTCGCGGTTGCGGCTCATGGGGTTGCACCGCGCGGCGCTGACCGAGTTGAGCGCCTGGAAGCCGGCGACGGTGAACTGGCAGAGCGAGTCGGCGCCGCCGGCGATGACGGCGTCGACCAGGCCTGCGCGGAGCCACCGCGCCCCCGCGACGAGGGCCTTCGCGCTCGAGGTGCACGCCGTGCTGACGACGGCGCAGGGCCCGGTCAGCGAGAGCCGCGAGGCCAGGAACCTCGCCGGGGTGCCGAGCTCCTGCTGGCCGAAGTGCCACCACGCAGGCAGCACCCCTGTGGCGCGGAGTTGCTCGTAGGCGCGCTCCGACTCGCCGATGCCAGAGGTGCTCGTCCCCAACACGACCCCGACACGGTGGGGGCCGTGGCGGTCGACGAGCGCCTCGAGCCCGGTCAGCTGCTCGAGCGCCGCCAGCAAGAGCGCGTCGTTGCGCGAGCGGTACGCCGGGGGCTCGTCGTCGAGCCCGGGCAGGGGCCCCTCGACGGCGCCGACGACCAGGGGAGGCCTTCCCTCGAAAGGCTGTGAGGCCGACAGCCCCCGGGGCGCCTCGCCGAAGAGCCGCGCGCGCACCTCAGCCTCGCCACGCCCGAGGGCACAGACCACGCTCAGCGTCGACAAGTAAGGTGTCACGGCGCCTCGACCGATTCGATCTCGATGGTGTAGCGACTTGGGCGCTCGAGCACCACCTTCTGCCACCCGGGCGGCCGGCCCTCGTAGCGGACGGAGACGAGGTCGAGCCCGCCTTGGCGCAGCTGGCGAGTCAGGGGGCCCTCGACGAGGGTCCATGAGGAGGGCAGGGCGTTGCGCACCGCCTCCGCTGGCCACCAGACGAGCTGCAGGTCGGACAGCACCCGGGCCGGCGTCACCATCTGCGGCCAGGCCACGGGGGCGTGGGCCTCGAGCCGCTCGCCGTCCCAGCGCAGGGTTCCCACCACCTGGCCCGCCGCGAGCAGCGCGACATCAACGCTCGCCGCGTCGATCTCGAGGCGCGCATCGACGCCGTGCGAGGTGGTGCCGTGCGAAATGGTCAGCCGTTGGTCGAGGGCGAGGGTGCAGCCACAACTCGCCGGCGAGAGCGCCAGCATGAGCTCGTCGTCCCCTCGGGGCCGCGGAGGTCGGCAGGCCTGGAGGAGCAGCGTCGAGAGGGCCAGGGCCAGCCGGCCGTGGTACCAGGTCCGACGGAAGGCACGCAGCGGCGGGTGTCGCCGGGGCCCGGGGGGCTTGCACCGGTGGCGGGCCGGGGTGGACGGCTCGAGCGTCTGCCGAAGGTGAGTGGTCGTGGGGGCGGCGTGGGCTGAAGGCCAGTCGTCCGCGACCGTCGGGCCGAGCGCCGTGGCCGGGAGCTCAGAGGCCACGGGTCGGCAGCGGCGGTGGCACGTTGGCGGGCGCGTCACCTCCGAGGGCCACCGCGAACTGCCGGTCGGTCAGCAGACGCTTCAGGGCGACCGAGAGCGCGCTCGTGATGGCCTCGTTCATGTTGTCGGGATTGTGCGTGCGGCCCCAGCGCTTGCTCTTGCCGGAGTAGACGTCGTTGAGCGTCGTGACACCCCCGCGAGTGACGCTGACCCGCACCAGCGCCTCGCCGTTGAACATGCCGCCCTCGACGACGCGGAGCGCCTCGAACTGCAGGGTGATCTGCGTCGCTGCGGACGGGTCAATGCGGGCGCCGCCGCCCTCGAAGACCGAGCGCGCGACGTCGGCGCACCAGGTGGCTACGTCCCCGCTGGCGTAGATGGGCCGCGCGTTGCGCTCGTCGAAGCCCACTTCGGTTGGCGCCGACCGGGCGTCTCGGACGAAGAGGGCGACCGGCGCGGCGTTGAGCGCGCGGGAGACTTCGGCGTTCGGGTGGGGGAGCGACTCGCCCCGCCACGTCAGCGTGAGGTTGGTGACGGGGCGAGCGCGAGAACACCCGGCCGTTGCGTAGAAAAAGAGGACGAGAAGCAGGATCCGCATGGGGGCTCAATAGCCGACCGCGCGGCGTGGCGTCATCCACCGGCGCGTGGTCGTGGCAGCCTGCGGCGGGGCGAGAGAGGTCGGGTGGCGGAACGGCCTCGGCGCCTTCCCGCCGTTGGAGGCGGGGCGTCAGCTGGAGACGGGCCGCCCGCGAGAGCGCCGGCTCCGGACGTCGCCGGCGGGCCTGTCCGACCGCAAGGTGTCGTCTGGAGCGCCCGGTTGGGGCGGCGCCGTGTCGCCGAACCACGACACAGCCGGGGCACCGCAGGTGCGCCCGTGACGCGCCGGCCGTAAGGTGAGGCCCCATGGTGCGTCATGGCGACTCCAGGCCGACGGAAGGGCGACCGACCGAGGAGGCGGAGTCCCGCTGCGCTTCACCAGCGGGAGCACGTCCCGCCCGGCCCATGGCCGGAGAGCCCGGGAGCAGCGTCATGCGCCTGTCCGCAACCCCACCGGGAAGCCGTATGCGGGACCTCCGCACGTACGGTTTGCACGGGGGGCGTGCTTCCCGAAACGGCTGTCTCAACCCGAAGGACGGAAGAACGGTCTCCCAATGAAGCGGTTGATTCTCGGAGGGGCGATCACGCTGGCGCTCCCGGCGCTCTCGACCACCCTCATCGCGCTCGACGTCCCCGCGCTCACCCGCGCCGCCGACGTGGTGGTGCGCGGCACCGTGGTGCGCGTCGAGCCCCGGTGGACGAAGGACCGCGCCCGCATCGTCACCGACACCGAGATCCTCGTCGCGCAGACGTACAAGGGCAACGTCGCCGGCCAGACCGTCGTGGCGATGCAGCCCGGCGGCGTCGTGGGAGATCTCGGCCAGAAGGTGCACGGCGTCGCGACGTTCTCGCTCGGAGACGAGGTGCTCGTTTTCCTCGAGCGGCGCGGTGACCGCTTCAGCGTCGTCGGCCTGGCGCAGGGGCGCCTCTTCGTCGACCGAGAGGGCGCCGAGCCGCGGGTGCGCGGCGGAGAAGAGGAGCTCTTCCTGCTCGATGCCGTGACGCACCAGCCGGTGCCGAGGCCCGTGCAGCCGATGACGCTCGCGCGGCTCGAGGGCCTCATCCGCGATGGCCTGCCGCCCGCGTCGCCCGAGCCGAAGGCGCCGACGTTGCCGCGCGCCCCAGCGCCGGTGAGGGCGCCGTGATCGCCGTCGTTCTCTTGAGCCTCGTCTCGAGCCAGGCCTACGCCCGCAGCCGCGCCGCCGAGGGCGACCCGAAGACGCAGTGCCTGTGGTGGAAGGAACGCTCCGTCATCACCTGGCAGCAGGCCCGGCAGGGGAATGCCGCGACGCCGGGCGACGACGAGTTCGGCGCGGTCGCCAGCTCGTTCTCCACCTGGCAGGACGTCTTGACGGGGTGCGGGAGCCTCACCCTTCAGCAGGGGCCCCGCAGCGACTCGCGGCGCGCCGAGTACCTCGGCAACGGCCGCGACGAGAACCTCGTGGTGTTTCGGGAGCGTGCCTGCGCCAGCGTGGCGCCACGCCAGGACCCCTGCTTCTCCGATGGCTCCTGCGGCAACGCGTACGATTGCTGGCAGTTCGGCGAGCTCGCCCTCGGCATCACCACCACCAGCTTCGACCCGCGCACCGGCCGCATCCTCGACGCCGACGTCGAGCTGAACGCGCACAGGTGGCTGTTCACCACCGTCGACGCCCCGCCGTGCCCCGTCGGCGCGCCGATGACAGACTGCGTGGCCACCGACGTACAGAACACCGTGACGCACGAGGTGGGCCACCTGCTCGGTCTCGCGCACGTCGACGCGCTCAACTCGACCATGGCGCCCCGCGCGGCGCCCGGAGAGACGTCGAAGCGCGTCATCGACCCGGGGTCGCGCCGCTTCATCTGCGACGTCTACGCCGCCGGCCGCCCGTCGCTCACCTGCTTCACCCTCGCGCTCGGCACCGAGAGCGGCCCGGCCGTGAAGCAGAGCTGCACGTCGGCGCCGGGCGGGGCGCTGCTGGCCCTGGCGCTCACGCTGGCCTGGCGAAGGAGGCGGTGACGCCGATGCGCTGGACGGGGCTCACGCTCGCGCTGCTGGCGTCAGGGGCCGCGGGCCAGCCGTACCTGCGCACGCGCGCGCTCTCGAACAGCGGCGAGTCGAACCTCTGCGTCACCTGGAGCGTCAAGAAGATCACCTACCGCCAGGACGTCGCCGGCAGCGCGCGCACGCCCGTCGAGGCCGAGTTCACGGCCATCGACAACGCCTTCGCCACCTGGGCCACGCTGGCGCGCGGCTGCTCCGACTTCGAGTTCGTCCGCGGCGCGCGCATCGCCGACGCCGGCGTGGGGAAGGGCACCGGCGACGACAACGTCGTCACCTTCCGCGAGGAGAACTGCCGCGACGTCGTGCCGCTCGCCGACCCCTGCCAGGCCGACTCGAGCTGCGGCAACAAGCACCGCTGCTGGGAGCACGGCGACGCTACCATCGCGCTCACCACCTCGACGTACTCGACCCGCACCGGCGTCGTGTTCGACTCGGACATCGAGTTCAACGCGGGCAAGTCGGCCGACGGCTCGCGCTTCCTCTTCACCACCATCAGCTCACCGCCCTGCGCCGAGGGCACGGAGACGCCTTTCTGCGCCGCCTACGACGTTCAGAACACGGCGACGCACGAGATCGGCCACATGGTGGGGCTCGACCACGTCAGCGAGCGGAACTCGACGATGGCGCCCACCGCGCCCCTGGGCGAGCTCTCCAAGCGAGTCATCGACCCCGGCACCGCGGCGGGCTTCTGCGGCACGTACCCGCGCGGCAGGCCGCCCGTGCCCTGCGACGAGCTCGCTCAGCTCAAGGGCCGCATCACGGCGCGCAACGTCGGCACCCTGGGCTGCGCCTGCGACGGCCCGGGCGGCGGGAGCCTGGGCTTCGGCGCGTGGCTGGTGGCGCTGCGCG
>JADCJJ010000255.1 GCA_020247085.1 Myxococcaceae bacterium | reverse complement strand
TGGGGTTTGCCTCGGGGAGCGTGACGCGCACCGCTGGCGGCGCGGCGATGTACGAGGCGCTGGCCGCCATCGTCCCCAGCACCGCGGCCCCGCCGAGCGACAGCCCCGCCAGCGAGCCCAGCCACACCCCGAGCGCGCCGTGCAGGACCGGCATCACCACGCCGAAGCCGAGCAGGAACGGCCCTACCTTCTTCAGGTCGCCGAAGCGTGAGCCGGCGACGATGCCCATCTCGAGCAGGAAGAGCGTGAGCGCGCCCTTGAACACCGGCCCCTTGGTGTCGAAGAAGCCCTCGATGGTGCCCCAGTTCTTCTCGCCCATGGCGAGGCCGACCAGGAGCCCGCCGACGAGGAGGATCATCGTGCGCGCGGTCAGCACCTCGTGCAGCACCGCCTTGAGGCTCTGGCCGGGCTGCGCGGTCTTGATGGCGCCGATGGCCAGCGCGAGGTGAATGCCCGGGCTCTCGAGGAGCGTCAGGAGCGTCGGCATGAAGCCCTCGGGCTCGGCCGCCTGGCTCTTCACGAAGGTCATCGCGGCGATGTAGGTGACGGCCGAGACCGAGCCGTAGTGCGCGGCGATGCCGGCCGCGTCCGACACGCTGAAGCGGCCGAGGGTGCGCAGCACGAAGTACGTCGTCAGCGGCGTGATGACGCCGAGCGCCAGGGTGACGACGACCGGCCAGGCCACGTCGTTGAACGTCGCATGGCCCAGCTCGACGCCGCCCTTGAGGCCCAGCGCGAAGAGCAGGAAGATCGACAGCGCCGTGTAGACGTCCTTTGGCAGCGAGAACTCGCTCTTGATCAGCCGGGTGACGATGCCGAGGGCGAAGGCGAGCGCGATCGGCGAGAGCAGGTTCGCCTTGAGGATCTCCATCGCGCCCTCAGACCGACACCTGCGTGACCTTGCCGGACATCAGATCGTACACGCCGCCGGCGACCTTGAGCCTGCCCTCCTTGAGCAGTACCGCCAGCACCGGCGAGGCCTCGGCGAGCACTCCGGCCTGGTGCTTCACGTTCTCCCTGATGGCCGTGTCGAGGTTGCCCTGGCTCGCCTTCGCCGCCAGCCTGATGTGCTGGTACAGCGTCGAGATCTGCCCTGGCACCGCGTCGCCCTTCAGCGTCGCCGCCACCGCCCCACAGCTCGAGTGTCCCAGTACGTAGAGCACCTTCGCGCCGAGCACGAGGCAGCCGAACTCGAGGCTGCCGATGATGGCGGGGTCGGCGACGTTCCCCGCGATGCGGGTGACGAAGACGTCACCGAAGCCCTGGTCGAAGACGATCTCGGTGGGCACCCGGCTGTCGGCGCAACCGAGGAAGGCGGCGAAGGGCGTCTGCTTCGGCGCGACCTCCTTCAGGCGGGCCATGTTGCGGTTGGGCGCGAACGTCTTGCCCTCGACGAAGCGCTGGTTGCCCTTCGACAGCAGCTCGATGGCCGCGTCAGGGGTGAGTTCCTTCGGTACCGGCGGGGGCGTGGCGCCCTCGGCGAGCGCGGGCACACGCCACATCGCGACGGCGGCGGCGCCTGCGCCTGTCGCCCACTGCATCCACTGACGGCGAGACCAGGCGCGACGACCGGGGGCGTTCGGCATGTCGGGGTTCCTTAAGCTGCGGGTGGGACGACGGCCGGAGGAGTACGCTGGGCGAACCGACCGCAGCCACTCATTCACGATATGACGACTCATCACATCGGCTTTTCCGATATGATTCCGGCGTGACGCCGCTCGACGAGGTGAACTTCCACCACCTGCTGTGCTTCTCGGTCGTCGCGCGCGAGGGCTCGATCTCGAAGGGCGCCGAGGCGCTGGGGCTCGCGCAGCCGACGGTGAGCGGGAAGCTCCGCGCGCTCGAGGGAGACCTCGGCGAGCGCCTCTTCCGCCGGCGGGGCCGCGGCGTCGAGCTGACCGAGACCGGCCACCTCGTGCGGCGCTACGCCGAAGACATCTACGCCCTCGGCCAGGAGCTGGTCGACGCGGTGCACGGCCGACCATCGTCGGGGCCGGTGCGCTTCGCCGTCGGCGTGTCGGACTCGTTACCGAAGCTGACGACGTGGCGGCTGCTCGAGCCGGCGTTCGCAGGCCCGGTGCCGCTCCGGCCCGTCGTGCGCATCGGCAAGACCGACCACCTCCTCACCGAGCTGTCGACGCACGCGCTCGACCTCGTGCTGGCCGACCAGCCCATCGCGCCCGGGGGCGCGGTGCGCGCCTTCAACCACCTGCTCGGAGAGACCAGCGTCACCGTCTTCGCCGTCGAGGCGCTCGTCGAGCGGTTCCGCCGCGGCTTCCCGCGCAGCCTCGACGGCGCGCCCTTCGTCCTGCCGACCACGAACACCGCGCTGCGCCGCTCGATCGACTCCTGGTTCGACGCCCGCGGCTTCCGCCCGGTGATCACCGCCGAGGTCGAGGACCTCGCGCTGCTGCAGCTCCTGGGCTCGAAGGGCATCGGCCTCTTCGCCGCGCCGTCGGTGGTCGAGCGCTCCATTCGGCAGCAGTACCGAGTGCGCGTGGTGGGCCGCCTCGAAGAGGTGCGCGAGCGCTTCTACGCGATCTCGATCGACAAGAAGCTCAAGCATCCGGCGGTGGTCGCGCTGTCGCAGGCCGCGCGGACGCGGCTGTTCTCCACCGACGAGTGACGAACGGCGCGCGGCCGGGCCTGCGCTCCGACGGACCGCGGGCGTGACGAGCCCTCGAGTCGTTCGAGGTGCCCGAAGAAGGCCCCACCGCACCGGGGCCGCGGCGCCGCCACCCGAACGGCCGCGTCAGCCCTGCCCCGCGAGCGCTTCGACGTCTGCGCGCGCCTTGGGGATCGCCGCGGTCAACACCTCGGCGCCCGACGCCGTGCACACCACGTCGTCCTCGATGCGAACGCCGCCGAAGCCGCGGCCTTCATTCATCGCGAGGAACCGCTCGGCCTTCTCGAAGCACACCTGTCCCTGGAAGCGCTCACGGAACTCGGGTGACCCGAGGATCGCCGGCACGAAGTACAGGCCCGGCTCGATGGTGAAGACCATGCCCTCGGCGAGGTCGAGATCCATGCGCAGATACGCCAGCCCGAACTGGGTGCTGCGCTGACGCCCGCGGTAGTGCACGCGATCGCCGAACGCCTCGAGATCGTGCACGTCGAGGCCGAGCTGGTGCCCGAGGCCGTGCGGGAAGAACATGGCGTGGGCGCCCGACTCGACGAGCCCGTCCGGCGAGCCCGCGAGCAGGCCCATGTCCACGAGGCCCTGCGCCAGGATCCGCGAGGCCGAGAGGTGCAGATCACGGTAGCGGGCGCCCGGCTTCACCAGCGAGATGGCGTGGAGCTCGGCCGTCAACACCAGCTCGTACACGTCGCGCCCCTCCGGAGAGAACGCCCCACCGACGGGCCAGCACCGCGTCACGTCGCTGCAGTACCCGGCGCGCCCTTCGGCGCCGGCGTCGAGCAGCACGATGTCTCCAGTCGCGAGCGTGTGCTCGTGCCCGTGGTGGTGCAGCACCTCGCCGCGCACGGAGAGGATCGTCTCGTACGCCGGCACGCACCCCGCCCTCGCGAAGGCGCCCTCGACGAGGCCGTTGAGGTACGCTTCCTTCACGCCCGGTCTTGACGCCCGCATCGCCGCCACGTGGGCCTCGTGGGTGACGACCGCCGTCCGGCGCATCTCGGCGAGTTCCTCGACGCCCTTCTTCAGGCGCAGCCCCGCGATGACGTCGAGCACCTCGCCCCGCCCCACCTTCGCCGGGTCGTCGAACTGCAGGTCTTCTCCGGTGAGCGCCCGGGCCCGCTGGGTCGCCTTGAAGTCGGCGACGGCGAGGGCGTCGACCTGGCGCCCCTTCGCGAGCGTCGCCACGTGCGCCTCGAGCCGCTCCACCGCGAGCACCTGCGCCACCCCATGCCGCGCCTTCGCCGCCTCGAAGGACTCGACCTCGCCATGCCACAGCGCGTCGGCGAGCGAGCGCTCCGGCAGGAACAGCGTGACGGAGCCGTCGGCCGGGTCGAACAGCGCGGCGCTCCCGGGCTCGGGACGCTCGAAGAGGTAGAGGAAGTTCGAGTCGGCGCGGAACGGGAAGGTGTTCGCCGGGTAGTTGCGTGACAGGGCTCCGCCCGAGAACAGCACCAGCGGGCGCGTCAGCGACCTCGACAAGGCTTCACGGCGAGATCCGAAGCTCATGCATCC
>JADCJJ010000254.1 GCA_020247085.1 Myxococcaceae bacterium | reverse complement strand
TCGCCGGCGCCATGGGTCCGGCGCAGCTGATGCCCGGCACGGCCTCGCTGCTCGGCGTCGCCGACCCCTTCGACCCCCACCAGGCCATCGACGCTGGCGCGCGCTACCTGAAGGCGCAGCTCGAGCGCTTCGACGACGTGTCGCTCGCCGTCGCGGCCTACAACGCAGGGCCTGGCGCCGTGCGCGGCGTGGTGCCGAGGAACGGCGAGACGGAGCACTACGTCGCGCGGGTGCTGCGCCGCTTCTCCTCCCGACGGTGAGGGGCCGGTTTTTGCCCTCGCGGGGTCCCCATGCGACGGTACCGGGGTGATCCGCGCGGCGATTCAAGACCTCAACCGGGTGCGGCAGATCGCCGTGATCGCCGCGAAGTACGGCTTCGCCGACCTGATCGATCGCACCGGCCTGCGCAAGCAACTGCCCGACCGCCCCCCCGAGGCCGACGCCACCACGCGCTCGATGTCGGTCGCCCGGCGCTTTCGCATGATGCTCGCCGAGCTCGGGCCCACCTTCGTCAAGCTGGGGCAGGTGTTGTCCACGCGCGGCGACCTGCTGCCGGCGGACTTCATCGAGGAGCTCTCGACGCTGCAGGACCAGGTGCCCCCCTTCGGCATGGAGGAGGTGCGCGCGCAGGTGCGGGCCGCCTTCGGTCAGCCGCTCGAGCAGCTCTACGCCGAGTTCGACCCGACCCCGCTCGCCGCGGCGTCGATGGCCCAGGTGCACCGGGCGAAGACCCGTGAGGGCGTCGAGGTGGTGGTGAAGGTGCAGCGCCCCGGCATCACCGAGCAGATCCGCGCCGATCTGTCGGTGCTGCACACGCTCGCGCGCACCCTCGAGGCGGTGATCGAAGAGGTCAGCGTCTCGTCGCCGACGGGCATCATCGAGGAGTTCGACCGCGCGGTGCACGACGAGCTCGACTTCCTCAACGAGGCGGCGAACGTCCGCGCCTTCGTGCGCTCCCACGAGGGCCGCGCGAACGTGCGCATTCCCCGGGTGTACGACGAGCTCACCGGGCGCACCGTGCTGACGCTCGAGTTCCTGCGCGCGCCGAAGCTGTCCATCGCGAACCTCGACGACGGCGCGAGGCGGCGCTTGGCCTCCATCGTGCTCGAAGAGGCCTTCCGGGAGCTCTTCGAGGACGGGCTCTTCCACGGAGACCCGCACCCCGGGAACCTGCTGGTGTACGAAGATGGGCCGGTGCTGGCGATCATCGACTTCGGCCTCGTCGGCCGCGTCACCCGCCAGATGCAGGACGCGCTCATTCAGCTCATCCTCGCCATCGCCCTGCGCGACTCCGAGTCGCTGGCCCGCCAGCTCTACCGCCTCGGCACCCCCGACGGTCGAGCCAACCTGCTGCAGTTCAAGACCGACATCGACGGCATCTTGAACGCCTACCTGCCCACGGCCATCAAGGACGTCAACGCGAAGCTGCTGTTGCGCGACCTGCTCAACCTCGCGGTGAAGTATCGCGTCCGGGTGCCACGGGAGTACGCGATCCTCGCGCGCGCCGCGGTGGCCATCGAGGGCATCTTGCGCTCGCTGTACCCCGACATGCCCATCGGCGAGATCTTCATGCCGTACGCGAAGAAGCTGTTGGCCGACCGGTACGATCCGGCGCAACTGCAGGGCGGCGCGATGAAGACCCTGCTGCGGCTCCAGAGCGCGGCGAGCGAGCTGCCGCTGCAGCTGCAGCAGATCATGCTCGACCTCGAGTCGGGCAAGTTCACGGTGACGCTGAACCCGAACCAGATGGAGTCCCTCAACAACAACCTGCGGGCTCTCGCGGTGGTCGCCTTCGCCGGGCTGTGCGCGTGCGGCTTCATCATCGGCACCTTCATCGCCTTCGCGCCGAAGCAGTGGGAGGTCGCCGGGGTGCCAGTGCTCGGGGTGCTGGGCATCGCCAGCTCGGTGTTCCTCTTCTCGACGGCGGTGGTGCGCCAGGTGCTCGGCGGCTTCCGCAAGGTTTCGCTGCGGCGCCTGCTCGGCCGCAAGTGACGCAGGCCGGGGCCCCGCGCGCGCTCCTCACCGGGAGCGGGGGAACCACGCCCGCTCGCCGGCCAGCCGCACGAAGAGCCCCTCGGGTGGCGCTGCCACCAGCCCCCCCGCGCCGTCGAGCCCCGCCAGGAATGGCTCGTCAGCGGCCCGGAGCACCAGCACCCGGCCCGTGGGCTCGACGGCCAGCGGGTGGAGCGAGCCCGCCCAGCGCGCGTTCGCCACCACCGTCCACCCGGGCGGCAGCGTCGTCGAGCGGCGCTCGAGCGGGCCCGTCACCAGGCTCACCGTCTGCCCATCGACGACCCACGGCCCGTCGACGTCGGCGCCCACGAGCCGCCCGCGCACCTCGAAGCACGCATCCGGCTCGTCACCGAGCGAGCGGCAGAAGCGGGTGAACGCCACGCCCATCGGCTCGACGCGGGACGTGCACGCCAGGCGGATCCCGTCGGGCCCGACGGGGACGAGCCGGAGCGCGCTCTGGCACAGCCCCGCGGGCAGGCCCAGCCCCGGCCCGGCGGAGAAACCACCGTCGCCGGAGGAGAGAGCGCGCACCTGGCGGCGCGACGCCACCAGCAGCCGCGCCTCGTCGACCGCCGCGAAGGCCTCGAGCGGCAGGAGCGCCTCTTCGAGGCCGAAGGGCACGTCGGGCACCCGGCGCAGGAAGGCGCCGCCGACGTCGATGAAGCGCTCGACCTGCCCCGGCCCCACGACGAAGACGGCGTCGCCGGCGACGTCGAAGCCCACCCCGGGCACGGCCTGGAGCTGCCGCCCGGCGCGCCAGAAGGAGATCTCGGCTCTCTCCGACGACAAGCACACCAGCGCGCCCCGCGCCGTCACCCCCTCGAGCGCGCAGCGCACGTCGTCGCCGACGAAGGCGCCGCGCTGGCCCGGCTCGAGCGGCTCGACGGCCAGCACCTCATTGAGGGCGCGCCCGAGGCCCGGCTCGAACACGACGTCGACGCGCCACGGGCCCGGCCGCGTCGGCGTGAAGCGAACCTCGACCCCATGGAACTGGCCGCGCACGAAGGGCCCCTCGACGCGCGCCGGCGCGACGAGCGACCGGGGATCGAGCACCCGCACCTGGGCCGTCACGCCCCCCTCGGGAGGGCAGGTGGGCGCGCGCCGCGACGTGATGACCGTCACCTCGCGGCCCACGAAGACGGCGCGACCGGCGGGCGTCGACAGCCCGCCGTCGAACAGGTCGCACCGCGCCGGCGGCTCGAGGTCGACCGTCGGCAGGCATCCGCAGAGCGACGCCAGCACCGCTGTGATCCGCCGCCACACGCCGCCGTCATGAGCGAGGCACCCCGCGACGTCAACCGGCCGGCCCGCCTGGCCCGCAGCGACGCGCAGGGCGAGGAGCGGCCCCGCCCCCCCTTGGTCGGCGCCCCCCCCCGAGCCATGGGCGCGCGCACCGGGCCCACGTCCGCGACACCGCCCCCCGACGCGGTACAGTCCGCCGCCCGTCGTGTGCGCCAGCCCCCACCACCCTCCCCTGCGCCTGCGCACCGAGCGGCTCTCCGTGCGCTTTGGCGAGGTTCTGGCCGTCGACGACGTGACCGTCGCCGTGGCGGCGCCGAGCCGGGTGCTGGTGACAGGGCCGGCGGCGTCTGGGAAGACGACGTGGCTCAAGGCGCTGGCAGGGCTCGTTCGGCCGACCTCTGGCGAGGTGTGGTGGGGCGACGACGTCGTCTCGGCGCTCTCGCCCGAGGAGCGCCGAGCCCGGCAGGCGGCCTTCGGCATGATCTTCCAGAGCGACGCGCTGTTCGACTCGATGTCGGTGCTCGACAACGTGACGCTTCCGCTGGTGAAGCGCGGCGTTCCCGCAGCCGAGGCGCTCCGCCGGGCCGGCGAAGCGCTGGAGCAGGTCGGCCTCTCCGCCGCGGCCGAGCGACGCCCCGAGACGCTGTCGGGGGGCATGAAGAAGCGCGTCGGCGTGGCCCGCGCCATCGTCTCGCGCCCGTCGGTGTTGCTCGCCGACGATCCGTTCGCGGGGCTCGACCCCGAGACCGAGCGCAGCGTCGGCGCGCTCCTGCTCGAGGTGTCGGAGGGCCGCACGCTGGTCGCCGCCCTGCCCGACCCCTCGCCCTCACTGCCGCTGCCCCGGGTGCTCCGCTTCGACGCCGGCCGGCTCGTCGCCGACGAGGCGCCGCGGTGATCCGCGCGCTCGGCGCCTTCGGCCTGTCGGGCCTTCGCCTCACCGGCGCACTGGGCCTGGTGCTCGCGCGCACCGTGCTCCACTTGCCGTCGCTCGACCGTCGGGAGCTGCTGCGCAGCGTGGTGCTCTTCGGCTATGGCTCGCTGCCGCTCGCGTTGCTGGCGGCGATATTGATCGGCTCGACGGTGGTGCTCCAGGCCGGCGTGTACGCGGTGAAGTTCGGCGCGAGGCTCTACACCGGTTGGGCGGCGGGCTACGCGCTGATGCGGGAGTTCGGCCCGCTCCTGCTGGGGCTGGTGATGGCGGCGCGCATCGGGGCCCGCAACGCCGCCGAGCTCGCGCTGCTGCGCATCAACGGCCAGCTCGAGGGGCTGCGCGGCATCTCGCTGGACCCGTTCCGGCTGCTGGTGGCGCCCCGGGTGGTGGGCAGCGCCGTCGCCATCACCGCGCTCGGCAGCGTGACGTTCCTCGTCGCCGTCGCCTTCGAGGCCATCGCCTCGTACTTCTCGCTGAAGCTGCCGCTGCGGGTGTTCTTCGAGTCGTTCAGCGACATGCTGCGCCAGGGCGACCTCGTCGGCGGGCTCGTGAAGACGCTCGCCTTTGGCGTCGCCATCTCGCTGGTGTCGACGGTGGCGGGCCTGCGGGCTCGGGGCGGCGCCGCCGGGGTGGGCCACGCCTCGGCCTCGGCGGTGGTGCTGTCGTGCGCGGCGATCTTCTCGCTCGATCTGCTGCTCACCCCCTTCCTCACGAGGGCCTTCTCGTGACGGCGCTGCTGCGCACCTTCGGCGCTCCGGCGGTGCTCTTCGGGAAGGCGCTGGGCGCCCTGCGTCGGCACGGGCTCGACGGCCGCGCGACGATGCTCCAGCTGGTCGAGATCGGCTCGAAGTCGATGCTCCTCATCGCCGCCGGACTCGCCTTCTTCGGCGCCGTGATGGTGACGATCGCCTGGGCCCAGGCCCGCAAGTACACCGGCAACGTCACCGTGGTGGGCCCGGCCTACTTCGAGCTGATGTTGCGGGAGTTCGCGCCGCTCCTCGTCGCGGTGCTGGCCGCGTCGCGCATCGGCGCGGGCACCAGCGCCGAGCTGGCGGCGATGGCGGTGAACGAGCAACTCGAGGCGCTCGAGCTCTCGGCCGCCGACCCCATTGCCGAGCTGGTGAGCCCACGCCTGGTGGCGTCCGTCGTGGCGCTGCCGGCGCTACTGGTGGTGGGCACGGCAGCCTCGACGCTGTCGGCGAGCCTCGTCGTCACCTTCGCCTTCGGCGCCGACGGCGGCGCGTTCACCGACGCGCGCTTCGTCGACGCACCCGACGTGGCGTGCGCCCTGATCAAGGCGGTGCTGTGCGGGGCCTTCATTCCCCTGGCGGCGGCGGCGCGGGGGCTGGCAGCGCGGGGCGGCGCCCCGGCGGTGGGCGAGGCGGTGACGGCCGCGGTGGTGGACGCGTCGATCGGCTGCCTGCTCATCGACTTCGTCGTCGCCGCCGCCTTCCTCCTGGCGGGGGTCTGAGCGGCGCATGGGTGAGCTCGTCCTCGACGGCGTGGTGAAGCGGTTCGGCGAGGCGACGGTGCTCGAGGGGCTGTCGGTGACGATCCCCCTCAAGGGCCTCACCTTCATCGTCGGTCGCTCGGGCTCGGGCAAGTCGGTGCTGTGCCGCCTGGCCGTCGGGCTGCTGCGGCCCGACGCGGGCGCGGTGACGCTGCTGGGACAGCGCGTCGACACGCTGCCCGAGCGGCGGCTGGTGGAGCTCCGGGCGCAGGTGCCGTACCTGGTGCAGGGACCGGCGTTGCTCGACTGGCTGACGCTCGAGGCCAACGTCGCGCTGGCCGCGAAGGGAGCGTCGGACCCGGCGCGCGTCGAGGCGGCGCTGGGCCGAATGGGCCTCCTGGCGCTGCGGAACCGGTTCCCCCCGCAGGTCGGCCCGGGCATTCGCAAGCGCGCCGCCATCGCCCGGGCGCTGGTGCTCCAGCCGACGTGCCTGCTGCTCGACGAGCCGACGACGGGCCTCGACGCGACCGCCGCCGGGCAGGTGAACGAGGCCCTCGAGGCCGTCCGCGAGGCGGGCCTGGGGGCGCTGGTGGTGTCGCATGACTACGTTGCGCTGGCGCGCCTCGCCGACCGGGTGGTCGAGGTGCGTCAGGGCGTCGTGGGGTACCAGGGGCCCAAAGCAGGCTTTCTCGCCGGGGCGAGGTAAGGGAGCAGCGGCATGGACGAGTCCCGTCTCGAGCTGAAGGTCGGCGCGCTGATGCTGGCGGCGGTGGTGGGCGCGCTCGCCCTGCTGTGGGCGATGGGGGAGCTGTCGTTCTCGAGCGGGCCCACCGTCTCGGTGGACTTCTCGCACACCGGGAACGTGGTGAAGGGCGCGCCGGTGAAGCTGGGAGGCGTGGTGGTGGGCCGCGTCGACGCGGTCGAGCTGCTGCCAGACCGACGCGACGCCCGCGGAGACCCGCTGCCGGTGCGCATGGCGGTGAGCCTCTCGCAGGGCGCCGAGCAGGCGCTGCGCAGCGACTGCGCCATCACCATCTCGAGCCAGGGTCCCCTCGGCGAGCCCTACCTCGAGCTGTGGCCCGGCAACGCCGCCGAGCGGCACGTGGCCAGCGCCCCCATCCGCGGGGTCGACGCGCCCCGCATCGACATCGTCTCGAACCGCCTCGCCAAGTTCCTCGACTCGGCGTCCAGGGTGCTCGAGAGCGACCCCGAAGCGGTGGCGAAGCTGGTCAACGGCTTCGGCGGCCTGACGACGACGGTCGACGGGGTGCTGACCGAGAACCGCGTGCAGCTCCGCGAGCTGGCGCAGGAGCTCGCCGTGGCCGCGAAGGACGTGCGGGTGCTGGCCGCCTTCGCCCGCAAGGAGCTCGAGCCCGGGGGGCGCGCGACGGTGCTGCTCGACGACGCCGCCGCCACGGCCAGGCTGGCCCGGACCGAGCTGCCCGAGCTGTCGAAGCGGGCCTCGACCGCCCTCGGGGGCCTGGCCGCCGTGTCCGGGCAGCTCACCGAAGAAGACGGCCAGCGCCTCAAGGCCATGCTGGTGAAGTACCAGCAGGCCGGAGAAAAGGTCGATGCCCTGGCCTCGAGGGCCGACAAGCTGCTGATGAAGCTCGAGGCCGGCGAGGGCACCCTCGGCGCGCTCGCCCGGGACAAGCAGGTCTACGACGACCTGAAGTCGCTGCTCGCCGACCTGCGGAAAAACCCCTGGAAGATGCTCTGGAAAGACTGAGGGCCACGCCGGCGATGGCGAGGCCTTGCGCTCCCCGCGCGCCCACGATGGACTGAAGGCGCCTCGATCGGCGGCCATGACGACCCCCAAGCGCGAGCCGAGCGCAGTGCTGCTTCCGGTGGGGGGCCTCATCGGCCAGGAGGTGAACCTCGACGTCTTCCTGCGCCAGGTGGTCGATCGCGTCGCCGCCAGCATGCAGGCCGACCGCGGCACGCTGTACCTCATCGACCATTCCCGCGGAGAGCTCTTCAGCCGCGCGGCCCACCTGCCGGAGCTGAAGCAGATTCGCCTGAAGCTGGGCCAGGGCATCGCCGGCGCCGTCGCGCTGAGCGGCGAGGTGGTGAACATTCCCGCCGCGCACGACGAGCAGCGCTTCAACCCCGACGTCGACAAGCTGACGGGCTACCGCACGCGCTCGCTCCTCGCCGTGCCGCTGCGCGACGCGCCCGGCGAGGTCTTCGGTGTGCTCCAGGTGCTGAACCGGCGAGGGAGCGGGCGCTTCGACGCCGACGACGAGACGCGGCTCCTCGGCATCTCGGCCGAGGTGAGCCAGGCGCTCCAGGCGACCTCGCTCTACGCCGAGCTGCGCCGCGCCCGTGCGCGCCCCGAGCAGCCAGTGGGCTACTTCTTCAACAAGGTCATCGGCGAGTCGGCGCCGATGCGGGCCATCTACAAGACCGTGCAGAAGGCCGCTCAGACCGACGCCACGGTGCTGCTGCGCGGCGAGTCGGGCACCGGCAAGGAGCTGTTCGCCCGCGCCCTGCACGTCAACTCGCGGCGCGCAGACCGGCCGTTCGTCAAGGTCGACTGCGCGGCGCTCCCAGGCTCCCTCATCGAGAACGAGCTGTTCGGGCACGAGCGGGGGGCCTTCACCGGGGCCGAGCACCGGCACCCTGGCCGCTTCGAGGCGGCCGACGAGGGCACCGTCTTCATCGACGAGCTCGGCGAGCTGCCGCTGTCGGTGCAGGGCAAGCTGCTCCGCGTCCTGCAGGACCGGGAGTTCGACCGCCTCGGTGGAACGCGCACCGTACAGGTCGACGTACGCATCGTCGCGGCGACCCACCGCGACCTCGCCCAGATGGTGCGCGAGGGGCGCTTCCGGGAAGATCTGTACTACCGCATCAAGGTCGTCGAGCTGCAGCTCCCCCCGCTGCGGAGCCGCGGGCCCGAGGACCTCGAGCGCCTCACGCGCCACTTCATCGCCACCACCGCCAGGAAGCACCACCTCGCCGGCGAGCCACGGCTGTCCTCCGCCGCGCTCGAGCGCCTGAAGGCCTGGAGCTGGCCGGGCAACGTGCGCGAGCTCGAGCACTGCATCGAGAGCGCGGTGGTGCTGTGTGACGGCGAGATCCTGCCCGAGCACCTGCCCCTGCCCGAGGCGTCGCGCACGCCGAGCCCACAGCTCGCTGCCCCCGCCGACGCCGGCCCTCCGCTGACGCTCGCAGAGGCCGAGCGCCGGCACCTGCTCGCGGTGCTCGCTCGCGCGCACGGCAACCAGACGCTGGCGGCGAAGTGGCTCGGCATCGGCCGGAACACCCTTTCCCGGAAGCTGCAGGCGGCGGGGCTGCCGAAGCCGAGCGCGCGCCGCTCAGGGGTCGCGCCGCGGCGTCGAGGGGGCGGGCGGGGCCCGGCGTGACACCAGCGCCCGCGACGCGAGCACCACGCCGACGCCCACCGCCGCTCCGTAGAGCCCGCCGGCCATCACGTCGCTCGGCCAGTGCACCCCGACGCCGACGCGGCTCACGGCGATGAGCAGCGCTACCGGCACGGCGACGAGGCCGGCACGGGGCCAGGCCAGCACCACCACCGTCGCGATCGCGAAGGCGTTCGCCGCGTGGAGTGACGGCAGGGAGCCGACGTTCGCGGCGGGGCTCAGCACCCGCGCCGCCTCGCCCAGGGCGTACGACGGGCGCAGGCGCGCGAAGGCCGGCTTCAACAGCCGGGCGCCCACCCCGTCGGACACGGCCAGCGCGAGCACCGCTTGGAGCACGGGGAGCAGCGCAGCGCGCCTCAGGCGGGCGACGAGCGCCAGCAGCAGCCCCACCAGCGCCACCGCGCCGAACTCGCGCGACGACGCGGCGACGAAGACGGAGTCGAGCCAGCCGAGCCCAAGCCCGTTGACGGCGTGGAACAGCGCCTCGTCCCAGCTCCAGCGCCAATCCGACAGGCCCGCGTCAGCCATCACGCCGCTCGGGGTGGGCCAGGGCGATCTCGATCGTGAGATGGTCGACCGGCGCCACGGCCCGCACGGCCTGCTTGTAGGCCTCGAGCGGAACCCCGCCGCTCGACGTCACCGAGGCGACGCAGACGAGCTGGGTCGGCCCGACATGCCACAGGTGCAGATCGCGCACCCGCGTGTCTCCGAGGCCCTCGAGGGTCTGACGCACCTTGTCTCGCAGGATCGTCGACGGCCCCAGGTCGATGAGCTGCCGCGCGCAGTCCGAGATGAGGCCCCACGCCCACCGGAGAATGACGACCGCCGCAACGATCGCCACCACCGGGTCGAGCCACGAGAGGCCGAACGAGCGCCCCGCCACCAGTGAGCCGATGGCGAGCAGGCTCGTCAGGGCGTCGGCCACGACGTGAAGGTACGCCGCCCTGAGGTTGTGATCGTGCCCGTGGTGGTGCACGGCCTCGCGCAGCGCCAATGACCCCTCAAGCCCGGGAAGCGCTGCCTCTGCGTCGGACCGCGGGGCGTGATGGTGCCCGTGCGCGTGGCCGTAGTGCCCAAGGCCGTGTTCATGCGGCTCGTCGTGGGGCTCGTGCGCGTGGTGCCCGGGCGCGTGCTCGTGCGCCCCTCCGAGCAGCCAGGCAGACACGAGGTTCACCACGAGCCCGATGATCGCCACGGGAAGGGCCTCGTCGAACCGGACGACCTCGGGCTCGAAGAGGCGGTGCACCCCGCCGGCGACCATCTCGAACGAGACGACGAGGAGCAGTGTCGAGCTGGTGAAGCCGGCGAGCGCATAGACCTTGCCCGTGCCAAAGGCGAAGCGGGTCTCGGCGGCGCGGGTGCGCGCGTACCAGTAGGCGATGGCCGACAGCCCCAGCGCGCCGACGTGCGTGGCCATGTGCCAGCCGTCGGCGGTGAGCGCCAGTGAGCGGGTCATCGCCCCGGCGATGAGCTCGGCCACCATCATCAGAGCGGTGAGGCCGATGACCAGCCGCGTCCTGCGCTCCCCTCCGTGAGGCGCCGGCGGGGCGCGACGCGCGGAGCACGCCGGGTCGGACGTCGCCGGCAGGGCGCCTTCCGGTGCGGGCCTCATGCCGCCGCGCAGGCGTCGCAGGTACCGCGCAGCTGAATCTCGACCTGCTGGCGGGTGAGCGCCTTCGGAACGCCCTTGCCCTGCTTCACCTTCAGCGTCACCTCGGGCAGGCACGAGACCGCGCCACAGTTCGTGCAGGTGAAGTGAGGGTGCCGGGCGTCGTCTCCGTTGCCCTTGCTGCGCTTGAGCTCGAACCGCCAGACGTGGTCGCCGAGGTCCGTGCGCGACACCAGGCCCACCTCGGTGAGGTCGACCAGGTTCCGGTAGATGGTCGTCCGGTCCATGCCGTCCGAGGCGAGCGCGTCGACGAGCTCGCCGTGCGAGACGGGCGTGCTGGCGACGAGCAGCCGCCGGAGCACCGCGATGCGTGGGGCCGTGCTCCGCAGCCCCGCCTTGCGAATGGTGGACTTCAGCTCGTCGAGCGACGGGGTGAGATCATAGGCCATGGGTGTTGCAGGTGTAACCCAGGCGGCCCGGGCCTGGCCAGTTGCATCTGCACGCCGCTACTCGGCGCCCATGAACGGGTACTCGACCGTCGTTGGCGGGGCGAAGGTCTCCTTGATGGTGCGCGGCGACGTCCAGCGCAGCAGGTTGAGCAGCGAACCGGCCTTGTCGTTGGTGCCCGAGGCGCGGCTGCCGCCGAAGGGCTGCTGACCGACGACGGCGCCGGTCGGCTTGTCGTTGACGTAGAAGTTCCCCGCGGCGTGCCGCAGCTCGTGCGACGCGGTGGCGATCGCCCGGCGGTCGCGCGCGAACACGGCGCCGGTGAGGGCGTAGGGCGAGGCCGCGTCACAGGCCCTGAGCGCCGGCAGGTACTCGTCGTCGGGGTACGTCACCAGGCTGACGATGGGCGCGAAGATCTCTTCGACCATCAGCTGGTGCCGGGGCGTGCTGCACTCGACCAGCGTCGGGCGCACGAACCAGCCCTCGCCGCGGTCCGCCGTGCCGCCGGCGAGCACCGTCGCGTCGGGGCCCCGCGCCAGCTCGAGGTACTTGGAGACGTTGGCGAAGCTGCGCTCATCGATGACCGCGCCCATGAAGTTGCGGAAGTCGGCGACGTCGCCCATGCGCAGCGCCTCGGTCATCGGCACCAGCCGGTCGAGCAGGCCGCGCCACAGCGAGCGCGGCACGAAGACACGCGAGCACGCCGAGCACTTCTGCCCCTGGAACTCGAAGCCCCCGCGGACGATGGCCGTGGCGACGGCGTCGAGGTCGCCCGCCGCCGACGGGTGCACGAAGATGAAGTCCTTGCCGCCGGTCTCGCCCACCAGGCGCGGGTACTGCCGGTAGCGCGAGACGTTCTCGCCCACCGTGCGCCACATGTGGTTGAAGGTGTTCGTGGAGCCGGTGAAGTGCAGCCCGCCGAGGTCCGGGTGGGTGAGCGCGACACCTCCGATGGCCGGCCCGGGCCCGGGAAGCATCGTGATGACGCCGTCGGGCAGCCCTGCCTCCCGGAGCAGCTGCATGATCCAGTGTGCCGACAGCACCGCCGACTGGGCCGGCTTGAACACGACGACGTTCCCCATCAACGCCGGTGCCGCGCACAGGTTCAAGGCGATGGCGGTGAAGTTGAATGGGGTGACGGCGAAGACGAACCCGTCGAGGGGCCGGTAGTCGGTCTGGTTCCACATGCCCGGCGCCGACAGCGGCTGTTGGTCGAGCAACGTCTGGGCGAAGTGCACGTTGAAGCGCAGGAAGTCGATGGCCTCGCACGCCGCGTCGATCTCGGCCTGGTGCGCCGTCTTCGACTGTCCCAGCATCGTCGCCGCGTTGAGCAGCGGCCGGTACTTCGTGGTGAGCAGCTCAGCGGCGCGCAGGAAGATGGCGGTGCGGTCGCCGAAGGGCATGGCGCTCCAAGCTGGCTTGGCCGCCAGCGCCGCGTCGATGGCCTGCCGCGCCTCGTCGGCCCCGGCCTCGTGGAAGGTGCCGAGCACCTGCGCGTGCCGGTGGGGGGCGCGAATCGTCTCGACCCGCCCCGTGCGCAGCTCGGCGGAGCCGATCCGCACGGGGATCTCCGGGCGTTCACCGCCGAGGCGCGCCAGCGCGGCCTTCAGCTCGGCGCGCTCCGGTGAGCCGGGCGCATAGGCCTTGACGGGTTCGTTCAACGGCTGGGGCACACGCAGGTTGGCGTTCACCATGGCGTGCTCTCTGCCCCACCCCGCGCGCAGACGCCACCCCGACGGCAGAGCGCTGCCCGCGGTGCGCCGTCGCCAGCGCGCGGTGTGCCGACCTGCGCCATCGGCGCACACCTGCGCTCATGAGCTCAGGTGCCGCGTCACCGCGGCGGAGAAACCTCGACCCGGCGCGCTCGACCGTGTTGCACCGCGAGCGAGACTCCGACACCCTTTGAAAAATGTCAGCCCCAGCGCACATCGCAGTCATCGACGACGATCCAGGGAGTCGGAAGACGGCCGTCGACCTGCTGGCTCCGCTCGGCCATCACGTGCGCACCTTCTCGAACGGCGCGGCCTTCCTCGAATCACTGGAGACCGCGGCGCCCGACCTCGTCCTCAGCGACGTCATGATGCCGGGGCTCGACGGCTTCGAGGTGACGCGCCGGGTCCGGAGCCGCAAGGAGCTGACGGCGGTTCCAGTGGTGCTGGTCACGGCGCTCGACGGCTCCGCCGATCGAGTCGCCGGGCTCGAGGCTGGCGCCGACGACTTCCTCACCAAGCCGGTGCACGGGCCCGAGCTGCGGGCGCGGGTGAGCAACCTGCTGCAGGTCGGCGCGTACCGAAAGTGGCTCGAGGCCGAGCGCGAGGCCGCGCGCCGGCAGGTGGGCGAGGTGCAGCAGCAGCTCTTCCACGCCGAGCGCCTGGCGACACTGGGCACCTTCGCCGCCGGCATCAGCCACGAGCTGAAGAACATCGTCTCGGTCTTCTCGTCGATGCTGGGCACCCTCGAGAAGGTGCCGGGCGGCTACCTGGTCGACGACGAAGCGCACCTCGCCCTCACCCAGTCGACGCAGCACGCCGCCGAGCTCGCGCAGTCGGTGCTCAAGGTGTCGCGCGCCTCAGGCCCCTCAGAGGACTGGGTCGATCTCTCGTCGGTCGTCCGCGACGTGGTGTCGATGCTGCGTGTCGCCGGGCGCACCCGCCACATCGACGTGCGCCTCGTCCTCCCACCGGGTGCGGCTCTGGCGAACGCCACCCCCCTCGAGGCCCAGCAGGTGCTGCTCAACCTGCTCGGCAACGCCTGTGACGCCCTGGGGCACGCCCGCACCGCCCGCATCGAGGTGCAGGTCGTCGACGAGGGAGAGCGCCTGCGCATGACGGTGGCCGACAACGGGCCGGGCATGCCCGCGCACGTCAAGGAGCGCCTCTTCACGCCCTTCTTCACCACCAAGCCCCCGGGGCAGGGCACCGGCCTGGGCCTCACGGTGCTCAAGCAGATCATCAACCGCTGGCGGGGCGAGGTGCGCATCGACTCGACCGAGGGTCAGGGTACCGCGGTGCACGTGTGGCTGCACAAGCAGCTCGCCTCGCCAGCATGAGCGACGCCCTGCCCCTCCTCGCGCAGCTCGCGGGCCGCACGGCGCCCTTCGAGTGGACGATCGCCGGGCAGGCGAGCTGGAGCGACGCCTTCCTCGCGCAGCTCGGCGTCAGCCGCGACGAGCTCGCCCCCGACGTCGAGGCCTTCTTCGCCCGCGCGCATGCCGACGACGCCACGCACCTGCGCGCGCGCATCGCGGGCGTCATCGCCGCCGGCTCGACCGAGCCCTTCGAGTGCGAGTACCGGCTCCGCTGCGCCAACGGCGAGCACCGCTGGTTCAGGGCGGCGCTCCAGGTCGCGCGCGGCGGTGGCAGCGACGCCGGCTGCATCGCCGGGGCGCAGGTCGACGTGCACGCGCTGCGCTCGGCCGAGGCCCGGCTCCTGACGCTCAACGTCGAGCTCGCTCGCGTCGCCTCGGCCCGCGAGGACTTCCTGTCGAGCATGAGCCACGAGCTGCGCACGCCCCTCAACGCCGTGCTGGGCCAGGCACAGGCCCTCACCGAGGGCACCTTCGGGCCGCTCACCCCGGCCATGCGCGACGCGCTGGCGGTCATCGCCACCAGCGGCACGCACCTCTTGTCGCTGCTGAACACCGTGCTCGACCTGGCGCGGCTCGAGGCCGGCTCGCTGCCGCTGCACCGCGAGCCCGTGGGCGTCGTGGCCATCGCGCAAGAGGCCCTGCACCTGGTGCGCCCGCAGGCCCGCAGCAAGAACGTCGCGCTCGAGTTCCGCACGGTGCGGTGCTCCGATGAGGACGTCGCCTGGCTCGATCGGCTGCGCGCGCGGCAGGTGCTCGCCAACCTCCTGTCGAACGCCGTGAAGTTCTCGCCCGGCGGCAGGGCGGTGACGCTCGAGGCGCGCCGCGAGGATGACGCCTGGGCCTTCACCGTCGCGGACGAGGGCCCGGGCATCGAGCGGACCGACCAGCTCCGCCTCTTCCACCCCTTCGTCCAGGTGGACGGCGGGCGCACCCGAAGGCACGACGGCGCCGGCCTGGGCCTGGCGCTGGTCAAGCGCCTGCTGGACCTGCACGGCGGCAGCATCGAGCTCGACAGCACCCCGGGCAGCGGCTCCCGCTTCACTGCCCGCTTCCCGACGCCCTCGGCCGTCGACCCGGCGATCCCCAGCCCGGTGCCGGCCGTCCGCACGCTCAAGTCGGTCGTCATCGTCGACGACACCATCATCAACGTCGAGCCGCTGCGCCGCTACCTCGGGCGCCTCGGCGTCGACGTGCGCGTGGCCGAGACCGGGCCCGACGCCCTCGCGCTGGTCGCCCAGCGGGCGCCGCAGGTCATCTTTCTCGACTGGCACATGCCGGGCATGGACGGCAGCGAGGTGATCCGCCGGCTCCGCCGCGAGCCCTTCAGCCGCGACGTGCGCATCATCACCCTCACCGCGCTCGTGGGAGATCACATCAAGGAAGAGGCGCTCCAGCTCGGCGCCGACGCCTTCCTCGCCAAGCCCGCGCGCCTCGCCGACGCCGTCGCCCTCGCCGAGTCGCTGGTGAAGAACCCGCGGCGCCAGTGAGGCGTCAGCCCAGGCGCTCGAGCACCAACGGCCGGGGCGGCGGCGCCGCCTCACCGAGGGCGTAGGCGCGACGTACGCGGGCGATGACTTCGTCGAGCCGCCGGTCGTCGTTGACGTGCGCGGTGACGAGCGCCTCCCCGGGGGCCACGGCGTCGCCCACCTTTCGCTCGAGCACGAAGCCGACGGCCGGGTCGATGACGTCGCTCGTCTTTTCGCGGCCAGCGCCAAGCGCCATCGCCGCCAAGCCGATGGCCTCGGAGTCGATGGCCGTCACCACCCCGCGGCGCTCGCTGATGATGGGCACCACCTGCCGGGCCCGGGGCAGCCTCGACAGGTCCTCCACCGCCGCCGGGTCGCCGCCCTGCGCCGCGACGAGCTCGCGCAGCTTCCGCTCGGCCGCGCCGTTGCGTACCGCCTCGCCAAGCAGGGTCCGCGCCTCGTCGAGGGTCTGCGCCCGCCTCCCGAGCACCAGCATCTCGGCGGTGAGCGCCAGCGTCAGCTCGGTGTAGTCGGGCGGGGCCTGCCCCCGGAGCATCTCGACCGCCTCCCGGACCTCGAGGGCGTTGCCCACGGTGCGCCCGAGCGGCTGGTCCATGTCGGTGAGCAGGGCCACCACCCGCTTGCCCATCTCGGCGCCGATGTCGATCATCGTCCG
>JADCJJ010000253.1 GCA_020247085.1 Myxococcaceae bacterium | reverse complement strand
CCTGTCGACGTACCGCCCCATCACCGAGACGAACGGCACCGTGTCGCAGCCGTTCCTCGAGGTGAACCGCTCCAACGCCTCCACCGTCTACCTGTCGTTCTCGACCAGCGCCGAACAGCTCGTCGAGGCCTTCACCGAGGAGAAGAAATGAAGCGCGCCTTGTGGGTCGTCGTGCTCGCCGCCGCCTGTGGCGAGCCGATTCAGCCGCGCAGCACCGTGCAGCAGAACGCCCTGTCGAAGCGCGACTTCGACGGCGTCTGGTACTTCCGCCAGACCGTCGTCGGCGTGCCGTTCGCGACCGGCTTCACCTTCCCCGGTGAGCAGGGCGAGAACGAGATGGAGAAGGTGGTGTGGGACATTCAAGAGAACGTGCTGGTGGCGCGGCGCGCCTACGAGTTCGTCCGGGGCTCCGAGAAGGGCAACCCCGCCTTCGCCGCCGGCGCCGACCGCCGCTACCAGGGCGCCCCGGTGGCCGCTTTCCGCATCACCAGCCACTTCGACATCATCCGCGAGTACAACGCGTCGACCGGCGAGGAGTTCGACAAACTCATCGAGAGCCAGGAGCGCAAGTGGTTCGAGCGCGCCTTCTTCCGCGTCGACTGGTCGAAGAACGAGGTCACCAACTTCAACTTCCTCGCCGACTGGTCGGCGCCGTCGATTCAGCCCATCAAGCAGGACCCGGTGGGCTACTCGGTGAGCGACCCGAACGACCCCGACGCCTTCCGCCTCGAGCGCACCGGTGACGAGCCGGCGAGCTACCTCGAGGTGACGCAGAAGCTCGTCGCCAGCCCCGAGCAGGTGACGTTCGAAGACGGCACGAGCTGGCCGCTGTGCTGGCTCGAGTACTCGACGGCCGACTGCGCGAGCCAGGAGATCCGCGTGCGCAACGCGTTCCTCCGCGCCCGCCCCCGCGACTACGAGCCGCGCGTCTACGACGACAAGGAGATGGAGCGCTTCGGCTTCTTCTCGACCGAGCGGCGCTCGTACAACCGCCAGTACGGGCTCACCGAGTCGGGCCGCGACCGCTTCATCAACCGGCACAACCAGTGGTGGCGCTCGCTCACCAACCGCCCCTGCCAGCTCGACGCGCACTGCGGCCCGTCGACGCCGGGGCAGCGCTGCGTCACCGAGCTGCCCGACGCGCGGGTCGAGGCCGATGGCAAGGTGACGGGCGTCTGCTCGCTGCCCTACGCGGTGCGCAACCGCGCCAACCCCGACGACCCGGCCAGCGTCGACCTGGGCCCGCGGCCCATCGTCTACTACCTGAACCAGGGCTTCCCCGACGACCTCAAGGCCGCGGCGCAGGAGCTCGAGCGCCAGTACGACGCCATCTTCCGGGACGTCGTCGAGAAGCTGCAGGGCCGGCCCGTCGTGGGGAAGGCCTTCGTGCTGTGCCTCAACAACCCGGTGCGCGAGGGCGACCCGGCGGCGTGCGGCCAGCCGGGCACCACCGCGCGCATCGGCGACGTGCGCTTCAACCTGCTGTACTGGGTCGACGAGCCGGTGTCGGCCGGGCTGCTCGGCTACGGGCCCAACTCGAACGACGCCGAGACGGGCGAGACCGTCGCGAGCTCGGCCTTCGTCTACGGCGCGCAGATCGACACCTACGCCGCCATGGGCCGCGACCTGGTGCGCCTGCTCAACGGCGAGCTCCAGCCCGACCAGTTCATCCGGGGCGTCAACGTGCGCGACTGGGTGGCGGCGCAGCCCTTCGGGGCGAAGGGCCGCAGCTTCAGCCAGCGCGACGTCGACGCCATGGCCGACGCGATGGACCTGGGGTGGACGAAGGGGCTGCCGAAGACGCCGCGGCTGACGAAGGGCCCGGCGCGGCAGCTCAAGGAGCGCTTCGCAGCCCGCACCCGGGCGCTCGCCGGCTCGCAGGCGCTGGCCGGGCAGCGGGGCCTGTCGTGGCAGCGGCTGTCGAAGGTGCAGGGCACCGACGTCGCGCGCCGGCTGATGACGCCCGAGGTGATGATGGCCCACGGGCTCGACCCACGCGCCCCGCTGTCGAAGGCGCAGGTGGCCGCGCTGAACCCCGCCAACCGCTACACGGCCGCGCATCACGCGCTCAAGCAGCAGCAGCGCCGGCGCCTGGGCGCCCACGCCGTCGACCTCGCCCACGCCTCGCTCAACGACGCCATCCTCGGGTTCGCGCTCGGGCAGAAGGGCGCCGACCCGCAGCTCGTGTGGCGGCGCATTCGCGAGCAGGTGTTCCTCTCGACGGCGCTCCACGAGGTCGGCCACACGCTGGGCCTGCGGCACAACTTCGCTGGCTCGTACGACCCGATGAACTACCCCAAGACGTTCTGGGACCTGCGCACCAACAACGGCACGAAGGCGCCGAAGCCGCGCTACCTCGACCCCGAGAGCGAGGCCGAGCTGCGGGGCGTCACCGCGCCGAGCGGCCTCAAGGCTGGCATCAGCGAGTTCATGCAGTCGTCCATCATGGACTACGGCGCGAACTTCAACTCCGACATCCAGGGGCTGGGGCGGTACGACCGCGCGGCCCTCAAGTTCGGCTACGGCAGCCTCGTCGAGGTCTTCGAGACGACGCGCAACGCCTACCTGCTCGGCAGCGTCCAGGCCGTGAACGCCTACGGCGACGCGCTGCCCCTGCTCGTCACCTGCGACGGCAACGATTACACGTCGCTGCACTACACGAAGCTGCCGCAGGTGGTGGACCTCGAGCGCCGCAGCGACGTGCCGTTCGCCGAGGTGCGCCGCAAGGAGGTCGCCCGCGAGTGCGCGTACCCCGACCTCGTCGAGGTCGACGCCCGCGACCGGCTGCTGGTGCCGTACAAGTTCTGCTCCGACGAGTTCGAGGGCGCCTCGACCGGCTGCGAGGCCTTCGACCGCGGCGCCGACGTCTACGAGGTCGCCGAGGCGAAGATGAGCGACTACCGCTCGTACTACCTCTTCGACGCCTTCCGCCGCGAGCGCCTCGACTTCAGCCCCTGGGCCGCGATGGACCACGCCTACTGGCGCTACTTCGACTCGCTGCGCACCATGACGCAGTTCTACGTGCTCAACCGGGCCGCCTACGCCGACACCATTCCCGACGAGCCGAGCCAGCCGGACAGCTTCTGGCGCTCGCCCGACAAGTGGGGCCCGTACACCGTCGCGGTGACGAAGAGCTTCGACTTCTTCGGCGACGTGCTGATGACGCCCGAGCCCGGCCCGTACGACCTCGTCACCCAGCCCGACGGGCGCGACCTCTACATGATGG
>JADCJJ010000252.1 GCA_020247085.1 Myxococcaceae bacterium | reverse complement strand
GGTGATGGCCCGTCAGCGCAGCACCTGCGCCCACGGCAGCACGCCGAAGGCCACCCCCAGCGCCGCTCCGCCCAGCACGCCGCTCACGTCGTGAACGCCCGGCGCGGCCCGAAGCGCGGGTGGTCGCTGGAGCGCGCCCTCGTGCCCTTGACGGCGTCGTCGACGCGGGGCAGCCCGGGCGCCCCGCCGCCCACCTGCCGCTCGGACCCCACCCCGGCGCCAGGGGAGCCGCCGCTCGTCGAGGTGAGGCCAAAGCCCGAGGGGGTCGTAGCGAGCGCTTCGCGCGGGGTCGCGCTGCTGCTCGAGCCTGGGGCCGTTCGTCGTCGCGGGCGCAACGCCACGCACTTCCCGTCGATGGGCTGGAGGGCGAGTGTGGCGTGCGTGACGACGAACGAAGCGCCTGACTCGGTGAGGGCGCGGCTCGGCCGGCGACCACCAGGTGAGCACCTGCGTCAGGGCCGCGCGAGCACCTCACGGAGCAGCTGCACCCGACTCTCCTCGATGCGTGCTGCCTGGCGCTGCAGCGCCTCGGCAAGCGCGACGCCAACCCACGCGGCCGCCTCCTCGGCGGCGTAGACCTCGAGCACCGCTTTGAAGCGCCCCCCTCGCACGGCCGGGTCGGCGGTGTAGGCCGCCCAGCCGACGCCGGCGCTGTGCTGACGCCCAAGCTCGCCGAGCAGGAGAACGATGGCGCCGAGGGCGTCGTGCCGACAGCGCGCGAGCGCGATGCTCTCGACGACCCCGCGTCGCGCGACGAGCAGCTCGACGCCGTCGCTTGCGACGACCCGAAACACTCCGAGCTGCACCGCCGTCACCGCTCCGCCCCCAGCGTCGCCGGGGAGGCGCGAGGGGAAGACCGCCCGGAAGCGCGCCTCGTGCCAGACGTTGCGAGAGATGAACCGGAGGCCGCCGGCCGCATCACCTTCGCCGAGCACCACGCGTTCGATGCCCCTCGCCACGAACGAGGCGGCGAACGGCTCCCACCGTGGCAGGAAGCCCTCTCTGGACAGCGCGGTCTCGAACCCGACGAACTGAATGACCTGCGGTTGTTCAGGCACGTCGAATGCTCCTTGCGGATGTCCGCGAGTCGTTCGGGTGCGCCATCACCCGAGGAGGACGCGGGCGTAGCCGAGGGCGAACGCGGTGAGGAAGGCGCCGACGAGGTACGGCGGAGCACCCTTCGGTGCGCGTTGGGGGCGGGGTCAGGGGCACCAGCCTATAGAGCCGCTCGAGTCCCTGGTTCTCATCCCCGTGCACGGCGGCGCCGGCGTGGAGCGAGAAGCCCATGCCGGTGGCGTCGGGCACCAGCACATGCAGGCGCGGCGTCGAATGCAACGTCGAGCCATGCCACCCTCGTGAAGACGACGGCGCCGCTGCATCGGAAGGCTGAAGCGCCGAGTCTCCGCGCGGCCTGCCGGTGTCGACGTCACACCGCCCGCACCAGCGAGGCCACCAGCCTCTCCAGGAGCGCCGATGGCTTCGCCGGCGTGAAGCGCAAGGACACGGGGTGGCGCATCGTCCACTGCCGGTGGCGCACGCGGGGCGGCGTGGCCTTGACGCCGTCGGCTTCGGAAGCTCGAGGCCCGGACCTCACCTGAGGCCAATCATCGCAGCCGCGCAGCCGCGCGGGCGTCGGCGGCGCTGGCGTGCCCTTTCGTCTCAGCGCCTGGTACAGCACGCCAGCTGCTTGACCACATTGCACGGCGTCGTGGTCTGCGTGCCGAGGGCGCTAATGACGGCGCCCGACGAGCCGGTGTTGAAGTTCGAAGGGCCGCCATAGGTCCACGCACCGCTATACGAAGCCGACGCAGTGCAGCTGTACGCTGCGCGCTGGCCGGTCGCGAGCCGGTCCTCGTCCACCCAGGCGCCTGCCATGGCGGGTCCTGTCTTCGTGTTCGACGTGTCGTAGTCAGACCGTGTGCAGAGCGCCGACCCGGGGAACTCGGCGTGGCACCTGGCGTTCGCGCCGACGTAGCCGCCGAGGTCGCCGGTGTACGTCGCGACCGTGAAGCCACGGAAGACGACGCGGCCGGCGTTGCGGCAGCAGGCGAGCGACTTCGACACGTTGCACGGCGTCGTGGTCTGCGTGCCGAGGGCGCTGATGACGGCGCCCGACGACCCGGTGCTGAAGTTCGACGAGCCGCCATAGGTCCACGCACCGCTGGACGAAGCCGACGCAGTGCAGCTGTACGCTGCGCGCTGGCCGGTCGCGAGCCGGTCTTCGTCCACCCAGGCGCCTGCAGCCCGAGGGCCCACGAAGGTGTCGGCGAGGTCGTAGTCGCTCCGCGTGCACAGGAAGGCGCCGGGGAACTCGGCGTCGCACTTGGTGTTCGCGCCGACGTAGCCGCCGAGGTCGCCGGTGAAGGAGGCAGCGGTGAAGCCCGCGAAGGTGACGAGGTTCGTCGAGAGCACGACGCCGCCGTCGAGAAAGAGCACCGCGCCCGGAGGCCCCGCCGGGCCCGTCGCCCCTGGTGGGCCTGCCGGTCCTGGAGCGCCCGTCGGTCCTGCCGGTCCTGCGGGGCCGGTGGCTCCAGCGGGGCCTGTCGAGCCGGGCGCGCCTGACGGTCCCTGGGGCCCGGCCGCCCCCTGCGGGCCGGTCGGCCCTTGCGGACCCGTCGCGCCGACGGCCCCAGACGGCCCCTGTGGCCCCGTGGGACCCTGCGCGCCCTGTGGACCGGCGACCCCTTGCGGACCGGTGGCTCCGGTAGCTCCAGCCGGCCCCTGCGGGCCCTGCGCGCCGTTGCACAGCACCGTGACGCCACCGTCGCTGAGCTGGGTGATGCGGACGCCGCCGTTCGGGCACGAGACGCTGCCTCCGTCGATGGGTGAGACCACCACCGACGCGCCGGGCGGCCCGGTGACGACGCCGCCGTCGATGACCAGCACCTGGCCCGGCGGGCCCTGCACTCCCTGCGGACCCGTCATGCCGGGCGCGCCCGGCTGGCCCGGGTCTCCCTTCGGGCCCGCTGCCCCTTCGGGCCCCCTCATGCCAGTCGGCCCCGGAGCGCCCGCTTCACCTCGCGGCCCCGGAGGCCCCGACTCGCCCTGGGGACCTGCGTTGCCAGCGCCCTGACACGCTGCCAGCGCCATCACCAGCCCGACCATCAGCGAACGAAGAAGCATGTCGGCCTGACCCGTCACCCGGCATTGAAGTGAAAAGTGCCTGGCCTGCGAGCCGAAGGCCGTCATGAGCGCGGTGGCACCCCGCCGGGCCACGCGGGGCTCGGAGGCGGCGCCGCTCGCCGTGAAGACCCCGGGCTTCGACGACCCATCGCGCTGAAGCGCCGGCTCGACGCCCTCCGGAGCGGAGGTGCGGCAGCGCGAGGCGTCTCCGCGCGGGGTGCTGCGGCTGACGGCGCCGCTGTCGTTCGCCGAGAACTGCCTGGGCGACATCGTGAGCGAGTTCCTCGCCGAGAACCCGGCGGTGCAGGTGACGCTCGACCTGACTGACCGCTACGTCGACCTGGTGGCCGAGGGCTACGACCTGGCGCTGCGGGCGGGGCCGCTCGCCGACTCGACGCT
>JADCJJ010000251.1 GCA_020247085.1 Myxococcaceae bacterium | reverse complement strand
GGTGCAGCCCAGCATGCTGATGTACGTGAACCTGTACAGCACCGAGGCGACGGCCGACCAGAAGTTCCTGTACAACTTCGCGAGCGTCAACCTGCTGCCCGAGCTGAGCCGCATTCACGGCATCTCGCAGACCCGCATCCTCGGCTCGCGGTCGTACGCGATGCGGCTGTGGCTGAACCCCGACCGCATGCGCGCCTACAACGTCTCGACCGAAGAGGTGATGAAGGCGGTGTCGGAGCAGAGCATCATCGGCCGGCCGGGCCGCATGGGCCAGGCGACCGGCAAGACGTCACAGGCGCTCGAGTACGTGCTCGTGTACGAGGGCCGGTACAACACACCGGAGCAGTACGAGAACATCATCATCCGGGCGAAGCCCGACGGTGAGCTGCTGCGGCTGAAGGACATCGCGCAGGTCGAGCTGGGCAGCGAGTTCTTCGACATCTACTCGAACCTCGACGGCAAGCCGTCGGCGGCCATCGTGCTGAAGCAGACGTACGGCAGCAACGCGAGCGAGGTCATCCAGGACGTCAAGGCGAAGCTCGAGGCGCTCAAGCGCACCTCGTTCCCCGCCGGCATGGACTACGCCATCAGCTACGACGTCTCGAGCTTCCTCGATGCCTCCATCGAGAAGGTGGCGCACACGCTCCTCGAGGCGTTCGTGCTGGTCGCGCTCGTGGTGTTCCTCTTCCTCGGCGACTGGCGGTCGACGCTCATCCCCACGCTGGCGGTGCCGGTCTCGCTCATCGGCGCCTTCATCGTCATGCAGGCCTTCGGCATCACCATCAACCTCATCACGCTGTTCGCCCTCGTCCTCGCCATCGGCGTGGTGGTCGACGACGCCATCGTGGTGGTCGAGGCGGTGCACGCGAAGATGGCCGAGGAGCACCTCGGCCCGTACGCCGCCGTCCAGAAGGTGATGGGCGAGATCACCGGCGCGGTCATCGCCATCACGCTGCTGATGACGGCGGTCTTCGTCCCCGTCGCCTTCATGACGGGGCCCGTCGGCGTCTTCTACCGGCAGTTCTCCATCACCATGGCGTCGTCCATCGTGCTGTCGGGCCTCGTCGCGCTGACGCTGACCCCGGTGCTGTGCGCGATGATCCTCAAGAATACGCACGGGAAGCCGCGCTCCCGCTCGCCCATCAATCGGCTGCTCGACCTCTTCAACGCGAGCTTCGACAAGGGCGCCGGGGGCTACGTGAAGGTGCTGCGCGCGATCGCGCACCGCCGGGTGGTGACGTTCGGGCTGCTCTTCGCCTTCGCCGCCGGTGCCGTCGGCCTCGACGCCATCGTCCCGGCCGGGTTCGTGCCCAACGAAGACCAGGGCATGATCTACGCCATCATCCAGACGCCGCCGGGCACGACGCTGGAGCGAACGAACGACGTCTCGCGCGAGCTGCAGCGGGTCGCCAAGCGCGTCGAGGGCGTCGCCTCGGTGTCGTCGCTGGCGGGGTACGAGGTGCTGACCGAGGGCCGCGGCTCGAACGCCGGCACCTGCCTCATCGACCTCGAGCCGTGGTCGAAGCGCAAGCACTCGGTGACCGAGATCATCGAGGAGCTCGAGGAGAAGGCGAAGGACATCGGGGCGACCGTCGAGTTCTTCCAGCCGCCGGCCGTTCCCGGGTACGGCGCCGCCGGCGGGTTCTCGCTGCGGCTCCTCGACAAGACCAACACCAACGACTACCAGGCCTTCGACGCGCTCAACCAGGAGTTCCTGGCCAACCTCCGGAAGCGGCCGGAGCTCACGGGGCTCTTCACCTTCTACGCGGCGAACTACCCCCAGTACGAGCTGGTGGTCGACCCCGCGCTCGCCATGCAGAAGGGCGTCTCGATCAAGCGCGCGATGGAGAACCTCGACATCCTCATCGGCAGCACCTACGAGCAGGGCTTCATCCGGTTCGGCAACTTCTTCAAGGTGTACGTGCAGGCGTCGCCCGAGTTCCGACGGCTGCCGACCGACCTGCTCACCCTCTACGTGAAGAACGACCGCGACGAGATGGTGCCGTACTCGGCGTTCATGACGATGCGGAAGACGCAGGGGCCGAACGAGATCACCCGGTACAACCTGTACAACTCGTCGGCGATCCGCGGCGAGGCGGCGAGGGGCTTCACGAGCGGAGCGGCCATCGCGGCGGTGAAGGAGGTGGCCTCGCAGACGCTGCCGCGGGGTTACGACATCGCGTGGGAGGGCCTGTCGTTCGACGAGGCAGCCCGGGGCAACGAGGCCGGGGTGATTCTCATCATCGTGCTGGCGTTCGTGTACCTGGTCCTGGCCGGCCAGTACGAGAGCTTCATCCTCCCGTTCGCCGTCATCCTGTCGCTGCCGTGCGGCCTCTTCGGCTCGCTGCTGCTGCTCCAGCTCCTCGGCCTCGCGAACGACATCTACGCCCAGCTCGAGCTGGTGATGCTCGTCGGCCTGCTGGGGAAGAACGCGGTGCTCATCGTCGAGTTCGCGGTGCAGCGGCGCCGCGCCGGGGCGACGATTCTCGAGGCGGCCATCGAGGGCGCCAGGGTGCGGCTGCGCCCCATCTTGATGACGTCGTTCGCCTTCATCGCCGGCCTGGTGCCCCTCGTCGTGGCGACGGGCCCGGGCGCCATCGGGAACCGCACCATCGGCGCCTCGGCCCTGGGGGGCATGCTCTTCGGCGCGCTGTTCGGCGTCGTCGTGGTACCCGGCCTCTACTTCGTCTTCGGTTCGCTCGCCGACGGACGCGCGCTGATTCGCGACGAACACGACGAGCCGCTGTCGGAAGAGTTTGCCCATGAACCGTGAGCTGTGTACCGCTGCGCTCGCCGTGTTCGCCTCGGCCTGCCTGCCGTCGCTCGCGGACAACCCGGTACGGGAGGCGCGCACGGCCGTGCCGGCGTCGTACGGGCGCCCCGACGTCGAAGCGCCGGCCACCGCGTCGCTGGCCTCGCAGACGTGGTCGAGCTTCTTCGAGGACCCGAAGCTCCGCGGGTTGATCGACGAGGCGCTGAAGAACAACCAGGAGCTCAACGTGCGGCTGCAGGAGCTCATCATCGCCACCGCCGAGGCCGGCGCGCGTCGCGGCGAGTACCTGCCGCGGCTCGAGGCCGGCGTCGACACGGGCGTCGAGAAGGTCGGGGCCTTCACCAGCCGCGGCTCGGCCGACCGCGCCACCGGGGTGCCCGACCCGCTCGGCACCTTCGCCTTCGGCCTGCGCGGCTCGTGGGAGGTCGACGTGTGGGGGCGCCTGCGGGCCGCGGCCCAGGCGGCCGGCCTGCGCGCCGAGGCCAGCGCCGAGGCGAGGCACTTCGTCGTCACCCAGCTCGTCGCCGAGATCGCCCGCACCTACTACGAGCTGTGCGCCCTCGACGCGCAGCTCGACGTGCTCGAGCGCAACGTGAAGCTCCAGAGCGACGCGCTCGAGGTGGTGAAGCTCGAGAAGCAGGCCGCGCGCGTCAGCGAGCTGGCGGTGCAGCGCTTCCAGGCCGAGGTGACGAAGACGAGGAGCCGGCGCTTCGAGTTCGAGCTGCAGCGCGTGCAGGCCGAGAACCGCATCAACTTCCTCCTGGGCCGCTTCCCGCAGCGCATCGAGCGCGACGTGCGCCGGCTGGCCGAGCCGCTCCCGGTCACCGTCGAGGCGGGAGTGCCGGCGCAGCTGCTCGAGCACCGCCCCGACGTGCGCCGGGCGCAGCGCGACCTCGAGGCGGCGAAGCTCGACGTGCACGCGGCGAGGGCCGCGTTCTTCCCGGCGCTCAGCATCCGCGCGGCCGTCGGCTACGAGTCCTTCAACCTGGCCCACCTGGTGGCGACGCCCGAGTCGCTCCTGGCCAACCTCGCGGGGAACCTGGTGGCGCCGCTGCTGAACCGGGCCGGCATCGAGGCGCAGTACCGGGCGGCGAACGCCAGGCAGCTCCAGGCGGTGTTCACCTACGAGCAGACGGTGCTCCAGGCCTTCACCGACGTGGTGAATCAGCTCGCGCAGCTCGAGAACCTCGGGAAGACCTCGGCGCTCCAGGCGCAGCAGGTCGCCACCCTCGACCAGGCCGTCGAGACCTCGAAGGTGCTGTTTCAGTCGGCCCGCGCCGACTACATGGAGGTGTTGTTGACCCGTCGGGACTCTCTGGAGGCGCAGCTGGAGCTCATCGAGACACAGCGGCGGCTGCGCGTCGCGATGGTGGGCCTGTACCAGGCGCTCGGCGGCGGCTGGCGGCTCGGGAAGTCCTGATGGAGGCTGGAGCGCTCCCGTGCGGCTCGTCACCCGCCTGACGCTCGCCTTCCTCGCCGTGGTAGTGGGCGCGCTCGCGCTCACCACCTGGTCGCGGTTCGACGACGAGGTGCAGCAGTTCGAAGACGACATGGACCGCACGCACCGGCTGGTGGCGACGACGCTCGCCGACGCCGTCGAGGTCGCCGTGCAGCGGGACGGCCTCGAGGAGGCCCAGCGCCTCGTCGAAGGCTCGGGGCGGCACCAGCACACCGACCTGCACGTGCGCTGGGTGTGCGTCGGCGCCGACGCGCCGCCGCCGCTGCTCCCCTGCGCCGCCCTCGAGGGGGTGGGCGAGTTCGTGACGCTCGACGGGCCTGGCCCGCGGGGAGGCCGCCGCGCCACGGTGGTGCCGGTGCGGCTGCCGTCTGGTACCCGGGGCGCCATCGAGGTGTCCGAGTCGCCCGACTTCCAGGGCGCCTGGCGCCGCGAGGTCTTCCTCCGCGTGGCCACCCTCGCGGTCGTCACCGTGCTGGGCATGGCGGGCTTCGCGTTCGTGCTGGGCCTCTGGCTGGTCGCGCGCCCGACGCGGGCCCTGGTGGCGAAGGCCCGCGCCATCGGCCGGGGCGACCTCTCGGCGGACCTCTCGCTGCCGACCGGCGACGAGTTCGAGCAGCTCGCGGCAGAGATGAACGCGATGTGCGCGCGGCTCCTCGAGGCCCGCGAGACGACGGCCCGCGCCATGGCGGCCCGAGAGGCCGCGCTCGAGCACCTGCGCCACGCCGACCGCCTCGCCACCGTGGGCCGCGTCGCCTCGGGCCTGGCCCACGAGCTGGGCACGCCGCTCAACGTCATCGAGGCCCGCGCAAGCCTCATCGCCGACGACCCCGAGGCCGACGCGCGCGCGAAGGCCTCGGCGCAGGTCATCATCGGGCAGACCGAGCACGTGACGCGGCTGGTGAAGCAGCTCCTCGTCTTCGCCCGCCCGCGCAAGCTCGAGCCCGAGCCGGTCGCCCTCGACGCCCTGGGGCGCACCGTCGCCGAGCTGCTGCGGCCCCTCGCGGCGCGCAAGCCCGTCACCCTCGACGCCAGCGCCCTCGCCCCGGCCACCACCCGCGGCGACCCGGTGCTGCTGTAGCAGGCGGTGACCAACCTGGTGGTGAACGCGCTCCACGCCTGCGGCCCCGGCGGGCACGTCTCGCTGCGGACCGGGCAGGCGTCGGCCCCCACGCCGGGCACCACCGAGGCGCAGCGGTTGGTGACCATCGGCGTGGTCGACGACGGGCCCGGCATCACCCCCGAGCTGCGGCAGACCATCTTCGAGCCCTTCTTCAGCACCCGCGCCCCTGGCGAAGGCACCGGGCTGGGCCTGCCCATCGCCGCCCGCATCGTCGAGGAGCACGGCGGCTTCATCGCCCTCGACTCCACGCCCGGAGAGGGCAGCACCTTCACGCTCCACCTGCCGGAGGCGCCCTGACATGAGCGCACGCGTCCTCGTCGTCGATGACGACGTCAACCTCACCCAGACGCTCGAGCTCGGCCTGGCCCAGCGGGGCTTCGTCGTCTCTTCAGCCCAGCGGGCCGAGGCGGCGCTCGAGCACCTCCGCTCGACCGACGTCGACGTGGTGCTCACCGACATCAACATGCCGGGCCTCGGCGGGCTCGAGTTCGCCGCGCGCGTCGCCGAGAGCCACCCCGACACCCCGGTGGTGGTGCTGACCGGGTTCGGCAGCCTCGAGGCGGCGGTGGCGGCCATTCGCGCGGGGGCCTACGACTTCCTCTCGAAGCCGGCGCGCCTCGACACCATCGTCATCGCCCTCGAGCGCGCCGTGCAGCACTGCGCGCTGCGCCGCGAGGTGCGGCGGCTGCGCCTCGAGGTGAGCCACGGCTCGCGCGTGCAGGCCGAGGGCGTCATCGCGGTGAGCGCCGCGATGCAGAAGGCGCTCGACGTCGTCGCGCGCGTGGCGGCGGGCCCCACGTCGGTGCTCGTCACCGGCGAGTCGGGCACCGGGAAAGAGGTCATCGCCCGGGCCATTCACCAGCGCAGCGGCCGGCGAGGCCCCTTCGTGGCCGTCAACTGCGCGGCGATGCCAGAGGCGCTGCTCGAGAGCGAGCTGTTCGGCCACGCGCGAGGCGCCTTCACCGACGCCCGCGAGGCACGGGTCGGGCTCTTCACCGAGGCCAACGGCGGCACCCTGCTGCTGGACGAGATCGGCGACATGCCGCTGGGCCTGCAGCCGAAGCTGCTCCGGGTGCTGCAGGAGCGCCGGGTGCGCCCGCTGGGCGCCCGCAACGAGCACCCCGTCGACGTGCGCATCATCGCGGCCACCCACCGCGACCTCGAGGCGCGCATCGAGCGCGGCGCCTTCCGCGAAGACCTCTACTTCCGCCTCAACGTGGTGAGCCTTCACCTGCCCCCGCTGCGGGAGCGGTCCGCCGACGTACTGCCGCTCGCCCAGCGCTTCCTGTCAGAGTTCAGCGCCCGCGCGGGCAAGCCGGTGCAGCGCCTGTCACCGAAGGCCGCCGAGAAGCTGCTCGCCTACGACTGGCCGGGGAACGTGCGCGAGCTGTCGAACTGCATCGAGCGGGCGGTGGCGCTGACGCGCTTCGACGAGGTGGGCGTCGACGACCTGCCAGAGAAGGTGGTGAGCCACCGCTCGACGCGGGTCGTCGTCGCGGCTGAAGACCCCAGCGACTTCGTCAGCCTCGAGGAGCTCGAGAAGCGCTACGTCCTCAAGGTGCTCGAGGCCTTCGGCGGGAACAAGACGCAGGCCGCGCGCACCCTGGGCATCGAGCGAAAGACGCTGTACCGCAAGCTCGAGGCCTGGGGCCGCGCCGACGCCCAGCCCGGGTCGGACTGACGGCACGCCGAGCCCTCGCCGCCCGGGCGCGGCGAGCGCGCGCCGTCGGCCGCTCGGGCCGCGGCGGTCGGCGGGTGACCAACGGTCGGCGACGCGTCGTGTTGCGGAGCTGACGGGCACCGTCCTCGTCACGGCGGCTGACCGCTGGCGGGCACGCCGCGCCGCTTTGGTGCGCCGCCACTCCGGGCCCGGGGTATGAGCGCGCCATGTTCACGTTGCATGGGTCGTCGCCCTTCACGCCCGCGCGCCTCGCCCGCAAGTGCTCGCAGCTTCGCGCCGGGAACCCCGCGCTCGAGGGAGCGACGGCCCACGCCGTCTTCTTCGTCGACGTCGCGGCGCCCCCGGGGCCCGACGGGCTGGCGCGGCTCACGCAGCTGCTCGAGGCGTCACTCGAGGTGCCGCCGCCGGCCCCGCAGCTGCGCCTGGTGGTGCCGCGGCTCGGCACGCGCTCGCCCTGGTCGTCGAAGGCCACCGACATCGCGCACAGCTGCGGCCTTGGGTTCGTCCGGAGAGTCGAGCGCGGCGTGCGCTGGGCGCTCACTGGCGCCATCGACGACGAGGCGGCGCTGCGACGGGGCCTCCACGACCGCATGACCGAGTCGGTGCTCGGCTCGCTCGACGAGGCGGGCGCCCTCTTCGCCACCCACGCCCCGCGGCCGCTCCGGCGGGTGCCGCTGCTCGCCGCCGGCCGCGCGGCGCTCGTCGAGGCCAACCAGGCGATGGGCCTGGCGCTCGCCGAGGACGAGCTCGACTACCTCGCCGCCGCCTTCGGCCAGCTCGGGCGCGACCCCAGCGACGTCGAGCTGATGATGTTCGCCCAGGCGAACAGCGAGCATTGCCGGCACAAGATCTTCAACGCCGACTTCGTCATCGACGGCGAGGCCCAACCCGAGTCGCTCTTCTCGCTCATCAAGCGGTCGACCCGCGCCTCTCCGGCCGGCGTGCTGAGCGCCTACAAGGACAACGCCGCCGTCATCGAGGGCCACGTCGCGGGCCGCTTCTTCGCCGACCCGACGACCCACGTCTGGCGCGCCGAGGTCGAGCCGATGCCGATGCTCGCCAAGGTCGAGACGCACAACCACCCGACGGCGGTCTCGCCCTTCCCCGGCGCCTCGACCGGCTCGGGCGGCGAGATTCGCGACGAGGGCGCCACCGGCCGGGGCTCGAAGCCGAAGGCCGGCCTCGTCGGCTTCGCGGTGTCGAACCTGCACCTGCCGGGCGCGCCCCGCCCGTGGGAAGCCCCGCACGACAAGCCGGCGCGCATCGCCAGCGCGCTCGACATCATGCTCGACGGGCCGCTCGGCGGCGCCGCCTTCAACAACGAGTTCGGCCGGCCGGCGCTCACCGGCACCTTCCGCACCTTCGAGCAGCGCGTCGCAGGGCCCGGCGGCACGAGCGAGGTGCGCGGCTTTCACAAGCCCATCATGGTGGCCGGCGGCTTCGGCCACGTCCGCCCGGCGCTGGTGCAGAAGGGCGAGATCCCCGAGGGGGCTGCCCTCGTGGTGCTGGGCGGGCCGGCGATGCTCATCGGCCTGGGCGGCGGGGCCGCCTCGTCGGTCGCCTCGGGCACCTCGAGCGAGGACCTCGACTTCGCCTCGGTGCAACGTGACAACGCCGAGATGCAGCGGCGCTGCCAGGAGGTCATCGACCGGTGCTGCGCGCTCGGCGGAGCCTCGCCCATCGTCTCGATTCACGACGTGGGGGCCGGCGGCCTGTCGAACGCGCTGCCCGAGCTGGTGCACGAGAGCCGGCGGGGCGCGCGCTTCGAGCTGCGCCAGGTGCCCAGCGACGAGCCCGGCATGTCGCCGCTCGAGCTGTGGTGCAACGAGTCCCAGGAGCGCTACGTGCTCGCGGTCTCGCCCGAAGGCCTGGCGCGCTTCGAGGCGCTCTGCCGGCGGGAGCGGGCGCCCTTCGCGGTGCTGGGCCACGCGACCGGCGACGGGCGCCTGGTGGTGAGCGACGCGGTGCTGGGGGGCACCCCCATCGACGTGCCGCTCGACGTCATCCTCGGCAAGCCGCCCCGCATGCGCCGCGACGTCGCGCGGCTCGAGGTGCCGCAGGCCCCGCTCGAGCTCGCCGGGCTGACGCTCGACGATGCGGCGCGCCGGGTGCTGCAGCTGCCCTCGGTGGCAGACAAGTCGTTCCTCGTGACCATCGGCGACCGCTCCGTCACCGGCCTGGTCGCGCGGGACCAGCTGGTGGGCCCGTACCAGGTGCCGGTGGCCGACGTCGGCGTCACGATGACGAGCTACGACGTCTTCACCGGCGAGGCGATGGCGATGGGGGAGCGCGCTCCGGTGGCCTGCGTCGACGCGGCGGCCTCGGCGCGCCTGGCGGTGGGCGAGGCGCTGATGAACCTGGCGGCGGCGCCGGTGCGCGCGCGGGGCGACGTGAAGCTCTCCGCCAACTGGATGGCCGCGGCCGGCTGGCCCGGCGAGGACGCGCGGCTGTACGCAGCGGTGAAGGCCGTCGGCGCGGAGCTCTGCCCGGCGCTGGGCATCGCGATCCCCGTGGGCAAGGACTCGATGTCGATGCGCACCACGTGGGCCGACGGCGGTACGGCGAAGGCGGTGGTGGCGCCGCTGTCGCTGGTGGTGTCGGCCTTCAGCCCCATCACCGACGTGCGCCGCGTGCTGACGCCCGTGCTGCGCCGCGACGTCGACGCGAGGCTCGTCTTCGTCGACGTGTCGGGGGGCCGTCGGAGGTTGGGCGGCAGCGCGCTGGCGCAGGTCTTCGGGAGCGTCGGGCACGAGGCGCCCGACGTCGACTCGCCCGCCGCGCTCGCCCACGCCTTCGACACGACCCAGCGGCTCAACGCCGAGGGCGTGCTCCTCGCCTACCACGACGTGTCCGACGGCGGCCTCTTTGTCACCCTCGCCGAGCTGCTCCTCGCCTCGGGCGGCGGGCTCGACGTGGACGTGACGGGGCTCGAGGGGCACCCGCTCGAGGTGCTCTTCGCCGAGGAGCTCGGCTGCGTGGTGCAGGTGCGCGCGGCGGACGTGCCCCGGGTGCTGTCGGCCTACTCGGCGCACGGGGTGAGCGCTCGCGAGGTGGGCCGCTGCGCGGACGCCGAGACGCTGCGCATCACCCGCGCTGGTGCCGTCGTCTACGAGGCGGGCCGGCGCGCGCTGCACGCCACCTGGTCCGACACGAGCTGGCGGCTGCAGCGCCTGCGCGACGACGCGGGCTGCGCCGACGAGGAGCACGCGCTGCGCACCGACGCGGCCTTCCACGGCCTCACCGCGACGCTGACCTTCGACCCGTCGCACGACGTGAGCGCCCCCTTCGTCGCGCGGCGCCCCCGCGTGGCGGTGCTGCGTGAGCAGGGCGTCAACGGCCACGCCGAGATGGCCTTCGCCTTCACGCGCGCGGGCTTCGAGGCCGTCGACGTGCACATGAGCGATCTGCTCGAGGGCCGCGCCTCGCTGCGCGACTTCGCGGGCCTCGTCGCCTGTGGCGGCTTTTCGTACGGCGACGTGCTGGGCGCAGGCGTCGGCTGGGCGCGCTCGGTGCTCTTCCACGAGCGGGTGCGAGACGACTTCCGCGCCTTCTTCCACCGGGCCGACACCTTCAGCCTCGGCGTCTGCAACGGCTGCCAGATGATGTCGCAGCTCAAGGCGCTCGTCCCCGGCGCGGCGCACTGGCCGCGCTTCGTCCGCAACCGCTCCGAGCAGTTCGAGGCGCGGCTGTCGCTGCTGCGCATCGAGCCGACCCCGTCGCTCTTCTTCGCGGGCATGGAGGGCACCATCGCGCCCATCGCGGTCTCGCACGGAGAGGGGCGCGTGCTGGCCGAGGACCCGGGGGCGCTCGACGCCAGCGGCCTCGTCGCGGCGCGCTTCGTCGACCCGTCGGGGGCGCCGACCGAGCGCTTCCCCCTGAACCCGAACGGCTCGGCGAGAGGCATCACGGCGGTGACGAGCGCCGACGGCCGGGCCACCATCATGATGCCGCACCCGGAGCGGGTGCTGCGCACGGCCAACCTGTCGTGGCACCCGCGCGAGTGGGGTGACGACGGCCCGTGGCTGCGGCTGTTCCGCAACGCGCGGGCGTGGGTGGGGTGACGCCGTGGCCGCGCGGCGAGCGCCAAAGGGGCCGGCGACGCGGGTGCGCCACCTGCTGGCCCTCGACGCCAGCACCGTGATGGCCCGGTTCGCGGCCCGGCAGGACTCGATGGTGGGCCTCTTCTCGCGGCTGCGCGACCGCGCGCCGATGCTGTCGGTGCTCGACACGCGGTTCGACACCATCACCTTCGGCGAACTCAGCCTGCTCGAGCCCGTCGAGCAGCGGGCCGTCAGCCGCTTCCATGAGGTTCTGGGCGAGCTGCGCTGGTACCTCGCCTACACCGAGGACATGCCGCTGCAGGTGCAGACGCGGCTGACGGGCTCCGCGCGAAGGCTCGAGGCGGCCTTCCGCGAGCTGGTCGCGACCATCGGGCCGCCCGAGGCCGACGGCGCCCGGGTGCTCGAGGTCGAGGTGGTGTCGAAGGCGGGCCGGCGGCCGCGCCCGTCACGGCCGGGGTGAGGCCCCCGGGGCCCGGCGCGGCCCCGCGCCCGCGTCAGCCCCGTTGCCCCGCCGAATCTCGGGCTGCTACACGCGCGCACGCCTTTTGAATCGTCCGGTCTCCATGCGCGCCCTGCTGCCCCTCCTGCTGCTCGCCGGCTGCGCCTCGCTGACGAGGCCGGTCGAGGCGCGCGCGGTTGCCGAGCGGCCGCGCTCGCCGGGGCCGGCCGCGCCCGCCGTCGTCGACGCCGGGCCACCGGTGGTGGCGGTGGAGGTCGACGCGGGTGACGCCGGCGTGCCGCGCGGCGCCCTGGCGGTGGAGGAGGCCGACACCGAGGCGACGGGCGGCGAGGAGCCGGGCGAGGCCGAGGCCGGAGAGGCGCCCGGGGAGCCGGGCGACGTAGCGACGGGCCCCGCCGACGCGGGCTTCCTCTACACGGCCGACCTCACGGACGAGGCGTTGGCGGAGGCCTGGCGGCGCGACCCGGCGTCGCTGGGCAGCATCTCGATGGGCTTCGTGGAGGAGGGGCGGCTCGTCAACGGCGTGCCCTTCCCGAAGGGGGACGGGTGGGTGGTCGTCTCGCCCGAGGCCACCTGGGGCACCCGCGAGACGGTGGACTTCGTCGTCGCGGCCCTTCGCCAGGTGAAGGCGTGGTACCCCGAGGCGCCGCCGCTGCGGGTGAACCAGATCAGCGCACCCGAGGGCGGCTTCCTTCGCCCCCACAAGACGCACCAGAACGGGCGCGACGTCGACCTGGGCTTCTACTACCCGCGCGGCGAGACGATTCGGGTGCGCGAGCGAGAGCGCGTCATCGACGTCGAGAAGAATTGGGCGCTGGTGAAGGCGCTGGTGATGCACGGCGACGTGCAGTTCATCCTGGTGGACCAGCGGATCCAGAAGGTGCTGTACGAGCACGCGCTCCGCGCCGGAGAGGACCGCACGTGGCTCGACTCGCTGTTCCACGCAGGCCGCGCCTCTACGCTGCAGCACGCCCGGCGACACCGGGACCACTTCCACGTGCGCTTCTTCAACGCCCGCGCGCAGGAGCTCGGCCGGCGGGTGGCGCCGCTGACGTCGCAGCGGCCGGAGCAGAACCTGGCGCTCCACCGGGTGCGGCGGGGCGATACGCTGGGGAGCGTAGCGGCGCGCTACGGCTCGAGCGTCGCGGCCATCAAGCGGGCGAGCGGGCTGACGACGAACCTGCTGCGGCTTGGGCGGGTGCTGAAGGTGCCGCTGCGCAAGCCCTGTACGAGCTGCCCGGTGCCGCCCCCGACGTGGGTGCCGCCGCGGCGGCTGCCGCCCCCGGCCCTCGCGCAGCAGGCGCCCGGCGCGCCCACGAGCGGTCGCGCCACGCCCGACGCGGGAGTGGACGTCGCCGGGACCGCGGTGATGGCGGCGCCAGGCAGCCAGCGGTGAGGCGTGCCCAGGCCTCTGGGCGTCTGCTCGCCCCGGGGCGCCGGCACCCGACGGCCCCCTGCCCCTCTCCGTCGAAGGCGGACTACAGACGGGGCATGCAACGACTGCGGCACCTGCTCCGGCTGGGAGCGCTCCTTCACCTCGTCGTCGGCCCCGCGCTGGTGCTGTGGCTCCTCGCCTCGTCGCCGTGGGTGATTGGCGAGGGGCGGGTCGAGGGGCTGCTGCAGCGACTCGAAGCGGTGGACTGGCGCTGGTGGCTCATCGGCGCCGTCGCCCTGGTGTGGGCGCTGCCGGTGGTGGCGGTCGCCGGGCTGCTGCAGGCGCGCCGCGCCGGGCTCGAGGCCACGCAGCTGCGCGCCCGGGTGGAGCACCTGCTCGAGCACCAGCAGCTCCCCCTCGCCGTCGACGTCGACACGCGCATCGCGGTGCAGGTCGAGGCGCCGCTGTCGATCCCCATCGACCTGTCGACGACGCTCACGCTCGACGAGCAGGTGCAGATCGAGACGAGCGTGCCCTTCAAGGTCGAGCTGCCGCTGGACACGGTGGTGGAGACATCGGTGTTCGGCCTGGGGACGCTGAAGGTCCCCATCCGCGCGCGAATCCCCATCGACCTGGTGGTGCCCATCAAGGGCGCCATCCGCATCAAGACCGACGCGCTGCCAGTGCACATCCACGACCGGTGCGTGGCGCAGCTACCGGTGTTCGAGGTGCCCATCCGCTCGCGCATCGAGACGAAGCTGGCGCTGCTCGACAACCTGAAGACGGCGCGCGAGCAGTTGCGCAAGGGCGTGGGCGAGGCGCTCAAGGCGCTCGAGAAGCCTCCGGGCGTCGGGTGACGCGAGGCGGTTGCCGGCGGGCCCCGCCTGGGCGAGAGGGGGCGCATGAGCCGCATCGACCTGCGCAGTGACACAGTGACGCGCCCCACCCCGGCCATGCGGCGCGCGATGGCCGACGCGGAGGTGGGCGACGACGTCTGGGGTGACGACCCGACGGTGGCGAGGCTGCAGGCGGTGGCCGCCGAGCGGCTCGGCTTCGAGGCCGCCCTCTTCTTCCCGTCGGGCACGCAGTCGAACCTGGCGGCGACGCTCACCCACTGCGGGCGGGGCGACGAGGTGCTGCTCGGCGCGCGGTCGCACATGTTCCTGCACGAGGGGGGCGGGGCCGCGGCGCTCGGCTCGGTGCCGTGCCACCCTCTCGAGAACCAGCCCGACGGTTCGCTGCGGGCCGAGGACGTCGAGGCGGCCGTCAAGCCCGACGACGTGCACTGCCCGCGCACGCGGCTGCTGGCGCAGGAGAACACGCTCGACGGCAAGGTGGTGCCGCAGGCGCTGCTCGAGGCCGCGTGCCAGGCGGCCCGGCGACACCGCCTCGCGACGCACCTCGACGGCGCGCGCCTCTTCAACGCAGCGGCGAAGACGGGGCGGCCGCCAGCCGAGCTCCTCGCGCCCTTCGACTCGGTCAGCGTCTGCCTCTCGAAGGGGCTCGGCGCGCCGGTGGGCTCGCTGCTGCTGGGGACGAAGGCTCTCGTGCGCGAGGCGCACCGGTGGCGCAAGGTGCTGGGCGGGGGCCTGCGGCAGGTGGGCCTCCTCGCGGCCGCGGGCCTCTACGCGCTCGAGCACCACGTCGCCCGCCTCGCCGACGACCACGAGAACGCGCGGGCGCTCGGCGAGGCGCTCCTCGGCACGCCGGGCCTCGAGGTCGAGCCGGTGCAGACGAACATGGTGTGGCTGCGCGTCGCGCCGGCGCTGCGCGCGCGCTTCGTCGAGCGCCTCGCGGCCGAGGGCGTGCTGGCCTCGGGCCAGGCGCGGGTGCGCCTCGTCACCCACCTCGACGTGTCGCACGCCGACGTGCTCCGGGCGGCCGAGGTGATTCGCCGGGTGGCGACGGCCGGCTGACGAGGGCGCGCCGGCCGCGAGGGCCGCTCACCGTCAGAACCAGCTCGTCGCGCCGACGGTCAGCGTGTCTTGCGCGGAGCGGCTCGGCACCCACGGCACCCCCTGCCCGTCGCCCTCGACCAGCCCCCGGAAGTAGATGGGCGCCGAGGCCTGGTCGCGCCGGTACTCGAGGCGGACGGACACCCGAGGGTGGGGCCGCACGTCGACCGTCGCGGTGGCCGAGCCGACGAGCGGCAGGCCGAAGAAGATGGCGGCGCCGCCCTCGGGCACGCGCTCGTGCAGCACGTCTCCGCGCGCCGCGAGAAAGAGCCAGGGGCGCAGCTCGAGCCGGCCCGACAGCGCGGCCCCCGCCCAGCCCGAGAGCCCCAACGCCGACGGCTCGAGCCCGACGTCGAGGTGCCCCAGCAGGGCGAGACGCGGCGTCGCGAACCAGGTGACGTGCGCGTCGGCGAGGTGGCGCCAGGCGCGGCCCTCTGGTGCGCCGGGAGGGCGCTCGACTCCGCCGAAGTACAGCACCGACACCGCCACGCGGTCGGGCACGGCCCACGTCGCCTGCACCGAGACGGACTTCTCGGCGTTGCCGTCGACGACGCTGTTCCACCCGTTGTAGGCCGCCACCGTCACCGCCCACCGGTCGCCGAGCGGCACCGAGGCGCGCACCCCCGTGTGGTAGTACGGGAGCGCGAAGAAGAGCGTCGAGCGCGACCAGTTCCAGTTGTCGCGCACCGCGATGCCTTCGGGGCCGACGGGTGACAGGAACAGCCCCGCCTGCAGCAGCAGCCCGCGGCCGACGGGGAAGCGGTAGCCGACGAAGCCCTGCTGCACGAAGCGCCACAGCTCGGCGCTCGTGGCGTTGACGCCCGACGCCCCGGAGCGGCCGGGCTCGGCGAGGTAGTAGCTGGCCGGCGTGTGGCCGACCTGCAGCGCGAGGCGGCCGACGACGTTCTCGTAGTCCCACTGCAGGTCGACGGCGGCGTTCCCGAGGGTGAAGGTGTTGTGCCGGTTGTCGAACCCCCGCCAGGCGGTGAGGCCGTTCGACGGCTCGTTGAAGTTCCACTGGTAGAAGGCCTCGACGTACCCCGACAGGTCGAACGCCTGCGCGGCCGTCGGCGCGCCTCCGACGAGGGCGGCGGCGTTGGCCGCCTGCAGCCGCGTGTCCTCCGCCTGCGTCGAGCGCAGCCCTCCGTCGGCGGGCGTCGCGAGCGGGTCGCCCTGCGCGAGGACGACGAGGGCGAGGGCGAGCGGGGCCATGGGCCGCCCTTAGCCGAGCGCGGCGGGCCGCGCCCCGGGGACTGGAGTATGGAAGGCCGGGTGCCGACGCCGTGCCCGGACCCCGAGACGCTCGCCAGCCACGCCGAGGGGCGCCTGGCGCCCGCCGAGGCCGAGGGCCTTCGCGCGCACCTCGACGAGTGCGGGGCGTGCCGCGAGCTGCTCATCACCCTCACCCGCTCGTCGCGCGCCTCACCGGGCTCGGCCGACGAGGTTCCGTGGGACGTGCCCGGGCCGGGGACCCAGCTCGGCCGCTACCGCGTGACGGGGACCCGCGGGGCGGGCGGCATGGGCGTGGTGGTGTCGGCGTACGACCCCCAGCTCGACCGCGAGGTGGCCCTCAAGCTGCTTCGGCCCGACATCGACGCCGCCCCCGACGCGGCGCGCCAGCGGCTGGTGCGGGAGGCCCAGCTGATGGCGCGCGTGCGGCACGCCAACGTCGTCACGGTGCATGACGTCGTCGTCGACCAGGACCGCATCTTCATCGCGATGGAGCTCGTCGACGGCGTCACGGTGCGCGAGTGGCTGGAGCAGGCGCCGCGCAGCGACGCCGAGGTGCTTCGCGTGTTCATCGATGCGGGCCGGGGGCTCTCGGCCGCGCACCGCGCCGGCGTGGTGCACCGCGACTTCAAGCCCGACAACGTGCTCCTCGACGCGAGCGGGCAGGTCCTCGTCTCGGACTTCGGCCTCGCCTGGTCGAAGGCCCTGCCGGCGGTGGCGCGGCCCGAGGCTCGAGGCAGCACGGGGTCAGCATCGCGCGCCTCGGCCACCATCGGAACGCCCGCGTACATGGCGCCGGAACAGCTCGCCGGGGCCCAGGTCGACGCGCAGGCCGACCAGTTCTCGTTCTGCGTCGCCCTCTTCGAGGCGCTCCACGGCAAGCGGCCCTTCGAGGCGGCGACGCGCGCGGGGCTCCTCGAGGCCATCACCGCCGGCGCGCTGCCCGCGGGGCTGCGCCCGGTGTCGGCGCACCTCGACAGGGCCGTGCGGCGCGGGCTCTCGGCCGACCCGACCCGGCGGTTCCCCTCGCTCGACGCGCTGCTCGACGCGCTCGCGGCCCCGATGGCGAACGAGGGTGCGCCCCCCGGGCGCGCCTGGCTCGCCGGCGCGGCGGTCGTCGTGCTGGGCGCAGGGCTCTTCGGCGCGGCACGGCTGATGGCGTCGCGCGAGGTCTGCCGCGGCGTGCCCGAGCGGGTCCGGCAGGCCGTCGGCCCCCACCTGCGCGCGACCCTCGAGGAGCGGCTCACGCCCGCGCGGGCGGCGGCGATGGCGGCGCGGCTCGAGCAGCTCGGCGCAGCGCTGGAGCGGGCCTGGGCCGACCGGTGCGCCTCGTCGGAGGAGCGCGACCGGGTCGCGCGCACGTGCCTCTCACAGCGCGCGGAGCAGCTCGAGCTGACGGCCGAGGTGCTCTCGCAGCCCACCACCGAGCTCCGCGCCGCGCAGGCGCTCGTCACCCGCCTCGACGACGCGCAGCCCTGCCTCGACGGCGAGCTGCTCACCGTCATCCCCCGGCCGGCCGGCGAGGGCGTCGACGCGCTCGTGCGCACCGCCAGGCGCGAGGCGCTGACGGCCGACGCGCTGCGCCTCGCAGGCAAGCCTGACGACGCGCGGGCCGCCGCCGAGCGGGCCGTCGACGCGGCGAAGCGGGCCGGCTGGCGCCCGGTCGAGGCCGAGGCGCGCCTCGCGAGGGCGCAGGCCCTGCGCGCCCGGGGCGCCTTCGCCGACGCCGAGGCCGAGCTCGCCGAGGCGCTCCTCGCGGCCGAGGCAGGCCGGCACTTCGAGGCCATCGCCCGCGTCGCGGTGCAGCACATTCTGGTGGTGGGCACGCAGTCGATGCGGCCGGCCGAGGCCGAGCCGTGGGTGCGGCGCGCCGAGGCCGCGCTGGAGCAGCTGCCCAGGCCCCGCCTGCGCGCCGAGGTCGACGTGGCGACGACGATGCTGCGCGTCGCCCAGGGCGACCTCGAGGCGGCGCTCGAGGTGAGCGACCGCGCGCTGCGCTTCACCGAGGGCCGCGACGGCCTGGCCACGGCCGACCTCCGACAACTGCGGGCGCAGGCGCTGCTTCAGCGTGGCCTGCACGGGCGGGCGCTCACCGAGAGCCGCGCGGCGGCGAGCGCGCGCGTCGACCTGCTCGGCGCCGCGCACCCGCTGAGCCTGCACGCGCGCGTGACGCTGGGAGACGCGCTCGCGCGGGCCGGGCTCGCTGAAGACGCGAAGGGGCTCCTCACCGAGACGCTCGACGCGCTGCGCACCCGCAAGGACGTGGGCCCGATGGCGGCGGCGACCGCGCTGGTGGCGCTCGGCCTCGCGCTCGAGGCGCGCGGCGACTTCGCCGAGGCCCTCGCGGCGACGCGGCAGGCGCTCGAGGTGGTCGAGTCCGTCTTCGGGCCCACGCACCGCTACGCCGCCCTCGCCCAGCGGGCGCACGGGGAGCGGCTGCGCGCCATGGGCCGCGTCGACGAGGCCCTCGCGGCGCTGGAGCGGGCGGTGGCGGTGGGCACCACGGCCGTCGGCGCCCAGCACCTCGAGACGCTCGAGTCGCGCGCCAGCCTGGCCCTCACGCTCGCCGTCGGCCGGCGCCCCGGCGCCGAGGCGGTGGCCGCCGAGGTGCTCGACGCGCTCGGCCAGAGGCTTGACGCCACCAGCGGCGCGGCCGTCGTCGCCGCCCTCGCGCGCGCGCTGCCCGCCACCGCGCCCCGCGAGGCCCGCCAGCAGGCGGCGGACGTCGCCAGGCGCGTGCGCGGCGCGCCTCATCCGGACCTCGTCCGCGCGCAGTTGCTGCAGGTCCGCGCCGGTGACGTCGGCCCCGGGGCTGCCGACGCGATGAAGGCGCAGCTGCAGGTGCTCGACGTCGCCTACGCGCCCTTCAACGGCGCCGCGACGCCGTGACCTCGAGCCGCGGGAAGGCTCCTCACCGCCGCGTCGGCCCCTTCGAGGCGAGGCCCGTGGCGAGGCTGATGGACAGGTGGCTCTGCACGGCGCCCATCACCTCGTCGAGCTCGGCCTCGGACACGTTGAGCCGCGCGGCGAGGCGCTGACGGGTCTGTTGCACCAGTCGCTCCCGGGCGCTCGAGAGCCAGCGCGCGGCCGTCGCCCGGTGCACGTCGTACACCTTCGCGATGTCGTCGATGGCGAGGCCCTCGACGAGGCTCATGCGCAGCACGCTGCGCTCGCGGGAGTCGAGCGAGGCGAGCGCGCCGGTGAAGACGGCCCTGAAGTGCTGCCGGTGCTGCTGCTTCAGGAAGCGCAGCTCCGGGTCGCCATCGGCCGCAGGGAGCGCGACGACGCCCTCATCGGCCACCTCGGCGTTGCGCGCCGCGCCCCGTCGGTGCTTCTGCGCCGCGCGAACGGCCAGCACCTTGAGCCAGGTGCCGAGCGCGCCCCGTCCCGAGTAGGCGAGGAAGGCCGAGGGGCGCCCCGCGGGCGGCGAGCAGAACTGCGCCCGCACGTCCTGGAGCACGTCGTCGGCGAGGGCGCGGCCGCCCTCCATCTTGCCGATGACGCGGCCGAGCGGCTGGAGCAGGGCCTCTTCGAAGTGGGCCAGCGCCCGGGCGTCGCCCGACAGGCAGGCGGCGCACAGGTACAGCCCCTCGCCCGCCCCTGCCTCGAGCGACTCGGGCTGGCGGTCGGCCGGCGTGACGCGCGCGACGTGCGCGACGAAGTCGGTGAGCGGCACCGCGACGCCCGGCCACCGCGCGCGGCCAAGGGTGAAGGCGGCGACGAGCGCGTCACCCCACGCCGCGTCGGCGGCGGCGCCTCGAGCAGCGGCCCAGGCAGCCCGGGCGACCTTCACGTCGGCGACCACAGGCCTGACGCTAGCGCCAAAACCGGTCTGAATCCGGTGCGTTGCCTTTTTTGATGCGACTTTCTCCGAGGGCCTGGCTCCCTGCGGCATGCGCGCATGGATGCTGCTGGTGGGAGTCGCCGTCGCAGGGTGTCAGACGCGGGCCGTCGTCATGCGGGCGCAGGAGTGTGCGCGGCTCTGCCCGGGGTGCTGTGACGCGATGGGCGCGTGCCTCACCGGCGAAGACGTTGACGCCTGCGGAGCCCCCGGCGCGGCCTGTCAGGCGTGCGGCGAAGGCTCGACCTGCGCCGACCGGGCCTGTCGGGTGACGGAGGCGCCGACGGCCGTCACCGACGCGGGGGCGCCTGCCGACGGGGGCGCCGGCGCGCGCACCGACGCAGGGCTCGCGAGCGGCGTCGATGCCGGGGTTCCGCCCGCGGCCGAAGATGCCGGCACCTCGCCGACGCCGTGTCCTCCCGACGGGTGGTGCCTGGACGGCCTCACGGCCCAGGGAGCGCCGGTGACGACGCAGCACCTCCGCGCGGTGTGGGCGCGCACGCCGTCGGACGTGTGGGTCGTCGGCGACAACGGCACGGTGCTGCGCTTCAACGGCGCCGGGTGGGCGACGCAGACGCCGGGGTTCTTCGACGACCTTCACGCCGTCTGGGCCCGGGCGGCCGACGACGTGTGGGTGGCGGGCGGCTCGGGCGACCCTGCCGCCGCGAACGGCCTCATCGCTCGCTTCGACGGGAGCCGGTGGACGGTGGTGGCCCGCGGCCTCAAGCGCATCGAGGCCATCTGGGGGCGCGGCGCGAGCGAGGTGTGGTTCGGCGGGTGGGACGGCGCGCTGCTGCGGTGGAACGGGAGCGCGCTGCTCCCCGAGGCGACGCCGTCGACGAAGCACATCGCCGACCTCACCGGGAACGGCAGCCGCGTGTGGGCCGTCGGCTCGTCGGGCCTCGTCCTGGAGCACGACGGGACGGCGTGGCGCGAGGTGGCGACGGGCATGACGAGCGGGCTCGTCTGCGCGCTCGCGCTGGGGCCGAGCCTCACCTGGGTGGCCGGCGGCAACGGCGCCTTCGCCACCTGGGACGGGGCGGCGTGGCGCACCCTTTCGGGGCTGCAGCAGGTCACCGTGATGGGCCTGTGGGGCGCGTCGCCAACCGAGGTGTGGAGCGTCGGCCCCGACGGGGAGCTGCACCGCTTCGTCGGCGTCGCCCCCACGCGCGTCGCGAGCCCGACGACGCGCTTCCTGCGCGACGTGCACGGCGCCGACGCGCGCAACGTCTGGGCCGTCGGCTTCTCGGGCACGGTGCTGCGCTACCGGCCCTGAGGCCGCGCCGGGGAGCGGGCCCCGGGGCGAGCAGCCCTTCCACGGGGGCCCCTCTGGGGCCTTCGCGTATGGTGCGTGGGCTCATGTCCAGCCACCTCGAGGCCAACCTCTCCGCGCTCGCCTCGATGCACCCGCAGCTCGCGCAGCGCCTCTGCCTCCCGGTGGCCAGCGCGCAGGTGCGGGAGACGGAGGGGGGGCCCGAGCGGCTGCACCGCAACGGCTGGTCCCGGCTCAGGCCGGCTCCGGACGCGGTGCAGGGCTTCGTGGACTCGGCGCACCAGCGCTCCAGCGCCTTCTCGCTGGGCCTGGGAGAGGGCAGCCAGGTGCTGGCGCTCCTCGCGCGGCGCCCGGACGTGGAGGTGTCGGTCTGGGACCGGGACCCCTGGCTCTTTCGCCGGTTGCTCACCGCCCACCCGCTCGAGCAGCCGCTCGCCACCGGCCGGCTGCGGCTGCTGCTCGCCTCGGACCTGGTAGACGCGGCGAGCACCCTCGCGCGCGCTCCGTGGGTCCACCCCACCGCACGCCACCAATACGCCGCCGAGGTGGCGCTGGTGGAGCAGCGCGCGCTGGGCGCCGGCGGCCAGCCCTTCGCCTTCGTGCTCGACGGCGGGCTCTTCGTGGACGACCTGTCGGATGCGCTGGCGGCGCAGGGGTACCGGTGCTGGCCCTTCTGCGCCGATCTCTTCGCGGTCGAGGAGCTGGAGCTGCAGGCTCGAACGCTGCGCCCCGCGCTGGTGGCGGGCATCAACTACAAGCAAGGCCTGGCGCCCTTCTGCGAGGCGCTCGGCGTGCCCTTCTTCAGCTGGGAGATCGACCCCACCACCGACCGCCTCGCCCCGCTGGACGCGCCGGCCCCGCGGGCGCACGTCTTCACCTACCGCGAGGCACAGGTGGCCGAGTTCAAGGCCGCCGGCTTCCCCCACGTGGAGTACCTTCCGCTGGCCGCCAACCCGCTCCGCCGCGCGCCGCCCGCACGCACACCCGAGGAGAAGGCCACCTATGGCGTGCCGGTGGCCTTCGTGGGCGCCAGCCTGCGTGACCAGGTGGTACGGCACCGGGCCACGCTGGCCCGGCTCGCCCCCAACGCCCCCGACCTCGACGCTCGCCTCGCCAGGGTGCTCGAGGCGCAGGCCCGGGACACTTCCCGCTACCTCGTGCCCGAGCTCTTCGCGCAGCACCTCGGCGACCTGGGCCTGGCGCAGCGGGCCGGGCACACCGACCCCGTGCAGGTGGTGGGCGAGCTGGCCGCGGCAGACCACCGGCTCACCCTCATCCGCGCGCTCGGCAGCCGCGGCGTCCACGCCTGGGGAGACGAGGGCTTCGCCGCGCTCGCCGGCTCCGGCGCGACCTGGCGCGGGCCCGCGGGCCACGTCCACGAGCTCAACCGCATCTACGGCAACGCCCGCGTCAACGTGGACATCGGCCGCCTCTACCAGCGCGACATCGTCACCATGCGCGTGTTCGACGTGCTCGCCTGCGGCGGCTTCCTGCTGACCGAGTGGAGCGACGCGCTCCCCGCCCTCTTCGACGTGGGCCGCGAGCTCGACACCTTCCGCACCGCCGACGAGCTGCTCGCCAAAGTGGACCACTACCTCGCCCACCCCGACGAGGCCCGCGCCATCGCCGAGCGCGGCCGCGCCCGCGTCCTGAGGGACCACACCACCCAGGCCCGCGTGAAGCACATGCTGGGCGCGCTCGCGGCGTCCTGAGCCGTCGCCGTGCACGGGGCGGGGGGGGAGCGCCAGGCCGTCGCTTCGTGAACGCCTCCCGAGGCGACCCTCGGAGGGTTGGCACATGTGCGACGGCGGGGTGTCACCAGGGCGAGCGTCTGCGCTCCGGAGCGGCGAGCGGTGGCCCACGCCTCCCCGAGTGCTCGCCGCGCCATGAGCCGCGGTGGTGGGCGCCCACCCCCGGACCGGCTTGAAGACCCTGGCGACCGAGGCGCTTCAGCGCGAGCCGGCGACCGACGTGCGCAGACGGACGGAGCAGCTTGACACCTGGCCGGCTGGGCGGGCCTCATTCGGGGCGCACCCTTCGACCCCTGACGATGAGAGGAAGACATGGAGTTCGCCGTTCAGACCGCCTGGCTGGGCCTCGCGGTCATCCACCTGCTCCCCGCGGCCTCGGCCTTCTCGCCCGCCCTGGTCGAGCGCCTCTACGGCGTCACCCCAGGTCGCGACCTGGCGGTGCTCATCGCGCATCGAGGGGTCCTCTTCTGCGCGATCGTCGTTGGGTGCGCGTTGGCGGCCTTCGACCCGCCAGCCCGCCGGACGATGGGCGTGGTCGTGGGCCTCAGCATGGTGGGGTTTCTCCTCTTGTACCTGCGCGCGGGGCTGCCGGCCGGGCCGCTCCGCACCATCGCGCTCGTGGACGCGGTGGGGCTCGCACCGCTGGCGTTCGCCATCTGGTCGGCCTGGCCACAGCAGGCGGCATAGGCGAGTGACCCGGCCAGCACCTGCTCGAGACATGCCCCCTTGGGTGGGCCGGGCCCTTCACCAATCGCCGGCACGCAGCCTGCTTCGGGGTGTACGCGCTGCCGTCGTCAAGCACGGGCTGGGCCTGACGCCGCACCGCAGTCGAGGCAGTTGCCCTGCACGACGGCTTCACTTCTCCACGGAGTGGTGTGACGCCAACGAAGAGAGCTGAAGGCCATTCTTCCCGCATCGCGGACAGAAGGACGTGAACGTGGAAACGCTCGCTTCCGAAGGCACATCCGGGAAGCGCGTCCTCGTCGTCACCGACGGCGGATCGAGGCTGTCCACCATCCCGCAGCGGTTGCACGGCTGTACCTGCCAGCGCGCACGCTCGGAAAGGTACTCGGTGACGGTCGGTGTCGTGGCGAGCGATTCGACCTCTGCGCGGTCTCCCTTCGCCGAGAGAACGGCGCTGGGGTCGACGTAGACGTAGCTGATGAACG
>JADCJJ010000250.1 GCA_020247085.1 Myxococcaceae bacterium | reverse complement strand
TTCTCGCTCATGGCCGCTCCCGACCATGCCAGAAGCTCGTCTTTCAACGCCCTTGCGCGCGCCGTCATTCGTTCGCGCAGTCGCCTCGATCACACCTGCTCATGCGAAACGAGGGGATCCCTCAGGCCCTGAAGCCCAGCGAGGCTTTGGAGTTGCGGCGCACGGGTGATGTAGATTTCACCAACTTCCTCGAGCGTGCCGAAGCCCGCAAGCTCGATGGCGTTGAGCATTCTCTCAAACTGGAGATTCTCATCGATGACTTTGATGGTTGCAAGGTTTGGTGCCGATACGTTTTCACCCTGGAACCCCATGAACGTGACGCCACCAAGGACCCTCTGACAGCCTTCCAGTACCGGTGAGAACGGGTCGTCCACCTTCCCGCGCTCTCCGCAAGTAACGAGAGGCACTCCCCCATCCACTTCGACTACCGGCTGGTAGCAGCCCAGGAGCGAGAGCACGAGAACGGCTCCGAACTGCCGCGACATGCGGGTCCTCATTGGCCATCGACAACGAACACGCCGTAGGCGGTAGTCCCAAAACACTCACCCAACTGTTGAAGGACTAGCAGTTTTTCGCCAGTAGCCAGTACTGCTGGAAACTTGAGGCGAACCGACGGTGTGCGAGCTCGAGTGGCCGATGCCGATCTTGAAGAGGTCGAAGACGCTGATGTGCTCCATGACGCGGACCACTGTACCGACGGCGAGCCTCTGAACACCCGTGAGCTGGTGGCGCGGTGCATCACGGGCGTTGAAGGACGACACGCCATCAAGGTGCGCGCGACACTCGACCTCGGACTTCGACTCGGGCCAGGAACGCGTCGATCTCCTCTTTCGGAATGGCGTTGTCGCGAATCTCGACGTCACCCGTCACCATACGGAGAGCACCCAGGCCGGCGAGGCTCGTGAGTCTCCGGTTGTTCAAGAGCACGAGCGTCTCGAGTTCCTCAGTCTGCGAGAAGGCCGTCAACGACGCAACGTTGGTGCTGTTCAACCCGAGTCGCCCACTCAGTCTGGACAGGCCGCTCATCTGGTCCAGCGCGGAGACACCCACAGACTCTCCCAAAATGAAGCCGTGAACGCGCTTCAACCCCTGGAGCCCCGCCAGGCTTCGCAGTTGCGGAGCGCGGTGAATCGAGACCTCACCGACTTCTTCGAGGGTGTCAAAGCCGGCCAGTTCGGTGGCGTTGGGCATTCGGTCGAACCGGAGCGCCCCGTCGATGACTTTGACCGTTGCGAGGTTTGGGGCCGACACGACTTCACCTTGGAACCCCATGAACGTGACGCCTCCAAGAACTCGCTGACAGTCTTTGAGTGCCTCCGTGAACGGACTGTCGAAGCGACCTCTCTCCCCACAAACAACGAGGGGCTCAGTCGGGACGCCGCCATCGACCTCGACTACGGGCTGGTAACAACCAGCGAGCAGGAGCGGTGCCAGAGCCGCGATCCTTGGGATGACAGTGTTCGTCATTGGCCACCGACAACGAAGACACCGTACCCGGTAGTACCAAAACACTCACCGAGCTGTTGAAGGACCACGAGCTTGTCTCCCGCCGCGAGCACTGCCGGAAACTTGAGGCGAACGATCGGCGGTGCGCCATCGGCGATTTCAACGCCACCGCGAAGGACCCTAACCCGTGCACCCCGCTCCGACACTTCGACGCTCACATGCCGATCACCCGCTCTCGGGGTTGCAATTCTTGGCGCGGGCAGATCCTTGCATGCCCTGACTGCTTCGCTTTGGCTCGACGCTCCCGAGATAACTTGTCCTGGACAGTCCAGAACCGCCACGCCCTCCAGGCTCTCCCCAGCAACAAGAGGCCGCGCGAGAGGACTACTTGGTAAGTAGAGCACTGCGCCCCGACCGTCAGCAGCCGGATTGGTGTCCCCGAGAGGAAGCGTGCCGTTGCCGGTAGCGCTGAGCCTCGCAAACGAACCGGGAGTAACCGTGTCAACCACCGCGTGAACACTTCCTGCGTAGAATCCGCCAACTGGCCACTGGACTTCGGGAAGCGGCGTCGGCGGTTCGGAGACCATGCTGGTCAGCACAGGCGGGCTACGATTGCAGAGCTTTGCCTCAAGCTCGAAGCGATCGCCTGTCTGGAACTTCGACTGAAACAGAACCTCATACCAATCAGAGCCATTGACCACCTGCCTCGTCTCGACAACTTGACCACCCCTCAGCAGCGACGCAGCAAGTCGACTCCCGGGAACCGAACGAACTCCAATAACACTCGCACATCGATGGACAATGCCGGGCCTAAGCGTGGGCGGAGGAATAGCGCCAGGATAGTCGGCGGCGTAGACCGTATCCGATTGCGGAGAGACGACACCACCAATCGCCTGGTCTGCGAAAAACTCATCGGTCGCCACCACATCATGCGGCAACTCGACTGAAACGACGTCACCCCATCCGTAATTCGTTACCGTGGCTTGAAGAACAGAGTTCTTGAACACGCGAACGAGCGCTCCCGAAACCACGCCCTGCACACTCACGACCGGACTACATGTGTACGGAGCGACAACTGTCGGTGGAGAAAGGACCGCGGGGTCGTCAACATGTGCGACCTCTTCGTAGTCGCCACCAGCGGGCGGCATCGAGCACCAAGTGCGAATGACATTGATGTGCTCGCGAAACTTTTGCCGATGGTCAAAGTATGGGCCGCTATTCAACGCGGGCGTCGCCAAGGTTCCGCGCGGCGGCATGGTCTCGTCGAGCCGACCGACAGACTGCTCGAATATTTCCTTACAGAACGCCCCCTGACTATCAACCTCCGGCAGTTCATGACACTCTCGGCATGAACCCTCAGATGCATAGGCGCGAATTCGCTGAAGTGGACCTGGATTCTGGCGCCACACGCCTGCGACCAGCGGCAAATACCAGCGATTGGCAGGAGTCAGATAACCGAAGGCTTCGTCACTAGCGATCAGGGCCTCAAAAGCCCTCTTTTCTGGATGGATTATGAACGGATTCTCTCCTCTGTGACAATCAGTGCACATCCCACCAATTTTATCTACAAGATCAAGCCCCCCAACGAGTCGTGAGATTGGGACGGGACTGAAGCGTGGTGGCTCATCCTTCATCTGGGTTGGGTCTGTTGGGTTGAAATTGTCAAAGAAGCATGCGCGGCCGCTGACTTTCCCTAAACAAATGACGCCAAGTGCCGACGCGAGATTCCCAGTCGTCCAACGCGGGAGCGCCAAGCAGATACCCGCTGGGTTCGAACTCCTCCACGTCCAGAGTTCTGCCTCGAGGGGCTGAAGTGAGAACTCCTCGTCGAGTCCGTTTCC